>JAZSQJ010000019.1:0-40885 GCA_045537905.1 Eubacteriales bacterium
CCTATCCCTATAAGCATCTGAGTGTTTACCACCTCGTTAAAGAAAAGCACGCCCCAGGTGGTTGCCCATATCATACTGACAGACTTGTTTGCAAAGGCAAGGGTAAGAGGCAAACGCTTAAGCACCTGCTGCCAAAGGATGGCGTACACAAAGAGAATAAAAATCTCTGCTACATAAAGTCCTATAAAGGGCAGAGACAAAAACTCCTGCCCTGCCGCCAGCTTTGACAGCACGCCGCCGAAGGACAAAAAGCAGATAAGGGCGTGGAGTATAAACAGCCACAAAAGTCTGCTCTTTTTATTCTGGTTTGATATTTCTGCCATAACTACTCCTTATCCTCGGGCTTGTTTATAACGTCCCTTACACGGTACTGCTGTAGATTGCTTACGGTCATATATATCCTGCCGATGTACTCACCGATAAAGCCCAGTGCAAGGAGGATAAGCCCGCCAAGCAACAGCAAAACCGCCATTGTAGATGCGTACCCTGCCGCCATTGCAGGGTTTATTATCTTTGAAATAACAATACCCACGCCGAAGCAAAAGCCGCTAAAGGCTATAATAACACCAAGCAGCGCTATAAAGCGCAAGGGCGCAACGGAAAAGTTTGTAAAGCCCGTAAGCCAAAGCTTAAGAAGCTTACCCAGGGTATAATTGGATTTACCTTCCATTCTGGCTCTGTGCGGCATTTCGATGGAGGTTACACGTCCTGCCAAAGTGTTTATATAACCCATCATAGAAGGAAAAGGACTGTTATACTCTTTGTATGCGTCAACGGCAAAACGGCTGAGGGCATAAAAACTGGATACGTTTACACCTTTTCTTCTGGTTCCGTTAAGTTCTGCAATCTTAGCGTTGATTTTGCTGGTGATTCGCTTAAACAAGCTGTGCTTTTTGCTTTTGAAGCTTGCGTACACGACGTCGTATCCCTCTGAAACCTTCTCTGCAAGAGTAATAATACCCTCTTCGGGATGCTGACCGTCGTCGTCCATAAAAACAAGCACCTCGCCCTTTGCATAAGGTATAGCGGCAAGCTTTGCGGCAGTTTGTCCAAAGTTTTTAGATAAGTTTATTCCTGTAACCTTAGGGTCTTTTTTACAAATATCGGATATAACCTCAAACGTGTCGTCAAAAGGATAATCGTTAACCAATACTATTTGATAATCATGCTCTGGATGTTTGGCAAAAACGCCGCGAATCCCATCAACAACCTTACCAATTGTGTTTTTGGATTTGTAACAAGGGATAGCAACAGAAATAAGCATACCGCATTTCCTTTCAAAATTCAATTATACTCTTATGCTCACACTATAATATCACAAAGTATGGCAAAAATCAATATTATTTACCAAACCGAAATCATTTTCCCTTGTCAACAATTGTGCAGGTGAAGAACAAACCGGGATTGGCCAAGCACATAAAAAGGTATAGACAAATATGTTTTTTTGTGTTATAGTTAGGGAGGTGTAATTTCAATTCATGCGTTCTTACAAACGAGTGTGTTGAAAGGAGGTTTTTATTATGAATACAATGGATTTAAGCCAAAAAAGGCTTTTGATGATGGGCGGAACTGCCTATTTTGAACACATTAAGGAATACGCAGCAGAAAAAGGCTTTTATATTATCGCAGTGGGTAACAACCCAAACGCTAAATACTACAAGGAAGCGGACGAAGCATATCCCTACAGCACAATGGACGTTGAGAACATAGCCAAGCTGGTAGTGGACAAAAAAATAGACGGCATTTTTGTCGGTGCGCAGGAGCTGAATATGCTGCCGGCAATTGAAGTTGCTGAAAAAACGGGTGTAAACTTTTATGCCGACCGCAAATGCTGGAATCTGCTTTCGGACAAGGCTTTATTTAAGCAAAAATGCATTGAATACGGGATACCGGTCGTGCCCGAATATAGCGTAAAAAACGCACAGGATGTTGAGGGGCTTACTTACCCCGTACTTCTAAAACCCGTTGACGGTTCCGGCGCCCGCGGGATGAACGTTTGTTATAGCGCAAAAGATTTTCCCCATTTGTACGAGGAAGCCTTGCGTTACTCTGTAAAGAAGCAGGTAATTGTGGAAAAATACATTGAAAACGCCGACGAAACTTTCTTTCAGTTTACCATTCAAGACGGTGTTTGCTCTTTAACCTCTGCGTTTACAAAAGTCTTTACACACAGCAACGACGATAATTTAATTCTTCCGCTTTTCCACGTGTACCCAAGCAAACACATAGACGACTATTACAAAAAGCTGCATACCAATATGGCACGCTTTTTTGAAGGTATGCACGTTAAAAACGGTGTTATGACCATACAGTGTTTCTACCAAGATGGGGATTTTTACGTGTTTGAAGCCGGATACAGAATGGGCGGTGCGCAAAACTATATTTTCTCGGAATACCAAAACGGCACAAACTCCCTTAAATATATGGTTAACTTTGCTTTAACGGGAAAAATGGCTTTAACACCTATCGTGGATACAGACAACGCACGCTTTAAGTACCCCTGCTGTAACTATTACGTAGGCTTAAAGCCCGGCAAAATACAATCTATGCCCACAAAAAAACACGTTGAACAGCTTAAGGGTGTATTAAACGCCACCGTTATGCGTAGCGAAGGCGACACAATTGAAAACACAAATTCATTGGAGAGAATTTGCTTGCGTATTCACGTTGTGGGAAAAGACAACGATGACTTAGCCAGAAATCTGGTAAACATTTGCGCTTCTTTGGATATCCTTTCCGAAAGCGGAGAAGATATGAAGTTAGAACACTTGACCTACGAAAGATGCATCTCTGCAATCAACGCTTGCGTTTTGACAACGGCATAGGTTTTATTTGGCAAATTATTACAAAGAAAGGTTGTGTAAACATGAGGTATATTAAAACCCTTTGCGTAACGCTGTTTGCTTTGCTTATGCTGAGTCTGACCGTAGGCGGTGCTTACATCAACGCCGCCGCCGTGGAGCCTACCGTTGCCGTAGGCATACACTATAAGGCAAGCGGATTTTACGACAGACTGCTTGAGGTGAAGCTGACAGGTGACCATCGTTACGACACTGTAGCCGTTGCCCTCTCCCAGCTGGGCTACCACGAGGGCGACTGTGAAGAGGATATGGACGGCCTTAACGCCAAGGGCAGCCGCAACTTTGCAGAGTATACCCGTGTATGGGGCAAGGTTGACAATCAGGAGGGCAACGGCGTAAGCTACGGCTACGCCTGGTGTGCCGCCTTCGTCTCCTGGTGCTTAAGACAGGCAAAGGTGCCTGCTACCGTTGCTCTTACCGAGATAAGCTGCAGCCGTATGACCAATTGGTATGTCAAACACGACATATTTTACCCCCGTGACAGCGGCTACACCCCCATACTGGGCGACATCATAATGTTTAACGAGGATGATGATATAACCCACGTAGGTCTTGTTTTGGGCGTAAAGGACGGCAAAGTTTACACCGTTGAAGGCAACGGCGGTGCCCAGGTTGCAACCCACTCCTACAGTCTTACAAGCACCTACGTACACGGCTACTGCGTACCACAGTACACCGTAAAAGAGGGTATGGACTATAACGCTCTTATGGAGGGCGCTCTTAACCCCGTGGGCAGATATATAGTAACTGCAGGCACGCTTGCCCTTATGTCAGAGGCAAACAGCGGTAGCGAAAAGCTTACTACCCTGAAGGAGGGCGACGAGGTACAGGTAACGGGCTTTGAGGGCAACTGGTGCAAGATAAAGCACGGCGAGGGTGAGGCATACGTATCAAGCGGCGGTATCACCTACGAAAAGTACAAGATTTACACCGTTAAATACAACCTTAAGGGTGGCAAGGGCAGTATAAGCGAGCAACGCAAGCTTCTTGGTGACACAATAACCCTGGGCGGAAAAAGACCCACCAAAACAGGTCATAGCCTTATCGGCTGGTCTACCGACAAATCGGCAAAAACCGTAGACTACGAGCACGGCGCAGAGTACAGCGAAAATGCAGATATAACTCTTTTTGCGGTATGGAAGCCCGTAGACCTTACCGTTACCTACTATAACGAGGACGGCAGTGTATTTGAGGAAATCCCCTGCAAGTACAACGATTGGCTTCCCGAGCCTGAGACTACCCCCACCAAGCCTGACGACGATACGTACAGCTACACCTTCAGCGGCTGGGATAAAGAGCCGGACCGGATTGTGGTAAGAAACCTTAAGTACACGGCAACCTTTACCGCTACTCCCCTACCGCCCAAGGCAGAGGAGCCTGAGGAGGGCAACCGCACCTGGCTCGTGGTAACGATTTGCTCTGTTTCCGTACTGCTTGCGGCAGGTATAGCTACGGGAGTTATTAAGAAAAAGAAAAAAGCATAATACATAAGGAGAACGACAGCATGAAAAAGAGCTTAAAAGCGATAATAGCCTTAGTTTTGATATTAACCATGCTCTTCCCCGCATCCTTTGTTCCTGCCTCTGCAGCTACGTACAGGACCGCAGCAAACGCTGCCTCCTCCTCTTATAAGGGAAGTAAGTTTTACTCAAACTTTACAAAGGTAAAGCTTACCGGTGACGGCCGTACCGACGTTGTTGCCCTTGCTATGTCTCAGGCAGGATACCTGGAAAGCAACTCCTCCGGCTCATATGCAGGTACCACCGCAGGCAGCGGCAACTACACCGAGTATAACTACAATATGGGCAACTGGGGTAGCGGCTACGCCTACGAGTGGTGTGCAACCTTCTGCTCTTGGGCGCTATATCAGGCCCAATGCACCAACCAAGGCTCTATAAGCGACTGGTGCCGTAACTACAAGTACACTAACTCTGCATACATCTGGCGTGAGGTTGGCTGTGCTCACTGGGCAGACCAGCTTAGACACTACGGCTACTTTAAGTATTCCAAGCACAACGGCGGTACCTACGCACCTCAACCGGGCGACCTTATTTTCTTCGACTGGGCAGGGGGTAAATCGGGCGAGGACCACATAGGTATAGTTGTTTACTCCGACAGCAGCTATGTTTACACCATCGAGGGTAACACCAGTGACGCTCAAGGTCTTGTATCCGCAGGCGGCGGCGTATTTTTTAAGAAATATGCCCTTAGCTACGGCTACATAACAGGCTACGGCGTGCTTCCTTACAAGAGCGCATCCGGCGTTGAAAAAATAGACTACAGCGGCTCTAAGCCTACTCCCGGTTACTACATCAATACCAACGGTACAAAAGCTCTTTACTCCACCCAAACAGGTACAAGCTCCCTTGTTACCGTTCCCCGTCATACAATGTTTGAGGTAACCGAGATTTGCTCCAACGGCAGACTTAAGGCTACCGTTACCGTAAACGGCACCGCCTATACAGGCTATATGCTTAACGACAGTAACAGAGTTATTCAGTTTACCAGCTCAGGCAAAACCGTTTCTGCTCCGTCTATCAGTGTTAACGGCAACGTAAGCAGTAACCAAAGCCTTAGCGTAAGCTGGAGTGCAGTTACCAACGCTACCTCCTACAAGTACAGTGTTCAGCTATACAACGGTGAGCCCAGCGCAACCGCCGCTGCCACCGTACTTTCCTCCACCACCACTTCTACAAGCTTTACCGTACCTGCTCAGGGCAAGGGTAAGTATATGAAGATAACTGTAACGGCAGTTGGCCCCAACAACTCTGCAGATGCCACCAAGACTGTGCTTATAGACTCTCCCACCGCATATCCTGCAGATGTGGAGTATATCCCCGTTGCCGAGATAAACGGCTCTACGGGTGTTTCCAACAGCACTGTTTGGACAGCGGCAAAGGGCAGCACCTTTGCGGCAGCCTACTGGCGCGCCTTCCTATGTTCACCTAACGCAGACGGCACATATAATGTAGACACTGTTTACGAGTACAATACCGCCAAAAGCGTTACTGTAAGCGGCAACAAAATACTCTTTGCCATCCACGCCGCCTACACCAACTACGCTTACGCCGGCACTATCAAAACCGGGGACGACCTGACACTTAAGGGCATCTACCTTGACAGCAACAGCGTCAGTGCCAAGGCTTATATCCTTGTAAACGGCGGCACTCCTTTGGTTAGCGATATTACTCCCAAACTCAGCAGCGGTATCAGCAAATGCGGCAATAACAACAATATGTTCCGTGGCTTTAACGCAAACTCTGATGTAAGCGCAATTAAGGCTAAGTTTAACGAAGACAGCAAGTACCTTGTGTTCAAAAACGCCGGCGGTGCTACCTTGAGCGACAGCAGCTATGTTGGCACCGGCTGTAAGGTAGAGCTGGTTGTTGGCGGCGTTGTTAAAAAGAGCTACCTGCTTGTAGTAGCAGGCGACATCAACGGCGATGCTTCCATCTCCTCTGCTGACTACATCGAGCAGACCAGAGCAGCAAAGGCGCTTATAAACCACACAGGCGCCTATGAGACAGCCTTGGACTACAACGGGGACGGTGGCTTCTCTTCTGCGGATGTTATCGCCTTGGCACAGAAAATTTCGGGTAAATAGCGCTACTGACTAAGTTTACCCTTTTTATACAAAAAGCTTAACGAAGAAAAGAGCAAACACACAGATTTTTTGTCCTTTAGTGTTTGCTCTTGCTGTTTTTAGTATATATTAACAATAGAAACGTAAGGAGATAAACTATGATCAGTATTGCAATGTTTGATACAAAGCCCTATGACCGTAAGGGCTTTGACCGTTACGCCAAGGAATACGGCGTGGATATAAAATACTTTGAGGCTAAGCTGGGCGAGGATACGGCAGAGCTTGCCGCGGGCTACGACGCAGTTTGCGCCTTTGTAAACGACGACGTTTCCGCAGGGGTGGTAGAAAAGCTGGTGGCAGGCGGCGTTAAGCTGGTAGCAATGCGTTGTGCAGGTTTTAACAACGTGGACTGCCAAAGCGCCTGCGGAAGGCTTGCCGTTGTCCGTGTGCCTGCCTACTCCCCCTATGCGGTAGCAGAGCACGCTATGGCACTGCTGCTTACCCTTATAAGACACACTCACAAGGCGTACATCCGCACAAGGGACTTTAACTTCAGCCTGTCGGGACTTACGGGCTTTGACCTTTACGGTAAAACCGTTGGCGTTATCGGCACGGGCAGGATTGGCAGGGTGTTTATTGATATCTGCCGTGGATTTGGTATGCGTATTATCGCCCACGACCCCTACCCCGCCGAGGGCATAGACTACGTGGACAAGGAGACTCTTTTTGCCGAGAGCGATATAATCTCCCTCCATTGCCCCCTGACCGCCGACACCTATCACGTCATAGACGAAAAGGCGCTGTCGGCAATGAAAAAGGGCGTGGTGCTGGTAAACACCTCCAGAGGTGCCCTGGTGGATGCAGAGGCACTGCTTGCCGCCATAAAGCAGGGCAAGATAGGCGGTGCGGCACTGGACGTGTACGAGGAGGAGGCAGAGTTTTTCTTTGAGGACAACTCCGAGCATATTATGCCCGACGACGTGCTGGCAAGGCTTTTGTCTATGCCCAACGTAATAATCAGCTCCCACCAGGCGTTTTTGACTGAGGAGGCATTGGAAAACATTGCCCAATGCACCCTGCAAAATATAAAGTCCTACTTCACGGAAAATACCGTCCTTAACGGCGTTTGTGACAACTGCAACAAAAGGTGTAATTCTTAGATAAATTATCGTAAAATAAAAAATATGCTCAAAATTTACAACACAGCGTTGAAGTGTTGCGTTTTTTGGTATAACGCCCAAAGTTTCGTTAATTTTTGCTTATTTTTTTCTCAATATGTTATTTACTTTTTGGTTTTTATTTGTTATAATGTTATAGGTTAAATTATAATACGAAAAACTTATAATAGGAAGTGAATGTTTTGGACCTGCTAACTATGGCAATTAAAAACGAAATTAAGTTTCAGTACAAAAGCGTACGCAAGTTTTCGATGGACGTGGGTATCCCCCAGTCCACCATTGTAAGCGCTTTGCACAACGGCATCGGCGGCACCTCTTATGATACGGTGCTTAAAATATGCCGCAAGCTGGGTATCAATTTGTATGAGTATTCCCCTCTTTACAACAACAGCCACAAGGGTATGAGCCTTATCAGTGCCTACAATCAGCTTGACGAAAAGGGTAGATACGTAATTGACGCCATCCTTAACGTAGAGCTGGAGCGTTGTGGCGGCGTTTCCTACGACCAAATGAAGGCAGAGGAAGCCCCCACCGACGAGGACGGGATTGAATAGGTTTAATACGTTTTGTTAAGTGTTTTTTCTTAACCTGAGGTTTTTGGGGGTGCCCCGCTGCTGACACGGTCAGCAGTGGGGCGTTTTTTGTTAAAATATGCCCGATATAGCGTTTTGTTCTTGCAAAAATATATATTATATGATAGAATATAAGGTATATTAAAATGAGGGAGTGTTTTTTATGAGCAGACCTTACCCTACCATAACCGTAAGCGAAAAAGCAGAGCTTTCCTTAAGGGCAGGCCACCCTTGGGTTTTTGAAGACGAGGTGCGTTCTATCAGCGGTGCTATTTCCGACGGCGGTCTCGTTGACGTGCTTAACGGCAAGGGCAGATATCTGGGCACAGGCTTTTATAACAGCGTTTCCAAGATAAGACTGCGTGTTATCTCCAACAACGCAAACGATAAATTTGACGACAACTTCTGGCGTCGCCGTATCAGCTACGCCCTGGATTACAGGATGACTGTTATGGGCAGTGACATCCGTTGCAGCCGTATAATCTTTGGTGAGGCAGACGGCATCCCCGGTATGACCTGCGACAGGTTTGAAAACGTGCTTAGCATAGAAATAGCCTGCCTTGGTACGGAGCTTATCAAGCGTACCCTATACCGCCTGTTGGTAGAAGAGCTTATGCTCCGTGGAGAGCGTATTGACATAGTATATGAAAGAAACGAGCTGGCTCTCCGTGACAAGGAAGGGCTTCCCCGTAAAAAGGGCTACTATATGGGCAACGGTGACGGCCACGTTATCATCACCGAAAACGGCATTAAATACGACGTGGACTATATAAACGGTCAGAAAACAGGCTTTTTCCTTGACCAGAAGTACAACCGTGCCGCAGTGGCAAAAATTGCAAGAGGCAAAAAGGTGCTGGACTGCTTTACCCATACGGGTGCCTTTGCCCTTAACTGTGCCGCCGCAGGAGCGGAGAGTGTGATGGCGGTGGACGTTTCGGCAGACGCCCTTAACAGTGCGGTACGTAACGCCACTCTTAACGGCCTGGAAAAGAAGATAGAGTTTGTTAAAAACGACGTGTTTGACCTGCTTACCGAGGCAGAGGCTAACAAGATACACCCCTGGGACTTTATAATCCTTGACCCGCCTGCCTTTACAAAAAGCAGTGCAACGGTAGGCAAGGCAATAGGAGGCTACAGGGAGATAAACCGCAAGGCGATGAAGCTACTGCCCAGAGGCGGTTATCTTGCAACCTGCTCCTGCTCCCACTTTATGACGGACAGCCTTTTCCGCAAGATGCTGAAAAGCGCCGCATCCGAAGCCTGCGTAGAGCTTAAGCAGATAGAAGCCCGTACCCAATCCCCCGACCATCCCATTATGTGGAACGTACCCGAGACCGATTATCTTAAGTTTTATATATTCCAAGTTATATAAATCCCGCAGTAAAAGAGGCTGTCTTAAATTGTTCGAATCGATTTAAGACAGCCTCTTAAATTTACTTAGTTACCTTTTTAGCCTGGGACAGGAAGGAGTTATAGTCTACCTTTGGGGCGTAGTTCCACGCCTTTACCGCCATTGCACGGAGGGCTGAACGGCTGCCGCTTTTTACCTGGTCTTCAGTCTGGGCGTCGGGATGGTCGCACCAGATACAGAAATAGGCGCCCTTAAGCTGTTCACCCACCTCGTATGGGGTTTCATATTTGTTGGGATTGGTGCCCTTGTCACTGCCGCCTGTGAAATAGCCGCTGTGCCACTTGTTGTAAATCTCTCTGGCATTAGGCTGCTTAAAGCCTGCCTTCAGCACGTAGTACATAAAGGCTTCGTTAACGTTATAGACGTCATAGCCGCCGTTTATGTAGGGGGTAACCACCGTAGCGCTGAGGGTGCCGTTGTTTGTCCAGTAGCAAACGCCGATATCGGTGCTTGCCTTGTTTACCTCCGCCTGGTCCAGATTGCGGATAAGTCCATCGTTCCAGGCACGCACCTTAAAGCCCTTGGCTTTCATATGGGCGGCAATATCGTTAATATAGCCTACAAAGGCATCGTGGGCGTTGGCGTCACTGCCGTAGGTAGCCTTTGCGTAGTCCTCCAGTATCTGCCACGCAGAAAACTGCATACGGCGTACGTCAGACCAGCCAAAGCTTTCGTCACCGCCTATATTGAATTGCTTGCAGTCCTTAAACAGCTCTGCATACTCGTCAAGCAAGCTCTTTATATAAGCAACCGCCTCGGGGTTGGTAATATCAAGGGTCTTTTCAGAGGCATAGCCGTCCACGTCGATAAGCATATACTCGGGGTGTGCCTTAAGTATCTGCTTTACGTGGCCGGGTGAGTCAAAGGAAGGGATAATCTCCACGTATAGCTCCTCGGCATAGGCTATTATCTCTCTTACCTCGTCCTTGGTAAGGTATTCGTCGGACATTATTGCAGGGTCAGTATCGCACTGGATACGAAAGCCCTCGTTTTCACTGAAATGAAGCTCCAGTGCGTTCATCTTAAAGGCGGAAATATCCTCTATAAGGTCCATAATCCAGTCCTTGGTGAAATACTTACGGGCAACGTCAAGGTGCAAGGTACGCTCTGCCACGTCGGGCCAGTCCACGTAGGTGCCGCAGTACATACCGCCCTGCAGTTTGAGATAATGGCTTACGGTCTGAGCGCCGTAGTACAACCCCAGCTCCCCTCTTGCCGTTACCTTAACGCTGTCGCCTACCTCTATTTTGTAGGCTTGGTCGAGGACAGCCTCAGGGGCACCTTCGGGTGTAAAGCCGCTGTCTATGCTAAGGCTAAGCTCTCTGTTGCTTTTACTGAACAGCTTCTGGGCACGGTCCTTAAGCTCCTCGTTATCGCACAGCACGGTAAAGCCGGGTGCCGTGTATTCGCCCTCGGTAGCCGTAAAGCTTTTCATACCTAACAGGTATTCCTCGCTTACGTTTGCCTCAAAGGACTCCTCACTGTAAAGAAACTCCTCAGAGGAGTCTGCACTGCCCACGTCCTTTACGTCCCCACCGCAGGCGGTAAGGATGCCGAAAAGCAACACGAGAGAAAGAATAATGCAAAGTATTTTAGTTTTCATTTTGTTCCTCCGTTTTATATTAACTGTTGATTATTTTTACTGTTTGTGATAAAATATTCCCGATAAAGGAGGTTTGTTGCTTATGAATATAGTTGTACTTGACGCAGGCACCCTTGGTGAGGACCTGGAGCTGAATACTCTTGACGAGTTTGGCTGTGTTACAGCCTACCAAAGCACCGCCGCAGATGAAATAAAAAGCCGTATAGAAAAAGCGGACATAATAGTTGTAAACAAGGTACGCCTGGGCGAGGCGGAGCTTGACGCCGCACCAAGCCTTAAGCTTATCTGCGTTGCCGCCACAGGCTACGACAATATAGACCTTGCCGCCTGCAGAAGCCACGGTGTTGGGGTTTGCAACGTGGCGGGCTACTCTACGGACAGCGTTGCCCAGATAACCGCCGCCAGCGTGCTGTATCTTGCCTGCCGCTACGGTGAATACCTTCCCTTCGTTAAGGACGGCAGCTACACCGCATCGGGCAGAGCCAACAAGGTTGCGCCGCCCTTTTACGAGCTTCGCGGCAAAACCTGGGGTATAGTCGGCTACGGCAACATCGGCAAGCAGGTGGGAAGGATAGCAGACGCCTTTGGCTGCAGGGTAATCGTGTGCAAGCAAAGGGCAACAGAGGGCGTACGGTGCGTGGATATAGACACCCTTTGCAGAGAGTCTGATATTATCACCCTGCACACTCCCCTTACGGATGCTACCCGTAACCTTATAGACAGCCGCAGGCTGGCTATGATGAAGAAAAGCGTTATCATAGTAAACGCCGCCAGAGGCGCGGTAACGGACGAGACCGCCTTGGCAAACGCCTTGGTTGAAGGACAAATAGCAGGGCTGGGCGTGGACGTTTACAGCAAGGAGCCTATGCCCGAAGACAGCCCCTTTTACCCCCTGCGTGATATGCCGAACCTGTGCCTTACACCCCATATGGCATGGGCGGCGTACGAGGCAAGGAAGCGTTGCCTTGATGAAATATGCGAGAACATAAGATGCTTTTTCAAAGACGAAAAACGCAACCGTGTAGACATTATACAATAACAAACAGGAAAACACAAGATGATAAAAAGATTTGTTAAATATTATTCACCCGAAAAGAAGCTGTTTGCCGCAGATATGCTTTGTGCCTTTCTGCTGGCAGGCTGTGACCTTATCTATCCCGAGATAACACGCAGTATGCTGGAGGATTACATCCCCAACGGCAAGCTGAGGATGCTGTTTATACTGGCAGGAGTGCTGCTGCTTATATACGTGGCAAAGTATTTGCTTAACTATTTCGTCCAGTATTACGGACATATGGTAGGCGTGCGTATGCAGGCGGCAATGCGTCGTGACGTGTTTGACCATCTGCAAAAGCTACCCCTGAGCTACTTTGACAGCAACAAAACGGGCACCATAATGTCCCGCATAATCAACGACCTTATGGACGTGTCGGAGCTGGCACACCACGGCCCCGAGGACTTGTTTTTGTCCGTGGTTATGCTTATCGGCGCCTTTGTACTGATGGCAAAAATGTGTCTGCCCCTGACCCTTATACTCTATGCCTTTTTGCCTATACTTATATTTTTTGCGGCAAAGCAAAGGCGTAAGATGTCCGACGCCTTTACCCAATCCCGCAAGGAGGTTGGCGAGATAAACGCAGGACTTGAAAACAGTGTGTCAGGCATAAGAGTTTCCAAGGCGTACGGCAGCCGTGAGGAGGAAAACGCCCGCTTTGCGGAGGGTAACGGCAGGTTTATAAACGCAAGGCGTGCCGCCTACAAGGCAATGGCGCAGTTCCACGGCGGTACCACCCTGATTACCGACCTGCTTATGCTTATAATGTACCTGGCAGGCGGCTTGTTCTTCTTTTACGGGTACATCACCTTGCCCGAGTTTACCGCCTTTTTGCTGTACATAAACGTATTTACCAGCCCTATAAGAAGGCTTATCGGCTTTGTGGAGCAGTATCAGAACGGTATGACGGGCTTTAAGCGTTTCCTTGAGATAATGGACTACCCCACGGAGGCCGACCGTGACACAGCGACACCCATCGACAAGGTAGAGGGCAAGCTGGAGTTTGAAGGCGTAAACTTCTCCTACGACGAAGGTAAGGCGGTGCTTAATAACCTTAGCTTTACGGTAGAGGCAGGGCGTACCCTGGCTTTGGTAGGTCCCTCCGGTGGCGGCAAAACTACCATCTGCCATCTTATACCCAGGTTTTACCCCCTGGACGGCGGTGCCATAAGGCTTGACGGTGTGGACGTCCGTGACATTACCCTGGACTCTCTCCGTGACAAGATTGGTATAGTAGCCCAGGACGTGTTCCTGTTTAACTCCTCTATTTACGATAATATAGCCTACGGCAGACCCGATGCCAGCCGTGAGGAGGTAGAGACGGCGGCAAAGCGTGCCAACATCCACGACTACGTAATGTCCTTGGAAAAGGGCTACGACACTGTTGTGGGTGAGCGTGGCGTTAAGCTATCCGGCGGACAAAAGCAGCGTATATCCATCGCCCGTGCTTTTCTGAAAAATCCACCCGTTATGATACTGGACGAGGCGACAAGCGCCTTGGATAACGCCACCGAGCTGTTGATACAAAAAAGCCTGGACGAGCTGTGCAAGGGCCGCACAACCATAGTAGTTGCCCACCGCCTTACAACGGTAAAGAACGCCGACGAGATACTTGTTATCACCGACGATGGTATTGCCGAGCGAGGCACCCACACCGCCCTTATAGAAAAAAGCGGCATATACGCCCAGCTTTGGAAGGGTTATAACGAAAATAGATAAAATCGGTTTTATTCATACCAAATATACAAAGGCGGTCTTACCAGGGAAACAACTCAGTTTTCACTTGATAAGCCCCGGTAAGACTATGTTTTTTAATGTGACATAACGATTAAAATGTAGGGAGCGGCGTCCTCGACGGTTTGTCCCTACAAAATGCCCGTTCCGTTTAATCATAATTTGCAGTGCCGTCTGTATTTGTTACCTCGGCGTTACGGTTTTGATTGGACATAAGGCGTAGAACCGTAAGGCGGGGGTTTCGGGGTCCCCGTTATGAACGTAGTGAATAATGGGGGAATTTCTCCCGCCGTGGTGACGGTTAAGGACGGCACCACGGTTTTTATGTGGCGTGCAAAGCGGTACGAAACATAGGACCGATGTCCCTACAAACTACTGCTTAAGTATTCGCACCCTTTGCGGTGTTAGTGCGTTTTGATAAAACCGGGGGCTGTCTGATGAGACAGCCCCCGGTTTTTATAACGGTTAAACGTACTTTTTCACACTCTAAAATTACATTCCCAACTGAGTGGAAAGGAACATAGCGCCCGTTGATATAAGCTTTTTTTCCGCATCGTCGGGGGCAGTACCCTTTTGCTTCTGCAATGACATAACCGCACCGATTACGTTACCCTCGGCAACTATGGGGGACATATAGGACACCACGCCCAGACCGCTTTCGCTTACCTCAAGGCTTTGGCTGCCCCCTGCCTCTGCACTGTAGCTTTGACGCTTACCCATTGCCTCGTACAGAGTTTGGGAGATAGGCTTTTCCAAAAGGTCCTTCTTAGGCACCCCTGCCACCGCCACAACCGTGTCGTTGTCGCAGATGGCAACAGGTATACCGCTGGACTTGTTTATCGCCTCCGCAAACTGCCCCGTAAAGTTACCAACCTCACCCACGGGAGAATACTTCTTAAATATAACCTCCCCGTCCTTGTCGGTAAATATCTCCAAGGGCTCTCCCTCACGGATTCTCATTGTTCTTCTAATTTCTTTCGGAATAACCACACGACCAAGGTCGTCTATTCTTCTTACAATTCCTGTTGCTTTCATATATAAATTTCTCCTTGTTTTTACATTTGTGGTGTTATTATTTGTCAAAACGAGGAGATTTATACTTTATATGAAATTTTAATAGCACAATAAAAACTCCTTTGCAAAGTACAAAGGAGTTTTTGCTGCTTAATGCAGATTATTTTTCTTCGCCAAAGGCAGAGGATGCGTTGTTATTGCCGCCGTTTTTCTTCTTTTTGCCTACTACGGCAATAATACCGCCAACAACGGCACCGATTGCCGCACCCTTTATGACGCCTCCAAGGACGCCGTCCCAGAAAGAGTCTCCCTCTTCCTTCAAGCTGGTATCAACGTCAAAGCTGATGCTGTCAACTATTCTTTTCATTTCAGCGTATTCCTCGGCAACAAATTCCGTTTCGGATTGGAAGGTCACCGTATATGCGTCCCTGTTTACAACGGTATAATACTCGCAGATATAATAACCGGAGTCTTTATACTTAAGGTTTGCAAATTTGTACTGACTTTCATACACAGAATAGTCTTTTGTATTTCTCCTTTTGGCAATTTCCTTTGCCAGCTCCAAAACCTCTTTTTCCTTGTAGTTTGACAGGTTTGCCATACCGGTATCTATGGCTACCTTCCTGACAAACATTTCTACAAACCCACCGTCCTCGTAGAACAAGCACGCATTAACATAGGCGTTGTTATCATAAAGAACATCGTAGATATCCTGATATTTAAGACCCAACTCCTCAAGCTCGGGATTATCCGTTATGTTATCTCTGGTAAAAACATACCAGGAGGAGTCGTCCAGACTGACAGACATATCCGTCCCGCTGAGCTTATACGTCGTAGCATAGACGGAGGCAGGCAAAACCGCCAGCAAAAGAACAGAAAGTATAAGAATAAATGCGTTTCGTTTCATATTAAAAACCCTCCTAACTGTATTCAGTTTATCACAGATTCGACATAATTGCAATACACACTTTACCTTTTTGCCCTTTTGTGATAAAATGAACGTGAAGGGGTGGTTTTATGAAAAGCTTATTAACCGAGGAAGCTCTGATTGAATATGCAACGCCCTATTTGAAAGCAAAGGGCTTTAAGAAAAAAAACAAGCGTTGGAAAAAGGATATAGGGGAATTTACCCTGTGCTTTTACATTCAGGGCAGTTGTTTTTCGAAGGAGGATTATTATATCCGCCCGGGTATTTTTATTAACGCACTGCCGACTAACCTGGTTTACGGTCACTGGATGACAGGAATTGAACAAACAACCCCTGAAAAGATACTGAATGATTTTGAACGCTGGTGCGACGAGTGGACAGACAAGGCTTTAATCAAAGCACGCTTGCTTGCGTTTATGGAGTGGGAAAAACGGAACCCCCTTGAAAAACGCCGTGCAAATCTTGTGGACTACGAAAAGGACCCTGTTCCTGCAAAGGAATTTTTTCCGATGCATAAAGATATAAAGCAGTATATTTTAGATAACTTTTAATACCAAAAAACAGTTTCAGGAAAGGGCATTTTTGACAAGGACGACCGTGGTCACCTTGATATGTTCCACGGCTCTATTAAAAACATAAACCGTTATCGGCTATGAAATACACAAACAGCGGAGTGACTTCTCCGCTGTTGTTGTTTCGCTCTGTTTTTTATTTTGAATAACTGTTAATTTGTTTTTTTAGTAAAGCAGTATCTGTTAGTTCGTTATAATTATCAAGATATAAATTTCCTTTTTTATCGCACTTGAAAATTATACAATAGCGTTTTTTATTTTTTAGGATTTTGCTCAAAGAGACTATGTTTTTTTGAAAGCTTTTTACAGCCCCTAAAGTGGTAATAGAATTATTGCCAAAACATATATAAATAGCACCATCATCATCGTTTTGAAGATCGATTCGTTCAGACAACTTAGCTAAAAATATGTATCCTTCGCGTTCTCTGTCAAAATCAAATATCTTTTTCCCCATAAGCCGGATAGTTCCTATTTGATTCCCACATTGAGTATACCCATCATCTTCATGTACTAAATCCGCTAATTTTTTACGATTACGTTCGCTTAAATACTGTGAATCTTTGTGCACGCCAAAGGTTAAATGTGAAAAATAAGTTCTAATATAAAATGCTGTCGTTGCATTTGATAAGGGGCCACCTATACAAAAAATATTATTCGTTTTATCCTCAGTCGGTTTAATTAACACATTTGCAGTTAAGCCAAGATTTTTCTGCATCATCGTCTGGACTGTTATAGCTGCATCCATTTCTCCTTTTGTTACGAATGTATCGATTAATTCTGTTGCTCCATCATCTGAAGACAAGGTCAATTTACCATGCCGATTGGATATAATAATATCTATTGCATCTTTATTAAAACAAAAAAATTTTTTCAATCTGCGACTTTTAACATAATCAGAAAAGCGTTTTGTAAAAAAGCCAACCGCCCATATTAATACGGAACCTATAATCGCAACTATATAATCATATTTTTCATAATATTCTGCCAATCTTAAAAGCATAACTTCCTCCATTGTTAAAATCCAAATATAAAACACTGGCATACTTCGTGCTCAAAACCCGCTAGAACCGACAGTTATACTGTTTTTCTATTTTTTCCTTGGAGGTAAACAGCAACATAACGCAATCGTAAATTCCTATAACGAATGGCACGTAGGTCCAGAAGAAAGCAAGACACATAAGACCCTGCCGTTTATTGCCTAAATAAAACTTTTGCACACCGAAAATACCAAGCCATAACGCCAGCACTGCTGCCAGTATCGGTTTTTACGGGCAGGTGCGGCGGTGTACTGTTGCCTGTTCGGTGAATAACCACTGCCTGTGTTTGCCTTTTTAGGCGGGGTCTCGTTAGAACCGGTGTTGTAAGTTTTTGTATCGTTACCTAAACGGCACTTGTCAAAAAAGCGTTCGCTACACAAAGACTTATAAAACTGGGCACTGTTACTAAAGCGTGCGGTACGCATTGCCTGATAGGTGCCAAGCTGCATTTCCATACCGGGAGTGAGCCTTACATCCTCAATAAATACGGTGAGAATGTCCTTTTTTCTGGATATGGCAAAATTAAGCTCACGCTTGCAGTTTTGGGAAGTGAGATAGGCGTTGCTGACAAACAGCACAAACTTTGAGCAGGAAACAACCTTCATCGCAATGTATTCGGGCCATTCGCTGCCTGCCTCTATTCCTTCGTTAAACCAAAGATTTATACCTGCGTTTTGCATAGCCATTATGCAAGGCATAACGTTTTTGCTGTTAACATGAGCGTAACTGATAAATACATAAGGCTTATTATCCATAACACAGCTCCCTATAACTTTACATATTACGAGGACATTGTAACACAACTTACAAAACATTACAAGGCGTTTTTGAGCATCAACCGCCGCTCCATTCACGGCGGATTAAATCGTGCAGCATCTCTCGGGTCATATAGCTTGTTTTGTTAAGAATCTGTATTGCCTGACTGTCAATCTCATACGCCCAGCCTATGGCATACGCCGTCAGAGAGTCGATAACGAGAACGTTATCCGCCATAATGCTTTTATAATTCATACTATTAAGAAAATTGTATACCTCCTTGGGGTAATAGAAATCGCAGGCGCCAAACTGGTGCAACAGCTCGTGAACGATTGCTCTTTCCCCTCCGTCTGAGGAGATTACGGCATATTCACTGCACTGTTGAGCCAATCTGTCCGCGGTGGAGGCGCAGCTGCGGAAGTCCTTGTTCAAAACAAAAATAATGGGTGCCTCGTTACAGTTGTAAAAATCCTTATAATACTCCTGATAAGCATTAACGCTGCTGTTGTACTTTTTCACCGCCAGGTCACACCAAAGGTGAGAATTTTGACCCGTACACAGCATATTCACCATAACGTCGTCAAAGACGGTGCGGATGCGAAGGGTAACGCCCCGTTCTTTTGCGTCGTCCATAAGAAAATTCATAGCCGAATAGTGGGCTTGCTTATAGCTTTCCTTGGCTCCCTCAGTCCAGTAGCTATCAATATCGCTGACAAAAAACACATTTACAACCACGTCGCCCACAAGCTTTTTTGCCCCACCCATATTTCTGTAGGACAGATAAATGTGATTTTGGTAGTATTTTTGTATTTCGCCGTGATTCATTTTTTAACCTCCTTGGGAAAAACTCCCCTCCAAAGCCGTATTTTGTCATATTATATCACATTCACCAAAAAAAAGCAAGAACGGCATTACCACGGTTTGAAAAAACCAATCTTTACTTTTGAGGTCGGATATGATATAATTAGACAAACGGGCTGTTTAAGGACGAAAAAACAAAGGAGCGTGACTGTAGTGGCAAAATTCGTTGCGGCTGAATACAAGGAAAGGCTGAAAAGCGCCGTCTCTTGCGATAAGTGCGAAAAGGTCCCTACGATAAAGCTTGGCCCCAGGGACTCTTATATCTTCATCAGCTACTCACACAAGGACTATAAGCAGGTTTATGCTGACCTTGCCGACCTGTATGAAAGCCACGTTCCCTTTTGGTATGACGAGGGTTTGCCTGCAGGCAAAAACTGGGATGACGTGGTAAGGGAGAGGATGACCGACCCGTGCTGTGCGGGCGTTATATTTTTCCTTAGCGAAAACCTGTTTTTAAGCAGGTCTATCCAAACGGAAATCCATATAGCTTTGGGTGAGGACGGCGACGCTCAAACGCCTCAAATTAAAAAGGAATACTTTTGCGTAAACCTTAGCGATAAAAGCCCCTCCAAAATACTGAAAAGCGTGTACCCTGACAAGGAGTTTCCCGATACCGAGGACGAAATGGCGGCTCAAAGCGCTTGGGTAAATACCTTGACAAAGGCTTTCCCCGATAAGGCAACCTACCTGCCCTTTGATAACCCTTTTCACAAGGACACTCTTATCCAGCAAATAAGCGGTGTGTTTGGTATTAACCCCAACTATAACCCATATAGCTTCGGCTCGGCAAGCTTTCTCTCCGGCAAAGCCGTAATTAGATTTGAAAGCGGCGCAGTTTATGACGGCGAATTTATGAACAGCCTGTTTGAAGGTCACGGCAAGCTGACTCAGACCGATGGTTCATCTTATACCGGCGAGTGGAAAGGCGGCAAAAGGCACGGGCAGGGCACTTACACATACCCTGACGGCTCGTCTTATACCGGTGAGTGGAAAGACGGCAAAAGGCACGGGCAGGGCACTTACACATGGCCTGACGGTGCATCCTACGTGGGTGAATGGAAGGACGACAAAAGGCACGGGCAGGGCACTTATACATGGCCTGACGGTGAATCCTACGTGGGTGAATGGAAGGACGGCAAAAGACACGGGCAGGGCACTTACACGTGGTCTGACGGTGCATCCTACGTGGGTGAATGGAAGGATGGCAAAATACACGGGCAAGGTACTATGACATGCCCTGACGGCTCGTCTTATACCGGTGAGTGGAAGGACGACAAAAGCCACGGGCAGGGCACTTACACATACCCTAGCGGTGCATCCTACGTGGGTGAATGGAAGGACGACAAAAGGCACGGGCAGGGCACTATGACAGGACCCAACGGCGAATACTATATAGGAGAATGGAAAGACAACAAAAGCCACGGACAGGGCACTTACACATACCCTAGCGGTGCATCCTACGTGGGTGAATGGAAGAATGGCAAAAGGTACGGGCAAGGCACTTACACATACCCTGACGGTGCATCCTACGTGGGTGAATGGAATGACGACAAACCACACGGGCAAGGCACTATGACATTCCCCGACGGAACAAAGCAAACAGGTTTTTTTGAAAACGGCGTGTTTGTGGGTGAAGAAGAGTAAAGGACATAATATAAATAAAAGCAAAAGCGTCTCTCGCAGTGAGAGACGCCTTTTTGTATGCATGGCTATAAACAAACCAGGGCTTTAGTAGCGTCAAGGTATAATGCTTATCTATTGTAACACGGGCGGACAATATTTGTCAATATATACAAAATATAACAAAAACTGTTTACACGCTCTGTTATTTATGCTATAATTCCCATATGCACATAAAACAAAAGGGAGGGCGGAAGAATATGAGCGAAAGAAAAGACTTTGACGTATTTATAAGCTACAGGCATTCCACAGGCTTTTATATGTCCCAGATACTGTTTACCAAGCTGGTAAGCAACGGCTACTCTGTTTTTATGGACAAGACTATGAGCTCGGGCAGATACGACGACAAGATAAGGGACGCCATCGGTGCAAGCCGTAACTTTGTGCTTGTGCTTTTCCCGGGGGACGTGGAGGACCTTAAGGACGAAAACAGCTGGATCAACCGTGAGGCAGCCTGGGCACTGAAAAACGAGAGGATTACCATTATCCCCATAATGTGTGACGGCTTTGAATGGCCCCAGAACGATGAGGAGCTGTCTGCCGCTATGAGGATAGTCAAGCACAACAACGGCATACTGATACACACAGACCCATCCTTTGATACCGACCTTGAAAAGCTGTGCGACAGCTTTTTGAAAAACGTTACGCCCACCAAGCCCCGTATCACCGCCGTTGAATTCTTCAGACAGAACCTGGAGGACAGAACCGACGTTAAGGTTAAGCGTGTAGACGTCGCCTTCCACGCAGGCTCGCCTTGGCTTATGACCGGTGAAAAGAACGCTCTTTTGATAAACTCTCTTAAAAAGGGTATCCCCTGGCGTGTTATGATTAACACCGTTGACGCCGCCGAGAGCATAGGGCAGCATATGCGTGACGAAACTGCCTTTTACATATCCTTTGAGCAGGTACACGCTCATTGGAAAAAGCTTCAGTCCCTTTACCCCGGTGTGCTGGAGGTTCGTGCCTGCCCTATTCCCCTTATCCACGTACATCACTCGGTAATTTTTGCCTCTGACGGCGACGGACAGGAATACGGCGAGCAACACATTAAGTACTACGCCTATAACAACACCCGTTTGGATAACGCCTTCGAGCATAGGGTCAGCAGCTATTCCAAGCACTATGCTATTTATATGGAAGAGTTTGAGTTTCTTTGGAAACAAAGCCTGCCTTTATAAAATCAACCCCAAAGCAACCGGTTTGCCCCGCAGTAAAAGCGGGGCAAATTCTACAAAACCCACAGAGAGCAATTGAAGGAGACAGCTATGAAGTTTATCCATCTTTCCGACCTGCATCTGGGCAAGCGTTTGAACGAATACTCCCTCATTGAGGACCAAAAATATATACTGGAGCAGATACTTACCCATATCGACAGCGAAAAGCCCCAAGGCGTGTTTATCGCCGGGGACGTTTACGATAAAGCCGTACCCTCTGCAGAGGCGGTACAGCTTTTTGACCTGTTTCTGGCAGAGCTGGCAAAACGCCGTTTGCAGGTGTTTGTAATAAGCGGCAACCACGACTCTCCCGAGCGTATTGCCTTTGGGGAAAGCATTATGGCCGGTGGCGGCATCCATCTGTCTCCCGTTTATAACGGCACCGTTACTCCTACGGAGCTGGAGGATGAGTTTGGTAAGCTTTACGTATATCTATTGCCCTTTGTTAAGCCTGCCCATATACGCCGTTTTTTTGAGGATGAGGCTATAGAGTCTTATACCGATGCTATTCGGGTTGCCGTGGACGCTATGAAGGTTGATACGGAGGCCCGTAACGTTCTGCTGACCCACCAATTTGTTACGGGTGCCACCAAGGGCGGTTCTGAGGACGAGTTTAGTGTGGGCGGTACGGACAACGTGGACGCATCGGTGTTTGCTCCCTTTGACTACGTGGCGCTGGGGCACATCCACGGTGCCCAGAACTGCGGAGACGCACGGATACGCTACTGCGGCACCCCTCTTAAATACTCCTTCTCTGAGGCTAAGCACCAAAAATCCGTAACCGTGCTGGAAATAGGTGAGAAGGCGGAAGGCATTTCCGTCCGCACCCTGCCTCTTACCCCCCTGCGTGAGATGCAGGAGATAAAGGGGTCCTTCGAGGAGCTTACTGCCCTATCCTATTACAGCGGCAAGAGCTATACAGAGGATTATATGCACATAACCCTGACCGACGAGGACGACGTCCCCAACGCCGTTGGCAGACTGCGTGAAATATACAAAAACCTTATGCGGCTGGACTACGATAACACCCGTACAAGGACAAGCGCCCTGATTACGGGGGCAGACAAGGTACAGGAAAAATCCGCACTGGAACTGTTTGAAGAGTTTTTCCTGCAGCAAAACGGCACCGCTATGACCGAGGAGCAGACGGCGTATATGGAAGCCTTGATTAAAGGAATAGAGGAGGGCGACAATGAGACCGACTAAGCTTAGAATATCCGCATTCGGCCCCTACGCAAAGGAAGTAAAGCTTGAAATGAACGATCTGGGCGAAAAGGGCTTGTATCTGATAACGGGCTCAACAGGCGCAGGTAAAACCTCCATATTTGACGCTATAGTCTACGCCCTGTACGGAGAGCCCAGCGGAGACAACCGTGACGAAAGTATGCTTCGCTCCAAGTATGCGGCTATAGACACCCCTACCGAGGTGGAGCTGGAATTTGTAAAGGGCGGCAAGCTATACACCGTTAAACGCAACCCCGAATACAAGCGTCCTGCCAAAAAGGGCGGCGGCACTACAACTCAGCTTGCCCGTGCAGAGCTTAAGTATCCCGACGGACGGGTTGTTGACAAGAGCAAAAAGGAGGTAACAAGGGCAGTTGAGGAGCTTATAGGCATAAACCGCAACCAGTTTTTGCGTATTGCAATGATAGCACAGGGCGACTTTTTGAAGCTGTTGCTGGCAAAAACCGAGGAGCGTATGGAAATATTCCGCCGAATTTTTAAGACCCAGAAATTTGAGGAAATACAAAACAGGCTGAAGGAGGACGTAAAGCAGCTTAAAGACCGTTTTAACAGTGTGAACCAGAAGCTAAAAACCTATGCAAGCGGCATCATTTGTGACCCAGAGCATCCTACGCACCCCCTAATAGAGCAAGCGAAAGAGGGAGCTTTATCCACCAACGAAGGGCTTGCTTTGCTGGAGGCACTTATAGACGAGGACTGCCTGGCAGAGACGGAGCTTAAAAGGGAGATAAGCAAAACCGCCGAGAAGCTGGATGCGGTAAAGGGGAAAATCCTCCGTGCCGAGGAATACGCAAAAAACAAGAAAGAGTATGAGTATGGCTTAAGCCGGCTAAAGGTAACGGAGGAGGAGCTTTCTGCCGCAAAAGACGCCAAGGAGCAAGCCGAAAAAGCGGCAAAAAAGGCTGAAATCCTTGGAAAAGACATAAACGGCATAGAAAACGAGCTGCCAAAATATACAGAGTCCAAGGCTATCGCAATGGGTATAGCCAGCCTTGAGAAAGCCCTCCGCACAGACCAACTAAAGAAAAAAGAGGCAGAGGAAAACCAAGATAAGAAGTTCACCGAGCTGGAGAAGGCAAAAAAACGCCTTCTGGAGCTTGAAGGCACCGAGGCAAGGCTGGTAACAGCGGAAAATAACAACAAAAAGCTTGAAGAAAAAAAGGCCGACTTGGATAGATTATCCCTGTCATTGAAGGACTACCGCAGTGATTTAGCCACCCTTGAAACCAGCAAGAAAGGCTTTGAAATTTTACTTGGCAAAGCAAACGCCTTAAGAGATAAATATAACAGCCTGAGCGATGCTTTTCTTAACGCCCAGGCAGGCATTATGGCAAGCACCCTCCGCAAGGGAACACCCTGCCCCGTTTGCGGTGCTACAGAGCATCTGCGACTTGCAGTTTTGCCCGATAACGCTCCTACGGAGGCCCGGGTAAAAAGCGCCAAGCAGGACTATGACAGTGCAGATGCAGAGGCAAAAAAAGCAAGCAAGGAATGTGGCACCCTTACCGGCAAGCTGGAGGAAAAAAGGAAAACCATAGAAGGAGATATTGCAAAGCTCTTAGGTGATACGCCGACGGAAAACGCCGAGGACAGGATAGCCGAGGAATTACAAAAAGCAGAAAACGAATTAGCCACCGCAAAGGCAGAGCTTGAAAAGCAGCAAAGGCTTTTGGCGGAAAAGAAAGGGTTATCCGAAACAACACCCACTTTGGATAAGGAGCTTAAGGACAGCGAAGCCAAAGGAAGGGAGCTGTCCGAGGCTATAAAGTTAAATTCCGCCGCCCTTACGGAAAAGCAAGACAGCCTTGCAAAGCTGAATGAGACCCTCCGTTTTGGGTCTGAGTCAGAAGCGATGGATAAAAAGGCAGAGCTTGAAAGGGAAAAGCAAATCCTTGAGGACACTCTTAAAGCCGCCGTGGAGAGCTTTAACAGAGCTAAATCCCAGCTTGACACCCTTAAGGGCAGGCTGGAGGCTTTGGAAAAGATTGTCAACGAGAAATGCGACCTTGACCTTGAGGCGGAAAAGGAAAGGCTAAATACCCTTAACAGCACCTATGCCGAGCTGGAAAAGAAAAGGGGAAGCCTGTCCGACCGCCTGAACAACAACCTCCGCTGCCGTGATAACATAATGGCAAGCGCCAAGGAGGCGGCGAAGATTGAAGCACTTTTCAAGTGGAAAAACACCCTGTCCGAGACGGCAAACGGTGACCTAAGCGGCAAGGACAAAATAAAGCTTGAGACCTACGTGCAGATGAACTATTTTGACCGCATTATTGCCAGAGCGAATATAAGGCTTAACAAGATGAGTGGCGGTCAGTACGACCTTGTAAGGCGTGTTGACCGAGAGGAAGGTGCGGACAAAGACCATAAATCCGACAAACGCTCTCAAAAGGGTCTGGACCTTGATATCATAGACCACAACAACGGCACTACCCGACCCGTTAATACCCTGTCAGGAGGCGAGTCCTTTAAGGCATCCCTTGCCCTTGCGCTGGGACTTTCCGACGAGATACAAGCATCCGCAGGTGGTGTACAGCTTGACACTATGTTTGTGGACGAGGGCTTTGGCTCCCTTGACCCGGACTCTCTCCAGCTTGCGATGTCTACCCTGCAGGAGCTTACCGAGGGCAACCGCCTTGTGGGCATTATCTCCCACGTGGAGGAGTTTAAGACTAAAATCGGAAAGCAGATTGTGGTGACCAAAGCAGTGACCGGCGGCAGTAAGTGCGAAATAAAGATTTAGCGGAAGTGATAAAGTATGATATATGTTACAGGCGACACCCACATTCCTACTGATATACACAAATTAAGTTCAAAACGCTTTGCACCACCAAAGGACAAGCCCGCTTACCTCATAATATGCGGCGATTTTGGCGGCGTTTGGGATGGTAGCAATGAAGAAAAGTATTGGCTTAAATGGCTTGACAACAAAAGCTTTATTACGCTGTTTGTTGATGGTAACCACGAAAACTTTGATTTGCTGTACCAATATCCCTGTGTGGAGTTTTGTGGCGGTAGGGCGCATAAAATAGGTGAAAAGGTGTACCACCTTATGCGAGGGCAGATTTACGGCATCGAAAACAAAAGCTTTTTTATACTGGGCGGCGCAAGCTCACACGATAAGGCATTCCGCAGTGAGGGCCTTAATTGGTGGAGACAGGAGCTACCAAGTGCCAAAGAGCTTGAAGCGGCAACAAAAAGCTTGGAGGCAGCAGAATGGAGCGTTAACTATGTTATCACCCACTGCGCCCCCAGTTCCCTGCAAAAAATATTTGGCAGTAATTACCAAGCAGATATACTGACTGACTATCTTGAGGAAATTAAGGCAAAGCTTTCCTACAAAAAATGGTTTTTTGGCCACTATCACACGGATTTAGAGATAGATGACAAACACTGCGCCATGTTCGAAAGAGTTATCCGGCTGGAGCCATAGAAAGCACACCAATATAATGCAAAAAAGCAATTACTTATTATCCGTAAGCAATTGCTTTTTTATATTACACCAAGCTGGCACACAATCACCCCACGAAGTCTGCCGACTTCTCGGGGGAGGATTAAGACAACGAAAAAGCAAGCCGTGTGGCTTGCTTTTTTATACGTATACTATTAAAATTACTTAATTTCAACAGTTGCGCCAGCTTCTTCAAGCTGCTTCTTGAGAGCTTCTGCTTCGTCCTTGGAAACGCCTTCCTTGATTGCCTTGGGGAGAGCGTCAACGATGTCCTTAGCTTCCTTAAGACCAACACCAGCGAGATCCTTAACGATCTTGATAACGCTAGTTCTCTTGTCGCCAGCAGCGGTGATAACTACGTCAAATTCGGTCTTTTCTTCTACGGGAGCTGCTGCAGCTGCGGGACCTGCTGCTACTGCTACGGGAGCTGCGGATACGCCAAATTCTTCTTCGATTGCCTTAACAAGGTCAGCAAGCTCAAGAATGGTAAGGCCCTTGATAGTGTCTATGATTGCCTGAAATTTCTCGTTCATTTTATTTTTCCTCCAAATAAATAATTCAAATTAATAGTTATGCAACAATTACTCTGCTGCGGGAGCTTCTGCACCGCCCTCTGCCTTGTCGATAATAGCCTGAAGGCCATATACAAAGCCGTAAAGGGAAGACTGCAGAGAACCAAGAATTCTGCCAAGGAGAACTTCCTTGGAAGGAGTTTCTGCCAGAGCCTTAACACCTGCTGCGTCAAGTGTTCTGCCATCAACGTAACCTGCTTTGAGAACAAAATTGTCGTGATCCTTTGCGTATGCTGCAAGAATCTTTGCTGCAACAACGGGATCATCCATGCTGATTGCGAGAGCGGTCATACCCTTGAGAGAATCTCTAAGTTCGTAACCTACCTCGTCGCAAGCCTTAGCGATAAGAGTGTTCTTGATAACGGAATACTCAACGCCGGCATTACGAAGCTCAGCTCTAAGCTTGGTATCGTCTTCTACATTGATGCCTTTGTAGTCAACAAGTATACCGGAAGCAGATGCCTTTATCTTTTCAGCTAATGCTGCAACTATCGCTTTCTTTTGCTCCAGAATCTGTGCGCTTGCCATAGTGGTTTCACCTCCGATTAAGTTTTATATTCACAACCAACGCCCCTTATAAAGAAGCCTTGGAGTTACTGCAATACAAAAGCTCCCTCACAGTCAGCAAACAGCGAGGGAGCATAATATACCTTAGATATCAAAGGTTTTTGCTACATCCTCGGCAGGCGGTTTACACCTTATCTCTCTAAAAGAGACCTGCTGTCTGCGGAAATGCTTTTCTAAAGCCTAGTTATTATAGCACTTTATTTGTGCTTTGTCAACAGTTTTTTTGATAAAAATCTGTTTTTAGCCTTCAGCCTTCATAGTGGGGTTAACCTTTACGCCGGGACCCATGGTAGAAGCGATAACGCAGGACTTGATATACTGACCCTTAGCTGCTGCGGGCTTAGCCTTGATGAGCGCGCCAAGAAGGGTCTGATAGTTTTCCTTAAGCTTATCCTTGCCGAAGCTTACCTTTCCGATGGGGCAGTGGATGATGTTGGTCTTGTCAAGTCTGTACTCGATCTTACCTGCCTTAGCTTCAACAACAGCCTTAGCAACGTCCATAGTAACGGTACCTGCCTTGGGGTTAGGCATCAAGCCCTTAGGACCAAGGATCTTACCGAGACGGCCGATAACGCCCATCATATCGGGAGTAGCGATGATTACGTCAAATTCAAACCAGTTTTCCTTCTGGATCTTCTGTACGTATTCTTCTGCGCCAACGTAGTCGGAGCCAGCCTCTTGTGCTGCAACAGCCTTGTCACCCTTTGCAAAAACGAGGGTACGAACGGTTTTACCCGTGCCGTTGGGAAGAACTACCGCACCTCTAACCTGCTGGTCAGCGTGACGGGAGTCAAGACCCATTCTGAAGTGAACTTCAACGGTCTCGTCAAACTTTGCCTTTGCTATATCGCAAACAACGCCAAAAGCTTCATCGCTTTCGTAAATCTTTGTTCTATCAAAAGCCTTAAGGCTTTCTACATACTTCTTGCCTTTCTTCATATCCCTAGCCTCCTTAGTCTACTACGGTAACGCCCATAGAACGAGCGGTACCAGCGATCATGCTCATAGCAGTTTCGATAGATGCAGCGTTAAGGTCGGGCATCTTGGTCTCAGCTATTTTGCGGATCTGCTCTTTGGTGATCTGTGCAACCTTGGTCTTGTTAGGAGTGCCGGATGCTGTTTCAATACCGCAAGCCTTCTTGATAAGAACTGCTGCGGGAGGAGTCTTGGTAATGAAAGAGAAGGAACGGTCTGCATAAACTGTAATAACTACAGGGATGATGAGACCAACGTCGTTCTTAGTTCTTTCGTTGAACTCCTTGGTGAACATAGGTATAGCAACACCGTACTGACCCAGTGCAGGACCGATAGGGGGCTGAGGAGTTGCCTTACCAGCGGGAATTTGAAGTTTGATATAACCTACTATCTTCTTTGCCATATTTTACACCTCCGTGGTAATTGTAATCGGGAGCATGGCGGCTCCCTCCCACATTTGTTATGCGGCGTTTAGCCTTGAATTTATTGCTATGGAATTATTTACTGAAAACCTGCCGCCTGATACGGACAGCATAACAGCGGCTGCGGTGTTAGTCCGCAGGGCGGTTATTACTCAATTATCTCAACCTGGTCGGTATCAAGGTCTACGTTGGTAGCCCTGCCGAAGAGCTGAACGATAACCGTTACCTTGGTCTTATCGGCGGAAATCTTCTCTACAACGCCCTCCTTATCAGTAAGAGGACCGCTGCAAATCTTAACGCTGTCACCAACGTCGTACTTAAGCTCGATAACCCTAACCTCAACGCCCATAGCCTTAACCTCCTCGGGAGACAAGGGTGTGGGTGCGGACCCGGGGCCAACAAAGCCCGTTACACCGGTGGTGTTGCGTACTATATGCCATGTCTCGGGGTTCATAACCATTTTAACGAAAACATAGCAGGGATAAAGCTTACGGATAACTTCCTTGGTGCTTACCTTATCGCTCTCAGAGCTTCTCTCACCGTCGGGAGTTACTTCGGAAACAGTTTCCGTAGGGATGCTTATATCCAGAATCAAATCGGATATATTACGGTTTTCTACCATTTTTTTCAAATTGGTTGCAACCTTGTTCTCATACCCTGAATAGGTGTGAACAACATACCACAATGGGGTATTTTCACTTGCTATATTCATTAAAACCGCCCCTTAATTATTTACCGCTTACAAGGTCCATAAGAAGCTCAACAAGCTTACCGAGACCGAAGTCCAAAAGGCTGATTACGGTAGCGCATACGAGAACGCATACCAAAACAACTATTGTACTCTTAACAGTAACCTCTCTGGAAGGCCATGTTATCTTTTTAAGTTCGCTCTTATAATCCTTAAAGAAGTTCTTAAGCCAAATACCGAACTTGTTTTCCTGCTTGATGCAGATGAAGCAAACGATTGCGCCAACAACTATAATGCCAAGGAATATTACAAGCGCCCAAGGGAAGGTGCTACCGTCGTCAGCCTTGTCGTCGGTGTCGGCATCTGCCTTAGAAGACTCTTCAGCAGAATCTTCGGAAGTGGAATCCTCAGATGTAGCCTCTTCGGAAGTAGCCTCTTCGGAGGTTGTTTCCTCGGAAGTAGCTTCTTCAGATGTAGCCTCTTCAGAAGTTGCTTCTTCAGAAGTTGCATCATCGGAGGTAGCTTCTTCGGAAGTTGCATCTTCGCTGCTTTCATACGGAATTATAACGCTGTTTTCAGCCTCGGAGCTTTCAGCCGCGAAGGTGGAAACAGAACCGAAGGAAAGAACTGTTGCTAAGGAGAGTAATAGCGCAATAACGCTTAATGTCTTTTTCATCGTGTCGTCTCCTTACTTGCTTTCCTTGTGAGCTGTACGTTTCTTGCAGAATCTGCAATACTTCTTAAGCTCGAGTCTGTCGGGGTCATTCTTTTTGTTCTTCATGCTTTCGTAGTTTCTCTGCTTGCATTCACTACAAACAAAAGTGATCTTAACTCTCATTAATCGGCACCTCCATTATTTGTTACCTTCCTCTATATTTCAAAAAGTCCGGTTTTTTGCGCCAAAAACGGCACGAAAAAAAAGACCTTTTGCAGAGGTGAGATAATTATACCACTGCCAGAGGTCTTTTGTCAATAGTTTTTTTGCTTATTTCGAAGTTTTTTCCGTAGCTTTTGAACCGTTTACCCCATCCCTTTGTACGGTTTTGGTTTTATCGTCGGTGCCGATACCCCTTTGTGCCTTGTATCTTTTTACCACGGCGGAGTATCTGTTGCCTACCGCGCCTGCCATAATCAGTGCTGCCGAGTGCACGAGGATACCCACAAAGCTGAGCCAATAGTTAAGCTGGTCTATAAACAGCTTATCGTAAAACGCCGCCGCCTTGCCAAGCACCTCAAAGCCGGTGAAGGAGCCGATAACGCCCCTGCCTATATGCAGCACGGGCAGAACCACCGCCGCAATGACACAGCAGCGCATAAAAGCACCCGAGCCCTTTTCAAAGGGAAAGCCGTATTTAATACCGTCTCTTATATTACAGCACAGCAGTCGCTCGTGCCTTTTGAACAGGTACAGGCAATACGCCGCCATAAAGAACGCCAGAGCGGAAGGCACCGCCCAAAGTCCTGCGGAATGGGCAGAGCGTACCAGGTCCACCGCAGTATCCCCGCTGAGCAGAAACATCTTGCCAAACATAGCGCAGAACACAAAAACCCCAAGAAGCACGTATACCCCGCAGGACACTATCGTCATATACAGGGGCAAGGCAGCCAACAGTGAGCTGCCCTTTTTGCCTGCGCTTCCGTATATAAGCCATACCGCCAGTGCCGCCAGGGCTCTGCCTGCCGTAAGGGTTACGGTAACGGGCCAGAAGTAGCCTCTGAGTGCGGTAAGCACCGCAGAGACGGTAAGCAGCACCGCCAGCAGAAGCACGGGGCGGGAGGCTGCAAGCCTTGCCAGACGCTTTTTTAACGTTTTTTCGCTTATGTTTTTAGGTGTGGTGCCTACCGTGGGAAAGACCCCCGTATCGGAAGGCACTACCTTATCCATAGGCTTGGTTTGTGTATTTATAGGTATATCGAAAACACCCGTAGGCGGCGACCCTTGTTGGGTGCCTGAGCCTTTATAGTCTTCCATACTAACCTCCGAAACCTAGTCCTCCAGCATATCCACGCGGCGTTGGTGGCGTCCCCCTTCAAACTCGGTGGCAACGAATATGCGGGCAAGCTTTACTGCCGTAGCACCGTCTACAACTCTGCCGCCGAGACAAAGCACGTTGGCGTTATTGTGCTTTCTGGTCATCTCTGCGGAAAACTCATCGGAAAGCACTGCCGCCCTTATGCCCTTTTGCTTGTTTGCCGCCATAGACATACCTATGCCTGTGCCGCAGCAAAGTATACCAAGCTCTGCCTCGCCGCTTTTTATCTTTTCGCAAAGAGCCTTTGCAAAAACGGGGTAATCCACAGAGGTCTCCCCGTTATCGGTACCCAGGTCCACAAGCCCGTTACCGTCCTCGGTAAGAGCTGTCTTTATCGCTTCCTTTATATCGTATCCGCCGTGGTCTGCCGCTATTACTATTCTCATATGCTTTGCTCCTCTTTTTTAAGTTTTTCTTCCCTTTCCCTCTCTGCCTGCGGTTTACGCAGATAGATTGTGGAAAGACTGCTTGCGTTTACCGTTTCCCCTGCCATATACTGCTTGGCGCCGCAAAGGGCAACCGACAGGGCGTTTTGATATCTGCTTCCAAGAGCAGGATTTACAAGCTTTGCCGTGCCTGAATGCAGGCTATCGAAAAGATAGGCTCCGTCGCCGCAGATATAAGCCGTGCCGTGCTCTGCCAGCTCTGCCGACAGCTCCTCAGCCGAAATAGCACGGTCGGGCGTAAGACGCTCCAGAACGCCCTCCGTTCTTTTGAACAAGGCGTTGTAAAACACGCCCCGTCTTGCGTCCATAAGGGGGCATATAACACCCTCCGCCCCTACGTTTTCTGCCAAGGCCTCCAGGGTGGACACTGCCGCAACCGCCCTGCCGTCAAAGGCAAGACCCTTTACGGCGGAAACCCCTATCCTTACCCCTGTAAAGGAGCCGGGTCCTGCGGAAACCGCAAACAGCTCCACGTCCTTTACGCTTTTGCCGAAAACCTTAAGGGCGTTATCTATAAGGGGAAACAGGGTCTCGCTATGGGTAAGCCCGTTGTTTACACTGGAAAGGGAAAACCTTTTTATATCCTTACCGTCCCACTCGCACACTGCGGCGCTGGCAGTAACGGCTGTGGTGTCAATTGCCAAAATCAGCATAAATGCACCTTTCCTCCTCGCCTGTTTTTTCTATACGCACCTTTTTGCCTGAGGGAGGGAGAATATCCTCAAAAAGCTCGCTCCACTCGGTAACTATTATACCGCCACGGTCAAGATAGTCGAAGAAGGCTATGGAATACAAGTCGTCCTCGTCCCTGAGACGGTAAAAATCAAAGTGGTAGATGGAGTAGTCACTGCCCGCATACTCGTTCACTATAGCAAAGGTGGGGCTGTGAACAAGACGGACACAGTCGGGCAGCAAGCCTGCAACAAGCCCTCTTACAAAAGCTGTTTTACCTGCACCCATATCACCGTATAACGCCAACACGTCACCGGGCTTAAGGCTTGCCGATAGCTCCCTTGCTATTGCCTCGGTCTCTGCCGTGCTTTTGCTTATATACTTCTTTTCTGTCACTTGTCCGTCCTCCTGACCTTTGCCGACGAAATACTACCCCTTAATTATGCCATATTTTTACACAATAATCAAGTACCAATATTAAAGAAGGTGGGAAAAATCCTTCCCTTCTCCTATGCAGTCTGCAGAAAGCATAGCTCCTATGCTTTTGCCTATATCCGCAAAGCTGTCAAGAGTACCCAGATCCACGCTCTTTATTCCACCCCCGTAAACCATAAGAGGCACGTATTCCCTTGTATGGTCGGTGTGGGTATAGGAGGGGTCGCAGCCGTGGTCGGCAGTGATAATAAGCACGTCCCCATCCCTCAGGGTGGGAAGAAAACCTCCCAGCCAACGGTCAAACTCCGTCAGTGCCACGGCATAGCCCTCCACGTCCCTGCGGTGACCGTAAAGCTGGTCAAAATCTACCAGATTGGTAAAGCATAGACCCTCAAAGTCTTTTTTTGACGCCTCCAGCGTTTTTGCCATACCGTCGGCATTGTTCTTGGTTTTAGTATACTCCGTTATGCCCTTCCCGGCGAAGATATCGTTTATCTTGCCGATGGCGATAACAGCCTTGCCTGCGGCCCTTATACCGTCAAGAACTGTAGGAGCAGGGGGTGCCAGAGCATAGTCGTGGCGGTTAGCGGTACGGGTATAGCTACCCTCTTTACCTACAAAGGGTCGGGCGATTACCCTGCCCACGGAATGCTCTCCCGTAAGCATTTCCCTTGCCAGCTCACAGTAACGGTACAGCTCCTCCACAGGCACTACCTCCTCGTGGGCGGCTACCTGAAAAACGCTGTCTGCCGAGGTGTATACGATAAGGGCACCCGTTTCCGTATGCTCCTTGCCGTAATCCTTTATTACCTCGGTGCCCGAATAGGGCTTATTACACAGCACTTCCCTGCCTGTAAGGTGCTTAAAACGCTCTATAAGCTCTTTTGGAAACCCGTTTTTATAGGTAGGCAGGTCACGCTCGGACACTATACCGCATATTTCCCAATGACCTATTATGGTGTCCTTGCCCTTTGACTTTTCCGCTACACGGGCAAAGGCACCCTGAGGCTTATCCACCCCGCCCTCTATCCCGCTGATGTTAAAAAGTCCAAGCCTTGCCATATTAGGCACGGCAAAGGCGGGATGGTTTCTTACACCGCCAAGGGTGTTTGCCCCTGCGTCACCGTAGGCTGCCGCATCGGGCAGGGCGCCTATACCAAAGCTGTCAAGGACTATTAAAAAAACTCGTTTTGCTTTCACCGTATCAACCCTCTCCGTACCATTCTTCTATAAGGGGTCTGAACTCTATGGGATATTTTATAACGCCCATAACCCCCGCTGCCGCACCTGCCTCCAGCTCCAGAAGACGCACCACTGCGGAGGGGTGAGGATTGGGACGGAATATACCCTTATCGTGGGCGGTGGTAAAGCCAAACCTTTCATAAAAACGGTGGCCGTTAACCAGCATAAGACGGTGCCCTGCTGCCTTCGTCCTCCTTATGCCCTCCTTTACAAGGGCACTGCCCGCGCCAAGCCCCCTGTATTCCTTAAGAACAGCCAAGGGTGCCAGGATAACGGCAGGGGTACTGCTGACAGGGGTGTTTACCGTTACGTCCGTAAACAGTATATGCCCTATTACCTTCCCCTCCTCCTCGGCAACGAGAGAAAACTCCTTGTTAAAACCGGGAGACTTACGCAGTCTTTCTATAAGAGCACTTTCTACGTCGTGGCCAAATGCCTTGTCGTGTATTTCTTTAATAGCACCGTAGTCTTTTTCTGTTTCTGTTCTTATAATCATAATATATCCATCCTTTATTTTATAATTAGATTATAGCATATAAGGCAAAAAATAACAAGCGGCATTTTAACGGAAAGCGTTTTTAAGCACCGTCAAAAACCGTTACAGCGTGGGTAGCGTTACGAAACGGGTTACTCATACCGCCCCTATATATTGCAGCGTTAGCGTTTATCGTTGCGTTTAGGACCGTCGAGAACGCCGGCCCCTACAAATAAACCCTTATGTTTTATCACAATTAGCAGTGCGTTCCTTAACTACACCACCAATTAGCATTTACACCTCTTTTCTGCACCCCGATTAGCACCCACGCCGAGGGATAGAAAAAATTGTTCCGAATGTGCCAAAACCGCCTGCCAGCTGTACTTAGTACTGCCAAGGCGGTTTTGGTGCATAGCAAAAATTATATAATATAAAAAAGTTTAGGGTGACACATTCTTGTGTTACCCTAAACTCAGCTTGATGACAAACCTTGTCATCAAGCTGGCAGAGTGCTGAGAAAGAGTGCAGACAAGACGAACCGAGGCGAAAACTGTACTTAGTACTGCGAGCCGAGGTTCGTTTTGAACGAAAAAACAAATATAATGCAGAAAATTCAGGGATGCCTTCCCTGAATTTTCTACTTTAGAATGAGTATATTTTATTCTTTTTCGTGTTCTGTGCCTTTGTCAGCGGTCTGACCGAGGCAAGCAACTTCAGTTGCTTGCCTCGGTTGTTAATATTAAAGCTTGCTCATTACGTATTCGGCAAACTCGGCGTTGGTTGCGCCGTCTGCTCTGCCAGTTATCTTTATCTTAGCTTCCTCAAACATACAAATATCAAGGGCTTTTTCAAGCTTCTCGGCTTTTTCAATTCTGCCTATGTGGCGGAGAAGCATAACCACCGCACGGAGCATAGAGCAGGGATCGGCATACTGGGCTCTGCCTTCGTTAACCATTCTGGGAGCGCTGCCGTGGATAGCCTCAAACATTGCATAACGCTTACCGATATTTGCACTGCCTGCTGTACCGACACCGCCCTGAATCTCGGCTGCTTCATCGGTAAGTATATCACCGTAAAGGTTGGGCAGTATCATAACACGGAAGTCTCTTCTGCGTTTTTCGTCGATAAGCTTAGCGGTCATAATATCAATATACCAGTCCTCAACGGCTATCTCGGGATACTCTGCACCTATCTCCTTGCATATGTTCAAAAACTTGCCGTCTGTGGTTTTAATTACGTTTGCCTTCGTAACGATATCCACACGCTTAATATCGTTCTTGCGGGCATAATCAAAGGCAAGACGGGCAATGCGTTCCGTACCTTCGGTGGTGGTGACAACAAAGTCCATAGCAAGCTCGCCGTTAACCTTGATGCCCTTACTGCCAACTGCATAACCGCCCTCTGTGTTTTCACGGAAGAAGGTCCAGTCTATACCAAGAGCAGGCACCTTAACGGGACGCATATTTGCAAAGAGGTCAAGCTCCTTACGCATAGCAACGTTTGCACTTTCAATATTAGGCCAAGGGTCGCCCTGTCTGGGAGTGGTGGTGGGACCCTTGAGTATAACGTGGCAAGCCTTTAGCTCAGCCATAACGTCATCGGGAATAGCCTTGTTGGCGGCGGCACGGTTTTCAATAGTAAGACCGTCGATATTTCTGATTTCAACCTTACCCTCTGCAATCTCGTCCTTCAGCATATACTCAAGCACGTCACGGCTGACCTTGCAGATATAAGGACCAATGCCGTCGCCGCCGCATACGCCGATTATAAGCTTATCCAGACTTTGGTAGTCGGTAAATTCCTTTACCGACTTTATTCTTTCCGCTCTTTCAAGCTGTTCATCAAGCAGCTTTTCGAAGTGAGCCAGGGCAGCTTGCTTTTCTGCATAAAATTTGTCACTCATTGTTTGTTTTCCTCCAAATCTTGCATTATATCACTTTACATAATATACCTTAATAATTGTGTAAAAACGGGGGTTATCCGCATTCCCAACACAGTTTCCCACATTTTTAGGTGTCGAAAACGGCTAAAAATGGTCGTTTTGGTTTTAGAAACCCTACTTTCCCTACTAGTTTCCCACATTTTTGCCTTGCATTATGTTGCGTTATGTAATATACATTTTACGTGTATAAATCCGCTATGCGTGCATAGAAGCGTAGGCGTTTTGCTCTAAGGAAGCTCTTTTTCCGTCCAAAAATTCAAAGTAACCTTGGGATGCAATCATCTGTGCATTGTCACCGCAAAGGGAAAGGGGCGGAACGTAAAAACCAACGCCTGCTTTATCGGTAAGCTCCTTTAACGCACTTCTTAAATGGCTGTTAGCGGCAACGCCGCCGGACAGCACAAGGGGTAAAGCCTCACCCGATTCGTAAAGCCTTTCAACACCCTTGCATACCGTTTTAACTGCGGCGGCGGTAAAGGAGGCGGCAATGTCTGCCTTTAAGTCGCCCTCTATAATTTCGCCTCTGGCTTTCATAGTGTGCACCAAATTAATAACGGCAGTTTTAAGACCCGAAAAGCTAAAATCATACTCGGCATCGTGTACCTTGCCGATGGTAAAGGGAAAACGCTTTTTGTCGCCCATAGCGGCAAGTTTGTCCATTGCGGCACCGCCCGGGTAGGGAAGTCCAAGTACCCTGGCAGCTTTATCAAACGCCTCGCCTGCCGCATCGTCACGGGTAACGCCAATGGTAGTAAGCTTTGTATAATCCTCGACCTTTATAAGGGACGTATGTCCGCCGCTGACAACCAAAGCGATAAAGGGCGGCTTAAGCTCGGGCGATGCAATGTAGTTAGCGGCAATGTGTCCGCGGATATGGTGCACAGGCACCAAAGGCTTGCCTGTGCTGTAGGCAAGACCCTTTGCAAAGCTAAGACCCGTAAGCAAAGCGCCGATAAGACCCGGTGCGTACGTAACGGCTATGGCGTCGATATCATCCATTGAAAGGCTTGCTTTTTGCAGGGCTTCGCTTACCACGCCGCAAAGTGCCTCGGTATGTGCACGGGAGGCTATCTCGGGCACAACACCGCCGTACAGTGCGTGTACCTCAACCTGAGATGCAACTACTCCCGACAAAACCTTGCGGCCGTCCTCGACAACAGCCGCCGCCGTTTCATCGCAGGAGCTTTCTATACCTAAAATTCTCATTATAAAATCTCCTTTATCATAACCAACGCATCGTCCTTTTGCTTGCTGTAAAAGCCTTTACGCAGTCCTGCTTTTATGTAGCCCATATTCTCGTATAAAGCTATAGCACCGACGTTTCTGCTTGCCACCTCTAGGGATATCTGCTCAAGACTGCGGCTTTTTGCTTCCTTTTCGATCAGCTTCATAAGCTCCCTTGCAACGCCCTTACGTCTGTGTTTTTCGGAGACCGCAAGGTTTTCAACCATAGCTTCAAACATAGAAAAAACACAGCTTGCAATACCGCAAAGCTCTCCGTTATCTACAGCTATTGCATATAGGGTGTCCTCACGGTGCATTGCTTCTTTAATTTGCGCTTCAGACCATGCAGTGTCAAGACAAACCGCCTCCGTCAAAGCGGCGGCGGCTATATAATCCTCGGTAAGTTCAAAAAACTTCATAAGCTACCCTATCATCCTTACGGTAAGCTCGTCAGGGCAGGCTACGGTTTTTCCGCTAACTCTGTCCAACAGATATGCCGACCCGTTTGTGTCTGTATAGAACAAAATCTCGTAGTACAGTCCGGGGTAGTTTTTGGAGTACAGTCTTATATAAAACTCGTTCTCGTCGGACATATCACCCGTAGGCGTGGTCTGCTTACCCTCGGTTAAAGCCATTTTTATAAGGTTGATGTACTTAGTGCCGTCCTCGGTTTTATTCTTGTCTGCCACGCTTTTTTCATAGAAATGGTCTATTGCCGCACTAAGCTCACCCATATAGATACCAGCAGATACAGGAGCAAAGCTTCTGAGGGTAATTTCTGCAGTGTCCTCCGAGCGGTAAACGTAAGCACCGCCAAGGGTGTTCTTGGGCTCGGATATAAATTTCTCCGGTGACTCAAACATTATAGTATAAAACTTTATGCCATCGGTTGCACTTCCTGCACCCATAGTAAGATAAACGTCCTTTAAGGTGTTGGCGCCTATGCCGATAGGGCAACGGTGGTAGCTGATGCCGGTTTCGGTATCGGTAACCACTGTACTTGTAAGGTTGCCCTTGTGAGGGTCAGGGGCAGGCTCCTTGCCGTCACACCTGGACAGCAAAAATACCAGTAAAAGCACAAGGCCCGTACCCAGCAAAACGGCAATTATCCCCAAAGCCTCCTTAAGGCTTTCGTTTTTTGCGGTGTTTTTCTTCGCCATATCAGTATCCAATCTGCCCCAGAGAGTCGTCGTTATCAATCCAATCGCTGACGGTGTAAACAGAAAACTCGCTGTCGCTTTCCATAACAACAACCTTTTCAATACCGGCGTTTATTACCATACGCTTGCACATCTGACAGCAGCAGGTACCTGCAACGGTGTCACCCGTCTTGGGGTCTATACAAGCCAGGTAGAGAGTGGAGCCTAGCATACGGTCTCTTGAGGCGGCGATTATAGCGTTAGCCTCAGCGTGTACGGAACGGCACAGCTCGTAGCGTTCACCTCGGGGGATATTCATTTTATCCCTCAGACAGTAATTAAGGTCGCAGCAATTAACCCTGCCGCGGGGAGCGCCTGCGTAACCTGTGGAGATAATAACGTCGTCCTTAACGATAATGGCCCCAAACTTTCTTCTTATGCAGGTGCCGCGGCTGGCAACGGTTTTAGCTATATTAAGATAATAGTTTTCTTTACTTATTCTGCTCATAGCGGAAGCCTCCGTTAATCAATTTTAAGTCCCTTAAGATATTCTCTTAAAGCCTCGCCAGTTTCGGGATGTAATAGTCCCTGCTCAATATTGGCGATAAGCATACCGATTTTAGAGCCGATATCATATCTTGTGCCTTCAAACTCGCAAGCTGTCATACCCTTGGTTCTGGCTAAGGTACACATAGCGTCGGTAAGCTGTATTTCGTTATTTGCACCTCTTGGCGTGTTTTCCAATATACCAAAAATCTCAGCAGGCAGAACAACACGTCCAAGTATAGAAAACAAAGAAAAAATCTTATCGGGTGAGGGCTTTTCAATCATATCGCTAACGCTGTAAACGTTGTCACGTAGATTGTCCACCTTAAGAGAGCAGTATTTAACTATCTGCTCAGGTGTAACCTTTTTGACGCCTGCCACACCCAGACCGTATTCGTTATAAACGTCAACAAGCTGTTTGACAACGGGGGTTTTGGAAACTATAACGTCATCACCGTATAACACTGCAAAGGGCTCGTCTCCTACAAAGCTCTTTGCGCAGTAAACGGCATGGCCCAGTCCCTTAGCCTCCTTTTGTCTGACAAAGCTTATATTTGCAAGATTTGCGATAGCATTAAGCTGTTCAGCCAGGTAATCCTTGCCGGAGGCGTAAAGCTTTGTGTTATATTCGAGGCTATAATCAAAATAGTCCTCGATGGCCTCTTTACCTCTGCCTGTTATAATAAGTATATCGGTTATACCGGCGGCTGCCGCTTCTTCAACCAGATACTGCATACAAGGCTTGTCCACTAT
>JAZSQJ010000057.1:0-24555 GCA_045537905.1 Eubacteriales bacterium
TTTAGAATGAGTTTATTTTATTCTTTTTCGTGCTCTGTGCCTTTGTCAGCGGTCTGAAAAACGGCGGTAATCCGCCGTTTTTGTTTACTGTACGTAAAAATTAAATCTTCTGGTCTGTGCTTACTCCCCGTATAACTCGGCAAGCTTTACGGTAATAGCACACTCTATACGCTTACGGAACAAATCACAGCCGTACTCATAAACGCCGCTGATGTCCCCCGTGGCGTGGTAGGCGTTGGCGGCACAGCCGCCGCTGCAATAAAGCTTTGCCCAGCAGTCCTCGCACTCCGGTCTGGAGTAGCAGTTGCAGGAGGCAAACCTGTCACGCATTTCGGTGTTGGTAACACCGTCCCAGATGTTGCCCATGCTGTATTCCTCGTCACCAACAAACTGGTGGCAGGGGAACAGCTCGCCCCAAGGGGTAACCGCCATATACTCCGTGCCGCTGCCACAGCCTGCAACACGCTTGTAAATACAGGGGCCGCCCGTAAGGTTTATCATATAGTGATAGAAGGTAAAGCCCCTGCCTTCCTTATTACGTTTAATCATCTCATCCGCCAATAGCTCGTACTGACGGTAAAGCACACTCTTGTCCTCCTCGGTAAGAGCGCAAGGGTCATCGGGTGCAGTAACCACAGGCTCCATACTAAGCTTTGTAAAGCCAAGGTCTGCCATATGCAGTATATCCCTTACAAAATCGGTGTTATGGTGGGTGTAGGTGCCACGGACATAGTATTCCTTATCACCGCGCTTTTCAACAAAACGCTTAAAGTTAGGAACGATAGTGTCGTAGCTGCCCTTGCCTGCATAGTCCTTACGGAAACGGTCGTTAACTTCCTTTCTGCCGTCAAGACTAAGGACTACGTTGTGCATCTCCTTGTTGCAGAAATCGGTAACCTCGTCATTAAGCAACACGCCGTTGGTGGTCAGGGTAAAGCGGATGTTTTTGCCGTGCAGCTTTTCCTGCTCTCTGCCGTAGGCAACCAAAGCCTTAACCACGTCCCAGTTCATAAGAGGCTCACCACCGAAAAAGTCTACGTCCAGGTTAACGTGGTTGCCGCTGTTTTCTATAAGAAAATCCAAGGCGCGCTTGCCTGTCTCAAGACTCATCACAGCACGCTCACCCTTGTACTTGCCCTGTCCTGCAAAGCAATATGCGCAGTTAAGGTTACAGGTATGGGCGATGTGCAGGCACAGCGCCTTTATAAAATAGTTGCTTCTGCGGTAGTTTTTGGCTATGTCCTTAAAGGCGTCCTCCGTAAACAGCTTGCCCTTGCTTTTAAGACCCTCTATGTCCTCAAAGCACTCGTCAATAGCCTCCTTCGTTACCTCGGGGTCGTCCTTGTACTTATCAAGGATAAGGGAGGTAATGTCCTCCTTGCTTTTATCCTCGTACATATTTATTATATCGTAGGTAGCCTCGTCCACCAAATGGACAGAGCCGCTGAAAACGTCCAGCACTACGTTGTAGCCCTTTTGTTTGAAAGCGTGTATCATACTTAAAAATCCTTTACCTATTCATGAAAAAAGGCTGTTTTGTAACAGCCTTTTTATCATACAAATTTAATCTGATTAGTCCTTCTTTTCGCAGTTCTGATTAGCAACACCGCAAGAGGTCTTGCAAGCAGACTGGCAGGAGGTCTGGCACTCACCACAGCCGCCGTTCTTAACGGACTTAGCAAGGTCACGAGTTTCAACAGTAACTATCTTTTTCATGGAAATTAACTCCTTTATACAAAATATCTTGTTAAGTAAAGTATACTACAAACAAAGCCCTATGTCAATAGCAATTTTCAGCAAAGAACCTTAATTGCATCGGGCAAAAGACCGCTGTCGCTTTCCAACGTGTCAAGCTCGGCTTGTAAAAACGCCTCGTTTATATACTCTCCCGGGATAAGAAGGGGAACCCCGGGGGGATACGCCCACACGTATTCTGCCGCCACTCTCCCTACGCACTCCCTTGGCGGAAACGGAACCGAGGGCATATCAAGAGCCTCCTCGATGCTGCAAAGGGAGTTACCGTGACAGTAGGCAGGGGGTGCATACTCTGCGTTGACAGGGGCAAGACTGCGGTCAGCCTCACCCAGGGCATCCATCAGGGCGGCGTAGTCCTCACGGCTGTTGCCCATGCCCGTCATCGCTACAACGTGGCTGTGGCTGATAAGCTCAGGCTCTACGCCGTGGCTACGCATTATCTCGCCCAGCTCTATGCCGTCAACACCCACAAGCACCAGCTTGGAGGGGTCGTGAGGACGCTCCCTTAAAGCAAGGCGTATGCTTTTAAGCTTTGCTATCTCTTTTTCGGCTGTTATTATACAGGCGTGCCAATTTTCAAACAGCTCAGCCTTCTTTGCCATCTCCACGCTATGCTCTGCAGATTGCATCAGTACGTAGGAAGGACTGCTGCTTTCAAACACCCTCAGCTTATGCATAAGACGCTCTACGTCCACCTTGTCGCTGTTGACGTGGAGGATAGCCGTTTGGGTAAGAGCAGGCAGGGTTTTGTGCAAACTTTGCACGCTTATGTCGGCCCCTGCGGTGACACTGCCACCTGTAAAATAGGGGGACAGGTCAAGGTGGGCACCGTGAGCCTCGTCTACCAGAAGCCTTACGCCCCGCTCCTTACAAAGGGCAGAAATACTGCCGATATCTGATATAAGCCCCTCGTAGCTGGGACTGGTTATTACCACGGCACGGATGCCGTCTGTATTTTCCAACGCTTCCTTTACCGTATCAGGGGATATGGCACCGTAAACGCCAAGCTCTTTTATATATTCGGGCAACAGGTAGTGAGGCTTAAGCCCCAAAAGCTCTATCCCGTGGAAAACACTGCGGTGGCAGTTTCTGCCCACAAGCACCTTGTCGCCTCGTTTGCAGAGGGTGGCAAGCCCTGCAAGCAAGCCGCAGGAGCTGCCGTTGACCAGATAAAAGGAGCGTTTGCTTTTCCAAAGCCTTGCCGCCTCCTCCATAGAGTCCTTGATAATCCCCCCGGGGTAGTGCAGGTCGTCCGCCCCCTTGATCTCGGTTATATCCTTATCCAGGGGCAGGGAGGGGAACAAGGCACCGTTTCGCTTGTGGCCCGGCATATGGAAGGAATGGCTGTTAAGCGTGGATAAAAAATTATCAATGTAGGACATACTCTACCTCTTACAGTGTGCTTTAGATGCTTTTTGTAGGGACCGGCGTCCTCGACGGTCCTAAACACCACACATATTTAAGGCGTAACCTAAAACAAAAACACATTTCGAAAATTGTTACAGAACAATCCAAAAAGAGCATTTGTTGCCACAGCGCATACAATTAACTGTTACGTCTCGGACCGTCGGGGACTGCCGGTCCCTACAGAATAACTGCTTTGTATTTGCGTTTTTTCTCCGTATGTAAAGTGTGTTTTGCTTGGATACACTTCATATTACATTTAAGGGGTTGTCCGATAAAGACAACCCCTCAGCTTAATGACAAACCTTGTCATTAAGCTGGCAGAGTGCTGAGAAAGAGTGCAGACAAGACGAACCGAGGTGAGAACTGTACTTAGTACTGCGAGCCGAGGTTCGTTTTGAACGAAAAAATACAAAAAATGCAGAAAATTCGAGGATGAATGCCTCGAATTTTCCTCTTTGTGGATGTGAATTGTTGTCTTTTTCGTGCTCTGTGCCTTTGTCAGCGGTCTGAGGGGTTGTCTGATAAAGACAACCCCTTTGTTTTTTAATAAAATTATTCAGCAGCTTCGTCAGCACTGCCGGCTTCGTCAGCGGCAACAGCGTCGTCAGCTATCTCAAAACCCTCACCAAGCTCCTCGGGAGAGAGAAGAGCACGTCTGGAAAGGCTGATTCTCTTCTTTTCAGCGTCGATAGCGGTAATCTTAACCTCAAGCTTGTCGCCTACGGCAACAACGGAGGAAGGAGCGGAAACGGGCTTAGCTGCGAGCTGGGTGTTGTGGATAAGACCGTCAACACCGGGAAGGATCTCAGCAAAAGCACCAAAGCTCATAAGACTAACAACGGTAACGTCTACAACGTCGCCTTCGTTGTACTTAGCAACGAAAATGTTCCAAGGATTGTTCTCCTCGGTCTTGTAGCCAAGGGAGATACGCTTCTTTTCAACGTTGATAGCCTTGATGTAAACGTCAAGCTTATCGCCAACCTTGTAAACCTCCTTGGGGTTCTTAAGTCTGCCCCAGGAAAGCTCGGTAATGTGAACCATACCGTCAACGGGACCAAGGTTTACAAATGCGCCGTAATCAGCAAGAGCGGTTATAGCGCCGGTAAACTTCTGACCAACCTCGATGCTTGCAAAGAACTCGTCAATAGCCTTCTTGCGGTCGCTCTTGCTGGCAAGCTTGATGGAGCCAACAGCACGCTTACGCTGGTCATTGATCTCGATAACCTTAAAGCGAACCTTCTTACCCTTAAGGGGATCAAGGGGCTCGTCCTTAGCGATACCTGTCTGAGAAGCGGGAACAAATACTCTTACGTTGTTGCAAGAGATAACAACGCCGCCCTTAACGATTTCCTTAACGGTGCCTTCAAGGATAGCGTGTTCGCTTTCAGCGTCAACGATGTAAGCCCAGTTCTTACCGGAATCAAGACGCTTCTTGGAAAGCATTACGGTACCTTCAACGTCGTTGAACTTGGTGGGAATAACCTCGATTTCGTCGCCAACCTTGAACATTTCTTCAAGGTTAACACCGCTTTCGTCGGTGATCTCGTCATACGGAAGAATGCCGGTGTGCTTCGTACCGAGATCAACGTGAAGTTCGGCGGGAGTTACGGCAGAAACTATGCCGCATACCCTTTCTCCTGTATGTAAAGTTTTGAAGCTCTGTTCAAGCATTTCTTCAAAAGAAAGCTCGTCCATACCTTCAGCGCCGGTTTTGATGATGTCTGCCATGTGTTCTATTACCTCCTGAATTATACTGGACGGGGTGGATGCCCCGGCAGTTATTGCTATTTTATTATAGGCGGCAAGCTCGTCCTTATCAAGCTCCTCAGCACGCTCAATGTGTACCGCCTTACAGTGTGACGCGGCAAGCTCAGTCAGCTTGCGGGTGTTGGAGCTGTTTCTGCCGCCAACAACAATTACAAGGTCGCTTTCAGAGGCAAGGGAGACAAGCTCCGTCTGCCTATTTTCCGTCACACTGCATATTGTATCAAATATTTTTGCATTTGTATATAGTTTTTTCAAAATTTTTTGACTTTTTTTATATTCTGCTAAAGAAAAAGTGGTCTGGGATACCAAAATCGGAGCTTTTTCGTCAAAAAGCCGTTTGTCGTCCCCGTTGAGATTGCCCAAAAACTCCTCCAACTCTGATGCGGAGGAGAATACAAAGACCTTACCGTGGGCAAAGGAGCGTATGCCCAAAACCTCGGGATGGAGCTTGTCACCCATTATAATCAGCGGCTCGCCGTCCTGCGTGTGGCTGTCCGCCGTAAGCTGTATCTTTTTAACGAAGGGACAGGTTGCATCCAGAACCGAAAGCCCTGCTTTACACAGCGCCTCACTGTCCTCCTTCGGTATGCCGTGGGTACGGATAACCACACGGGTGCCTTGGGGCAGGGTAAGGGCGGCTTTACAGTCTATGGCGTGGACGCCCTTACTTTCCAGATAGCTTATGTAGCTTTTGTTATGTATCAGCTCGCCTATGGTGTAAACAGGAGCCTTGCCTGCTGCCTCCGCCTCGATAAGGGTGGCTGCACGGTTTACCCCGAAGCAAAAGCCGGCGCTTTTGGCTAACTTAATTTCCGTCATTGTCTATTATCTCGCACACCTTGCCAAAAATATAGTGAGCCTGAGCCTTTCTGTCCTTTTCTGCGGTGTATTCCTCGTAGGGGATAGGCTTGCCTACCACGATGCGGCAAGGGGAAAACAGCCTTGGCTTTGCCTTTTTGTATATCAAGGCTACGGGCAACACGGGTGCCTTGGTAAGGGAGCATATCATAGCAACACCCTCCTGAGCCTGCTCAGGCTTTGCACCGTCCTTTACCCTTGTGCCCTGGGGGAATATGCCCACGTTATGCCCTGCCTTTACGGTGTCCACGCATTGGCGTATAGAGCCTAAATCCGCCTTGCTGCGGTTAACGAATATAACGCGAAGCTTACGGAGCAGCCAGCCTGCCACAGGCTTGCTTTCCAGCTCGCTCTTGCACATATACCTCGTAGGCTTGCTTATACCGCAGGCAACGCAGGGTGCATCACGGAGAGCTACGTGGTTGGCACAGAGAATAAAGGGAGTATCAGGTATATTTTCCTTATTTTCTACCCTGTACCTGAAAAAAACCTTTATAAACGGCCTTGCAATATTCCTTATTATAATATAACTACGCATTTTCATATAACACCGTCAATAATCTCCGAGGCTTTTGCAACGGTTTCCTCAACCGTAAGTCCGCCGTTGTCCAAAAACACCGCATCCTCTGCAGGAATAGCGGGTGCAATGGCACGTCCCTTGTCGTTAGCATCACGCCTGGTCATATCCGCCAGAACCTCCTCGTAGGTGATGGAAGGGTCCTTTGCCAGAAGCTCAACGTGTCTGCGGTGGGCTCTCTCCTCCACACCTGCAGTCAAAAACAGCTTAACCTGTGCGTCGGGCAGTATAACCGTGCCTATGTCACGGCCGTCCATAACGGTACTGTTCTTTTTTGCAATGTTCCTCTGCAGGTCAAGCAGGTATGCCCTTACCTCGGGAATACGGGACACGTCCGAGGCGTACATAGAGGACCTGGGCGTGCGTATCTCCTCGCCAACGGGTGCTCCGTCCAGAAACACAACGCCTCTGCCGTCTATAAGACGCATATCAATATCAATATCCTCAAGGGCGGCAATAATGGCGGCTGTGTCAGTAGACTCCAGTCCCTTTCTTTGTATGTGCAGTCCAACCGTGCGGTAAAGGGCACCCGTGTCTATATAAATAAGCCCGTACTTTTTTGCAAGGATAGCTGCCAGGGTGCTTTTACCGCTGCCGGAGGGGCCGTCAATAGCAATATTTATTATCTTATTTGTGTTTTTCACGCCAAAAGCCTCCATTATAATAATGATGCTATTATTAATTTACTACAAAAATTGCATCTTTGCAATAGCAATAATTAAAATTTTACAAAAACTATTGCTTTTTTTAAGGTTTAGTGTTATGATATGTAAATGTATAATTCCCAAACTTGGAGGTTTATGAGAATATGAGAACCAACTACGACAAAAAGACCTTTAGGAACAAGCTTATTGCCCTTGGTTTGGCATGCGCTCTTGTTCTTACAGGCGTAATCGCAGTCTTTTACAACTATTACAAGGACACAAACAAGATTTTCAGCGACGTTGACTTTGCTAAGGCAATTGCAGAAGCGTACAGAGCTGACGGCAAGAGCGTAAACGCCGTTGATATCGACGAGGAAATGCTTGACGAGTTTGAGGCTTTTATTTTCACCGTTAACGCTATCGACTCCACCGGCAGATACGGCCCCGTTGTACTTCTTGCAGGTCCCGAATATACTGAGTATTATATGAACAATAAGTTCCTCCCCGAGGAAAAGGAAGAGGAAAAGAAGGACGAGGATAAGAAGGAAGAGTCCGGTGACGAAGCGTCTGAAGAAGCTACCTCTGAAGAAGTAACCTCTGAAGAAGCAACCTCTGAAGAAGCTACCTCTGAGGAAGTAACCTCTGAAGAAGTAACCTCCGAGGAAGTAACCTCCGAAGAGACCACTTCCGAAGAAGCTACCTCCGAAGAGACCACCTCTGAAGAAGCAAGCTCTAAGGAAGAATCCAAGGAAGAGTCTAAGGAAGAGTCCAAGGAAGAGTCTAAGGACGACTCCAAGGCTGAAACCTCTAAGGACGAGTCCAGTAAGGCAGACAGCTCCAAGGACGAGTCCAGTAAGGAAGAGGAAAAGGTGCCCGAGGATTACATCTACGTAATTTTCGACTTTGAAGATATAAGCGACCTTAAGCACTTCCGTAACCTTAAGCTGGTAGACCTTTCCGGCTTCAACACCAGAAACCTTTACCAGCAGGTTCAAAACTACTATTATCAGTATTATATGTACTACGGCGCAGGTGAAAACAATCCCTACATCAACACCGTAGCAACCTTTACTGATCCTACCATCACTGATATGGAAAACATTACCGACCTTGACTTTATCGCAGATATATCCAAGGTTGAGGCACTTTGCCTGGGTTACAGCGGTCTTGAGTCTCTTGAAGGCATCGACAAGGCAACCAGCCTCAGATATCTTGAGGTTGCAGGCTGTACCATCAGCGATATGAGCCCTCTTAACGCTCTCACCAAGCTTGAGAGTGTAAACGTTGCAGGCAACAAGCTTACCGAGGTTGCAGGTCTTGACAACAGTGACAAGCTTGCTACCCTTTACCTTGACTCTAACAAGATTACCAGCCTTAAGGGTCTTGAAAAGGTAGACAGCCTTAAGACTCTCTATGCAAGCGGTAACCCCCTTACCAGCCTTGACGGTATTGAAGCTAACAAGAACACTCTTACCACTCTTTCCGCAGCAGGCTGTGTTGATTCCGAGAAGCTCACCGACGAGGATGTTTCTATGGACGAAGAGGACAGAGCAGAAGCAGATAAAGAGGCAAGAACCCTTAGCGATATTTCTGCTCTTGCAGGCTTCACCAAGCTTACCTCCTTCAACCTTTCCGAGAACAAGATTGAGAACGTAGACGTTATCGCAGATATGTCCTCTCTCACCTCTCTCTCCCTTTCCGATAACCTTATTACCAAGCTTCCCGAAAACCTTAAGAAGCTTGATAAGCTTACCACCTTCACTGCAGACAACAATAAGATAGAGGCAATTGCAGGTATAGCTGACCTTAAGGCTCTTACAAGTCTTACCATTAACGACAACGCCCTCACCTCTCTTGACGGTGTTGGCAATCTTAAGAAGCTTACCTCCCTTAACGCAGCAAAGAACCAGATAAGCGACCTTGGCAATCTTGGCGGCGCTACCGAGCTTACTTCCATCACCCTTAACGAAAATAAGATAAGCGACGTTAAGGAAATCGGCAAGCTCACCAAGCTCACCTCCATCAACCTTGCCAAAAACGCTCTTAAGGACCTCTCCGGTCTCGGCACCAAGCTCAGTGCGGTTACCAGCGTTGACCTTTCCGATAATAAGGAAATCACCAAGCTTGATGACTTTGCACAGGCGTTCAATGCAGAAAAGCTCACCTCCATCAACCTTTCCATCGACGGCAAGGAAAACAAGAACATCAAGTCTGACGACTGGAAGCCTATCACCAAGTTCCTTAAGGCAACCTTCACCGGTATCCCCGCAGACGTTCAGAAGCAGATAGACGAGCTTAAGAAGGAGGAAGAGGATAAGAAGGACGATACAAGCAAGGACGAGTCCAAGGATGACACCAGCAAGGCAGAGACCTCTGTTGACACCTCTGTTGACACCTCTAAGAAAACCTCTAAGGAAACCTCTACCGAAGCTTCTAAGTAAAAAGTATAATAGCAACGGCAAACACTAATTAAATTAATAAAGCTTGCCGGCATAACCTGTCGGCAAGCATTTTATATGGGAGAATTATTATGAGCAAATTAAAATGCGGTATTATCGGCGCAACAGGTATGGTTGGCCAAAGATTTATTACTCTTCTTGCAGACCATCCTTATTTTGAAATAGCAGTTCTTGCAGCAAGCGCAAGCAGCGCAGGCAAAACCTACGGCGAGGCAGTAGGCTCCCGTTGGAAGCTGGCACAGCCTATGCCTGAAAAGGTACGCGATATGGTGGTTATGGATGCCTCCAAGGTTGAAGAGGTAAGCGCCCTCGTTGACTTTGTGTTCTGTGCGGTTAATATGGACAAGGCAGAGATAATCAAGCTTGAGGAGGCTTATGCAAAGGCTGAGACTCCCGTTGTTTCCAACAACTCTGCAAACCGTTGGACCGAGGACGTACCTATGGTAGTTCCCGAAATCAATGCGGCTCACTTCGAGGTTATCGAAGCACAGCGTAAGCGTCTTGGCACCAAGCGTGGCTTTATCGCTGTTAAGCCCAACTGCTCTATACAGAGCTTTGTTCCCGCAGTTACTCCTCTCTTGAAGTACGGCGTAGACAAAATCGTTGTTACCACCTTCCAGGCGGTTTCCGGTGCAGGCAAGACCCTTAAAGACTGGCCCGAGATGAACGACAACGTTATCCCCTACATCGGCGGCGAAGAGCAGAAGACCGAAAAAGAGCCTCTCAGAATTTGGGGTAGCGTAGAAGGCGGCAAGATAGTTCCCGCTGCAGAGCCTCAGATTACTGCTCAGTGCATCCGTGTTCCCGTTTCTGACGGTCACCTTGCGGCAGTTTATATCACCTTCAAGGGTGAAAAGCCCAGCAAGGAACAGATTCTTAACGAATGGAAGTGCTTCAAGGCAGAGCCTCAGGAGCTGGAGCTTCCCAGTGCTCCCAAGCAGTTTATCAACTACTTTGAGGAGGACAACCGTCCCCAGACGGGCGTTGACCGTATGATTGAAAAGGGTATGGGCGTTTCCGTTGGCAGACTTCGTGAGGACACTATGTTTGATTACAAGTTCGTTTGCCTTTCCCACAACACCCTCCGCGGTGCGGCAGGCGGTGCAGTTCTGGAAGCAGAAATCCTTTACAAAAAAGGCTATCTCCAGTCTAAATAGTAAAAAGCTTGCCCCGATAGGCTATTCTATCGGGGCATTTCAATAATTTACAGGAGTTTATTGATATGAAAAATATAATGTTTATTTGCCATGGAAACATCTGCCGCAGTCCTTCTGCCGAGCTTTTGTTTAACCATATAGTTAAGGAACGCCATCTGGAGCACCGCCTCCACGCCGTTTCCTCTGCCGTTTCGTCGGAAACCATCTACAGAGACGGCACGGGCAGCCCTGTTTACCCTCAGTGCCGTGTTTTGCTGGAGGCGGAGGGAATAGATTGCTCCCACAAACGCTCCGTACAGCTTAAAAAAGAGGACTACGGTAAGTACGACCTGCTGGTGCTGATGGATGCGGACAACCGCCGCCGTGCCTTGCAGATACTGGGCGGCGACCCCGAGGGAAAGCTGAAATGCCTGGCTGAGTATATAGGCGGCACCGAGATTGCCGACCCCTGGTATACCCGTGACTTTGAAAAGGCAATGAGGGATATCAAGGCGGGAGTAATCGCCTTGATTGAGGAGTTGTAAAAACCGCCCCAACCGCAGAAAAGCCCTTTTTCTTATTCGTGTTATTGTTTTTCAGCTATGGACAAAACAGAACTACTTGCAGTATAAGGTACAGCTCTCGCCTAGGTCTGCCCATTCGGAACAGGTATTCCTATTTTAATCGTAACGTTGGTTTAATATGACGTGCCGGGGGGTTGTGTCACCAAAGCAAAGCCTTAAGCTTTGAGAATAAAAAAACAAGCACCTCCGAGCAGGCCGGGAGGGCACTGTTCGGAGGTGCTTCTGTTATACCCGTATTATTTTCTTACAACGTATACCGACTTAAGCTTCCAGGTAGCGGCAAGCTCCTCGGCGTCGTACTCACGGCGTACACCCTCTACCGTCTTGGAGGCAGGGTCGTTTACGATAAAGTGCAGTCTGCCGTCAATCATCTTATAGCCTATAACGCAAATCAAATGTCCGTGGGGATAGGCTTGGGGAGCGTTGGTAATGTCTCCCTCCTTGCTGAGTATGGAAAAAGCCATAGCGGTATCCTTGGCAAGACAGTGCATTGCGGCTTCAACGTCGTACATATCGTAGTGGGTAACAAGTCCTTGCTCACCTGCGGCGGCTATGTTAAACAGCCAGTTGCCGTATATATGGGCACCGTGGTCGAACGCCATTGCCGCAAACTCATCGTGGGGGATATCAACACCCTTGTAGTCCATACACATAGAGGTGGAGGTAGGACTGCATATTATGTTGCCTATCCCGGGTATAAGCATCTGTGAGCGAGGCTTAACCTTAAGCTCAACCGTCTCAGGCAGAGAAGCCTTGTCAACCGCAAAATAGGGCTTACCGTTACCGCAAACCGCAAAACGAAGCAGTCTGGGGTCGCCGCTGCCGTCCTTGCCGGCGGTAAGCACGGCCTTAACGATAACCGTGTCGGTGTTGCCGACGGTAAACAGGGTATCCTGGTCCATTATTCCTTCATCGGTCTTACAGCTTTTGCTGGCAGGTACGGTGCCCCAATAGCCGTAGGAGAAAAACTGACTGAAGCTGCCGTCCTCCTTCTTATAGGACAAAAGCATTTCCACACTGCCGCCACGGCGGTAAGCGTTCCAGGAAACAAGTAAAACGTTGCAGGTGGGTACGGAAATAGGCTCGGAAACGAAACATCCTTCCTTTCCTCCGTCAAGGCAAAGATAGCCGTCCTCGGTCTTAACGCCCTCAAAGCTACCCTTAAAATCCTCCGCCTCAAAGGGAAGAGCTCGGTAGTAAAGATTATCTTTCATAATTATATCTCCTTTATGCAAAACAGCCTTTCCCCATCATAGTGATGGGGAAAGGCACGTTTTTATTGTAATTTTGTTTTTGCAGAATTAACCTTAGCAACAAGGTATTTGCCCGTTGCTACCATCATACGGTAAGCGTCAGGAACCAATTCCTTAGGGAACTGACGGGCATAAAAGCCTGCCTCGTAGGTAAAGTCACCCTTATAGTCCACCTCAGCCAGGGCGGTGCATATAGCGTCCCAATCAAGGCCCCTGTTGTAGGGCATATTGTGACAGTCCTTAACGCCGTCGTTGTCGTGAACGTGGAGAGCAGACAGGCGATGCCCCATAGCCTTGATAAAGGCAGGAGCGCCGACGCCGTTGATAGAGGCGTGGCCTATATCCAAAAGACCAGTAAAGCAGTCACCGTCCAAAGCGTCGATAAGGGCACAAAGGTCCTGAGGATTGCCACAGTAGCAGTCTGTACCTATAAGGTTTTCAATAGCGATTTTAACGCCGCATTCCCTGCAATAGGGAGCAAGGGAGGAGAAAAACTGCACGTTCTTCTCAAAGTCGTTACCGCCTGTAGGCTGGGGATGCATCACCACCAAGGGAGCACCTAGCTCCGCAGTGGCACGGATGGCACGTACAAGTCTGGGAAAGTTGGCACCGTTATAGTCCCCGTCACCCTCCTTAAAGGAAGGGAAGGTGGCGTGGGTCTGGTTAAAGCTTATTCCATAATCCTCCGCAATTTTACGGAAGGACCTCATCCTGCTTTGCCAATCCTCGTGGTTTACAGGGTTATCCTCTCTGTTAAGGTCAAACATAGAGTAGTCCAAAGCCTCAAAGCCTACCTCGGCCATAAGGGCTATAGCACGTTCGGTGCCGAAAAGGATACTGCCGTAATTAAACTCGGTAGAAAGCTTCACCCCAAAACACCTCTTTTCAGCCTTTAGATAACGAGGGCACGTCTTACGCCGTCGATAGCGGTGATATCAGCGATAGTGTCAGCAGTAACCTCGGTATTGGTCTCGAGCACGCTGCAAGCGTTGGTACCCTTGGAGCGGTTGAGCATAGCCTCGATATTGATGCCGTCGTTGCTGAGCACGCCGGAGATTTGTGTAAGCATATTGGGAGCGTTCTCGTGGAGAACCAGAATCCTGTGTGACGCAGTGCGGGGCAGGTCGATATTAGGATAGTTTACGCTGTTTTTTATATTGCCGTTTTCAAGGAAATCAATAAGCTCAGCCGCTGCCATACTTGCACAGTTGTCCTCAGACTCGGGCGTGGAAGCACCAAGGTGAGGGATGCAAACTATCTTTTCGCAGCCGATGGTATCGTTGGTGGGGAAGTCGGTCACGTAAGAAGCAACCTTACCCTCAGCTATAGCCGCCTTAAGGTCAGCGATGTTAACGAGATCGGCTCTGGAAAGGTTAACTATCCTTACGCCCTCCTTCATCAGGGAGAAAGCGCGGGCATTGAACATACCCTTGGTATCCTTGGTGGAGGGAACGTGAACGGTTATATAATCGCTCTTTTCAAAAATCTCGTCAAAGCTGTTAGCCTTGATGATAGAGCGGGACAGATGCCATGCATTGTCAACGGTAAGGAAGGGGTCACAGCCGATAACCTTCATACCAAGGCTGTTAGCGCAGTTAGCAACGAGACCGCCGATAGCACCAAGACCGATAACGCCAAGGGTCTTGCCCATAAGCTCGGGACCGACAAAAGCACTCTTGCCCTTTTCAACGGCCTTTGCCACGTCCTCTTCACCGCTGAGGCTGTTTGCCCAGGCGATACCGCCGGAAATATTACGGGACGCTAGGAGGAGAGCCGCCATAGTAAGCTCCTTAACGCCGTTAGCGTTAGCACCGGGGGTGTTGAAAACAACTATACCCTCCTCAGCGCATCTGTCAAGGGGAATGTTGTTAACGCCTGCGCCTGCTCTGGCGATGGCAACGAGATTTTTGCCAAATTCCATATCGTGCATAACGGCAGAACGAACGAGGATAGCGTCGGCATCCTTAGGCTCGCAACCGATATTGTAGGAGGAGCAGTCAAACTTTTTAAGACCAACCGCACCTATCTTATTAAGTAAAGCTATATTCTTCATATGTGTTTCCTCTCAAATTCCTTCATAAACTCAACCAGCTTTTCAACGCCTTCTCTGGGCATAGCGTTGTAGATGGAAGCACGCATACCGCCAACGGAGCGGTGACCCTTAAGGTTAACAAAGCCTGCCTTAGCAGCCTCAGAGCAAAACTCCTTATCAAGGTCAGCGTTGCCTGTAACGAAGCATACGTTCATAAGAGAACGGAACTCTTTTTCGGCAGTGGGCTTGAACAAAGCAGAGCTGTCAAGATAATCGTAAAGGATAGCAGCCTTTTCCTTGTTCATCTTTTCCATAGCCTCAAGACCGCCAAGCTCCAGAAGCCACTCGTAAACCAGACCTGCGGCGTAGATGGAGTAGCAGGGAGGGGTGTTGTACATAGACTCGTTATCAGCCTGAATCTTGTAGTCAAGGTAAACGGGGCAAGCGGGACTTGCGTTACCGATAAGGTCTTCTCTTACGATGATAACGGTAAGACCTGCGGGAGCCATATTCTTCTGTGCGCCTGCGTAGATAACGCCAAACTTGCTTACGTCGATGGGAGCGGAGAGTATGCAGGAGGACATATCTGCAACCAGAGGAACGTCCCCGGTTTCGGGTATGTAGTTATATACGGTACCGTAGATGGTGTTGTTGAAGCAGATGTGGACGTAGTCAGCCTGGGGGTCAAAGCTTTCCTTGCCAACAACGGGAACGGCGGTAAAGTTCTTATCCTTGGTGGAGGCAACAACGTTAACCTTGCCGTATCTCTCAGCTTCCTTAGCGGCCTTGCCGGAGAACTGACCGCTAACTATATAGTCAGCCTTGCCGGTCTTCATAAGGTTAAGGGGAACGGCGGAGAACTGAAGGGTAGCACCGCCCTGAACAAAAAGAACCTTATAGTTGTCGGGGATGTTCATAAGCTTTCTGAGAGAAGCCTCGGCATCCTTGATTATTTTATCATAAACGGGTGAGCGGTGGCTCATTTCCATAACGGACATACCGCTGCCGTTATAGTCCATCATTTCCTCCGCTGCTTTTTTAAGAACCACTTCAGGCAGCATAGAAGGGCCGGCCGAGAAGTTGTAAATTCTGCTCATAGTAAAACCTCGTTTCTTTTTAATATATTTATCAACTATGTATCTTACTACTTTTTTCCCTTTTAGTCAATAGTAATATGGTTAAAATTTCTGTTGACAGTATAAGAAAAAATTGTTATAATCAATGCAGAAAAGGGGCACTTTGCCCATACTTGAAAGCGGTAGCTTAATAGGTAGTTAAAAAGGAGAGTCTTTTTATATGCTAAGACTTGAAAACGTTTGCTATAACGCCCCCGATGACGGTGTGGCTATTATAAAAAACCTTAGCCTTGAGGTTAAGGAGGGTGAGATACTTGTTGTAACGGGCCCCAATGGCGGCGGTAAAAGCACTCTTGCCCGTCTTGCAATGGGTATAATTACACCTAACAGCGGTAAAATACTGCTGGAGGGCAGTGATATTACAGGCCTTGATATAACGGAGAGGGCACGCCTTGGCGTAGGCTACGCTTTTCAGGCACCTCCAAGATTTAAGGGTCTTACCGTAAGGCGTCTTTTGTCCATTGCGGCAGGGGGAGCGATAGACGATACCGAGTGTTGCCGTTACCTTTCCTGCGTGGGGCTTTGTGCGGCGGATTATCTGGACCGCACTCTGGACGCTACCCTGTCAGGGGGAGAGCTTAAGAGGATAGAGGTAGCATCTCTTCTTATCCGCAATCTCAAGGTTGCTATATACGACGAGCCGGAGGCAGGCATTGATATATGGTCCTTTAATATGCTGGTAAACGCCTTCAGCAATCTTGGTCGTGAAAAAAGCGGCTCTCTTATGATAATCTCCCATCAGGAGCGTGTAATGCAAACTGCTGACCGTATAGCGGTGGTTGCAGGGGGCGAGCTTACTGATATAGGCAGTAAGGACGAGATTTTGCCCAGACTTACGGATATTTTCCGCAGAGGCTGTCTTAAAACCCAAAACAGCGACTAAAAAACAAGAGGTATAAAAATGGATAAGATTTTTATGGCGGGGGACCTTCGCCTGCTTGATATAGTATCGTCTCTGCCCTCCAAGCCCACAGGCGCATACAACGTGCGTAAAAACGGCTCCGGTGCGGCGCGCTCCGTTACGGAGAACATTGATATCGTCAACAAGGCAGACGGCAGCGGCATTGAGATAATAATAAAGGCAAATACTAAAAACGAAAAGGTTTATATACCGGTTATACTTACCGAAAGCGGTCTTAACGAGACCGTAGCCAACGATTTTATTATCGGTGACGGTGCGGAGGTAGAGATAATAGCAGGCTGCGGTATATGCAACAACGGTAGCTGCGGCGGCAGCAGTCACAGCGGCGTCCATACCTTTAAGGTGGGCAAAAACTGCCGTGTTAAGTATACCGAAAAGCATTACGGTGAGGGTAGCGGTGACAGTATAATGAATCCGTCTACCGTTATAATGATGGACGAGGACAGCGTTTTTGACCTTGAGAGTATACAGATTGAGGGTATAAGCTCCACCGTCCGTAATACCGTGGCGTATCTGGGCACCGCCGCAAGGCTAAACGTGTCCGAAAGGCTGGTTACCCACGACGCTCAGGTGGCAAAATCCGATATGGAGGTTTACCTTAACGGCAAGGACAGCAGTCTGCAGATAGTGTCCCGCTCCGTAGCAAGGGACAGCTCCTCCCAGGTGTTCCACCCCAAGGCGATAGGTAACACCGCCTGTAACGCCCACATTCAGTGTGATGCCATTATTATGGACGACGCCTCTGTTGGCAGTATTCCCGAAATACAGGCAAACAGCGCCGAGGCGTCTATCATCCACGAGGCGGCTATAGGCAGAATCAATAACGAGCAGCTTCTCAAGCTTCAGACTCTGGGTCTTACCGCAGAGGAGGCAGAGGGCGTTATAATCGAGGGCTTTTTGAGTTAAGGAGCAGTTTATGACAGCAAAATTTGAAGTAAAGGGTATGCACTGTGCGGCTTGTTCCGCCATAGTGGAGAAAACAGTGGCAGAGCTGGAGGGTGTAAACAGCGTTTCCGTTACCCTTCTTCTCAACAGTGCAGAGGTGGAGTTTGACGAGAAGCAAATCTCACCCAGGCAAATAGCCAAGGCGATCAAAAACGCAGGCTTTTCCGCATCCGTAAAAAAAAAGTAGCCGCCGCTGAGGACGAAAAGGTAAGCAGCGGCCTTTGGCGTGTTTTGCTTTCCTTGGCGTTTCTTCTTCCTCTTTGGTACGTGGCTATGGCTCATCATATGGGCTTTGTTTTGCCGTCCGCACTAAAACCCCACACAGTAAACGGGTTGGTGCAGGCGGCTTTTCTGCTGCCCATTTTCGTCCTTTGTTACCGTATGCCCATAAACGGCTGGCGTGCCATCTTCCGTTTAAGTCCCGATATGGACAGCCTTGTGGCAACAGGGGTTACCGCCTCTCTGATTTACAGTATAGTAAGCTTTTTTACAGGGGGCGCCTTTTATTTCGAGGCGGCAGGTATGATACTTGCCCTTATTTCCCTGGGTAAGTATATCGAGGCAAAGGCTAAAAAACGCACCGCCTCTGCCCTTGAAAAGATAATAAACCTTGCCTCTCCCGAGGCAACGGTTATCCGTGACGGTAAGGAAATCCGTATCCCTGCGGAGGAGATACGGGCAGGGGAGCTTGTGGTGATAGCCGAGGGTGAGCGTGCCGCCGCAGACGGCGTGGTTACCGAGGGCGGTGCAAGCTTTGATGAAAGTGCCGTAACGGGGGAAAGCATCCCCTCTGACAAGGTAAAGGACAGCGAGGTAATAAGCGGTAGCGTAAACCTTACGGGACGTGTGATTATAAGGGCTACCCGTGTAGGTGAGGACAGCACCATAAACCGTATAATAAAGCTTATGGAGCACGCCGCATCGGCAAAGGCGCCTATAGCCCGTATTGCCGATAAGGTAAGCAGTATTTTCGTGCCTGCCGTTATGACCCTCTCCCTTATAACGGCTATAATATGGCTTATAGCAGGCAACGGCTCTGCCGCCTTTTCCCATGCCGTTTCCGTTCTTGTAATCTCCTGCCCCTGTGCCTTGGGTTTGGCAACCCCCTCTGCCATAACGGTAGCCTTGGGTTATGCGGCAGGACGGGGCATACTGTTTAAGGATGCCGCCGCAATGGAATGTGCAGGCAAAATTGACCTGCTGGCACTGGATAAAACGGGCACCCTTACCAAGGGTATGCCTACGGTTACCGACACCGAGGGGGATATAAAGGCTATAGCCTATGCGGTGGAGTCACTTAGTCCCCACCCCGTTGCCAAGGCTGTGGTAAGGGCCTTTGAGGAGCAAAAGGGTATACTTTCCGCAGATAGCTACAAGAGCTATGCAGGCAAGGGCGTTTCCGCAGTTGTTGAGGGCAGGCTGATATATGCAGGCAACCGCCGTCTTATGGCAGAGCAGAAAGTAGAGCTTGGCACCTACACAAACGGTATAGAAAAAGCCGAGAAGGAGGGTAAAACCCTGCTTATTTTCGGCACCGAGGGTAAATGTATAGGCTTTGTTGCCGTGGCAGACTCTCTGCGTGAGGATGCGGTAAGCACTGTAAAACGTCTTAAGCATTTAGGTATTAAGCTCACTATGCTGACGGGTGACAACCAAAACGCCGCAGAGTATATAGCAAGCCGGGCAGGGATAGAGGAATGCCACGGCGGTCTCCTTCCCGATGCCAAGGCGGAGTATATAAACACCTATATAAAAAAAGGCTACACCGTAGCAATGGTAGGTGACGGTATAAACGATGCTCCTGCCCTTGTCAGTGCCTCTCTGGGGATATCGGTAATGGGCAGCAGTGACGTAGCTGCAGACGCCTCCGACGTGGTGCTTATGGAAACGGGTATAAGCCGTGTGGCGGAAAGCGTAAATATCGGCAAGAAAACCCTCCGTGTTATCAAGCAAAACCTGTTCTGGGCGCTTATATATAACACCCTGCTTATACCCCTGGCGGCAGGTGCCTTTGTGGCCTTCGGCATAGAGATAACCCCCTCCGTTTCCGCCGCCGCTATGAGCCTCAGCTCCCTTACGGTGGTAGGCAACGCATTAAGACTAAGATACGTATTGAAAAGCTCCGTTTCAAAATAAAAGCCTTAAATAGTAAATTCAAGAAAATATATAACCCCCAAAGAAGCGTTTTAAGTCTTCTTTGGGGGTATGCTTATTTCCAATAAATGCTGTTGTTAGTGAAGTTTTCGCTAAAGCGAAAGTGAAGTTGTTATCTGCGATAACAGTAAAGTTTAAGTCTTTTAGACTCAAGTGAAGCAAACTTTGCCGAAGGCAAAACTTCACTGCCCGTAGGGCAACTTCACTTGTGCTACAAACTTCACTTGCCCCTCGGGCAAACTTAGTTGAGTTTATCTCAAATCAATCTTGATTTGAGATAAACTCTTTAACATAATTTTTAATAGCTTCAAAGGATGCCTCGCTTATATCGTGTTCAATCTTACAGGCGTCCTCAACGGCAACGTCTCTGTCTACTCCAAGGCTTACCAAAAAATCCGTAAGCAGGGTATGCCTTTCATACATCTTTTCCGCAACGGCAAGCCCCTTTTCCGTAAGGGTAATAAAGCCCTCCTCGGCAACCGAGATAAAGCCGCCGTCCTTAAGCAGCCTCATAGCTCTGCTGACGCTGGGCTTGGAGTAACCCATCTGCTCACCCACGTCAATGGCACGGACGCCAGGGTTTGTTTTGGACAGCATATATATAGTTTCCAAGTACATCTCGCCCGACTCTTGCACGGTAAACACCTGCCTTTCTTTTTAATTATAACATACCAAAAGTATAAATTCAAGTACTTAAAAAGCCTTGCTAAAACGGACAGTATATGTTATAATAAACCGAACAACGGCGTGGAGGCTAGTTTTATATGGAAAAATCGAGCAAAAAGAGTATAGGTGCGTGGTTTTCTAACCTGTGGTATTATTATAAATGGCATATCCTTGTAGGGGCGTTGGTGCTTCTGGTGCTGGGCATCTCCTTAGTGCAGTGCATCAAGAACGAAAAGCCCGATGCCAGCATACTTTACGTGGCTGATATGGACCTTGGCAACACCAACCGCGGCAAGGTGGAGCAGTTTGCGGCAGAGTATTACGGCGACGTAACCGGTGACGGCAAAAAGGTGCTTTCTATCGCTTTTATGAACCAAAACGACAAAACCACCAAGGACCGCATACAGACCGAGGTTGTGGCAGGTGAGCATACCCTGTATTTCGTAGACAAGGCAAGCTTTGAATGGCTTTCCAAATACGACGTTTTGGCGCCTCTGGCAGAGGTGCTTGGGGAAAAGCCCGAGGGCGCTGTAAGCGACTACGGCATAGAGATTAAATATCTTGACCTTGCTGAGGTAGAGGGCTTTAACGATATGCCCCGTGATACTATTATGTGTCTCCGTGGCAACAGAGAGGGCGGCATAGACTACGGAAACTCTACCGAGCTTTATAAGAACAACGTAGACCTGTTCCGTTCCCTTGCGGGCTATGAGATAAAGGACCTCAGCCGTGAGGACGTAAATATGGTAATGATAGGCGACCGTGACCTGTACGAGAATTGCGTAAGGGATATAGAGCAAAGCCTGTATTTTATCTCCAAGCAAAACGAGCAAAGCACGGTACCCATCCTTAGGTACAGCACCCTTCAGCTGCAGTATAAGGAGGGTCAGCATATCTTTGGCGAGGAGGAGCAGGCAAGGGTAGAGGAAATGGCAAAGGGCGGTAAGATACTGCTTCTTGACGAGGACGTGTATCTCTATCTGTCGGGCAAGGGGCTCCTTAAGGAGATAAAAAGCCTTGGCATAGAGCTGCCCGAAAAAGCGGATAAATTTGGCGTTATGATGAAGGATTTGTCCCTGTTCAAAACCAACGGCTTTTATTATACCGACGACCACGAAAACAGCCGTGTTTACCTTTGCGGTACCTCGGATATAGAGGGTTTTTCTGCCCGTGTACTGGGTTATCTTTACGAATTCAAGGCATAAGAGGTGTTGTTATGGCGAAGAAAACAAAATGCCCCGAGGAGAACAGAATCTGTGCGTATTGTGAGCACGCAGAGGTGATATCGGACAGCGGTGCCTGCATCTGTGCCTTTAAGGGTATAGTTCACGACGACAGCGTTTGCCGCAAATTTTCCTTTGATTTGCTTAAGTATAAGCCCCGTATTACCAAATTGCCTGCGGTTGATATCCCACTAATCAAGCTGGACTAAGCAGAGGAGGGGAGTTTATGAAAAAATTTATAGCCTTGCTTCTTGTTCTGGCAACGCTAAGCCTGCCTTTTACCGCCTGCAGTACAGCGGAGGGCAACCCCGATGCAAAGCCTTCGGGCGAGGAAACCACAGCGGCGGAAACTACAGTGACGGAAACTACGGAGGAAACTACGGAGGAAACTACGGAGGACAGCAGTGCGGAAAGCAGTGAGGAGTCTGTTGATACGATCTACAAGCCTACAAGTAAAGAGGACGCAGTTATGATCATCCCCGAGGAATTTGACTACGACGAGATAGACGCCTTTTTCGACGACTCTGTGTTTATCGGCTATTCTATAATGATGCACTTCGGCAGATATGTAAACGACTGGCGAGAGACCGTGGACGAAAAAATAATGGGTACGGCAGAGTTCAGAGCGGGGGTTAGTATGAACTTCAGGGCAAACAAAAACCAGGACCCTGCTGACGAAAATACTACCCTGCCTAAGCACAACAACGTGGCGTATCATTTTGAGGATCTGCCTAAGGCTATGGGTGTAAAAACCCTGGTTATAGGTCTTATGCCCTACAGCGATATGGGGCTTGGCGGTCCGGACACCTGTGTGGAAAGGGGCTCGGAATGTGAGATAGAGGGGCTTAAAAAGATAAAGTCACAAAACCCCAACCTGCAAATAATAGTCCTTTCCGGTACCTATAATACGGGCGTACAAAAGGAAGGCTCTATCAAGCTTGACCGTATGCATAACGATAACGTACGTAGCTTCAACAATAATATCCTGGAGTATTGCAACACAGCGGGTATTGACTTTATAGACGTTTCCACTCCTCTTACCAACGGATACGGATATTTCATCAAGGAGTGGGCGTCTGACGGTGTATACCATATAAAGCAGGAGCCCTATAAGATATGGATAGAGGTTCTCCGCGACTATGCTAGACAAAAGAAAGCAGGCACCTGGCAAAACCCCACGCTTATGCCAAGTCTTGGCTTTGAAATTGATTAAGGAGAAGGAAGTATGAGCATTTCGATTAAAAAAACAGTAGCAATTCTTATGGTGCTGGCAATGTGTACCGTGTATTTTGCCGCCTGCGGCGTAAAGGACGGAGACGTAAACAGTAAGGATAGCCAAAGCAGCGGAGAGACCTCAGACTATGACAGCTCTATGGAAAAAGGCAGTGAAGAAGGCTCTTTTGCAAACAGCAACGAGACCGGCAGTAAAGAAAACAGTGCTACAGAGCAAAGCAGTAGGGAAGACAGCCTTACAAACGGCAGTGCGGACAGCAGTCTGAACAGCGGCGTTGAAAGCAAGGAGCCGGATGGCTCATCCTCCTCTACACCCGACAGCTCTGCTACGGAAGATACAAGCGCTCCCAAGGAGGACAGCGGTAACAGCAGTACTCCCGAGGATAGCAGTGCGATAAGCTCCGAGGACGGCAGCAGTGCAGTTCCTCCTGCAGACAACAGCAGCGTTGCTCCTCCCGCAGAGGATAGCAGCAGTGTAGCTCCTCCTCCCGTGGATAGCAGCAGCGTGGCGCCTCCTGCAGAGGATAGCAGTAGTGTGGCGCCTCCACCTGTAGACAGTAGCAGTGTGGCTCCTCCCCCTGTGGAGAGTAGCAGTGTAGCACCTCCTCCCGTGGAGAGCAGCAGCGTTGCACCTCCCAGCAGCAGCGTAGCTCCCCCTCCCGCAGATAGCAGCAGCGTAGCTCCTGCTCCGGAGAGCAGTAGCGTGGCACCTCCACCCGTAGAGGACAGCAGCGAGGAAAGCAGCTACGTTCCCTCCTCTCCCTCCGACCCCATAACGCCTATTCCCGAGGCACTGTATGCAGACCCCATAGACAGCTACTTTAACCAGTCTGTATTTGTGGGCTACTCCATAATGATGCACTTCGGCAGATACGTAAACCAGTGGCGTACCGAGATAGACAGCACCATAATGGGCAACTCTGTTAACGTTAGTGCGGTTGGTATAAGCTTCTATAAAAACAGCACCCAAACTCCCTCCACTCCCGATAACTCTCTGCCCCGTTTCCGTGGTGTGGCGTATAACTTTGAGGACCTTCCTGCGGCAACAGGCAGTAAAACTATGTATATCGGTCTTACCTGCTACAGCGATATGAAGTATTACGGCAGTGCCTATACCTGTCCTGAGGAGGCATCGGCGGCAGTAATAGCAGGGGTTAAGAAGATAGTTGCAGAAAACCCCGGTGTTAATATAGTCCTTATCTCGGGTACCTATAACACGGGCACCTTTGCAAGCCTTGGCTCCAAGTATGCCACAAGACTGTCCAACTCCAACATCCGCAAGTTTAATAACTATATCCTCAATTACTGCAACCAGTACGGCGTGGACTTTATAGACGTAGCAACCCCTCTTACTAACGGCTACGGTAACTTCTGTATCGAGTACTCCTCCGATGACGATTACCATATAGCAAGAGAACCCTTCAAAATCTGGATAGATATACTGCGTGACTATGCAAGGAAAAAGCAGGCAGGAACTTGGAAGAATATAACCGTTATGCCCACCTTGGGAATGTAAAAATAGTCCCGAGCGCAAGAAAACAATAAATTGAGTTAACAAGTAGTTAAGAGTGACACAGCGGTGCCACTCTTAACTTTTTTATATTTTATTTTTCTTGCTATGGACGAACAGAACCGCTTGCAGTACTGAGTACAGCGTCGGGTTCTGTTCGTCCATTCGGAACGATTTTTCCTATCCCCGGGGTGTAAAAATAGTCCCGATCTGGGGAAAACAATAAATTGAGTTAACAAGTAGTTAAGAGTGACACAGCGGTGCCACTCTTAACTTTTTAATATTATATTTTTC
>JAZSQJ010000071.1:0-1502 GCA_045537905.1 Eubacteriales bacterium
CCTACCGTGAGAACCACCTCACCAAGCGCAAGATGAAAAACAACGGTGAAAAGCCACAGTATCACGCCGTGGGAACTCACGAAGCCATTATTGACCTTGCTACCTTTGAGGCGGTGCAAGGGGAACTTGCAAGACGGTCTGAACACTACTCGGGCAAAAAGCCAAGCACCGTAACTTATCCTTTTACAAGGCTCATCGTATGCGCAAACTGCGGAAAGCATTATAAACGCAAGACCACCGCAACGGGCATCGTGTGGATTTGCTCCACCTACAACACCCACGGCAAAAAGGCTTGTGCTTCAAAGGCAATCCCAGAAAGTGTACTTTACGAATTAACTGCAGATATCCCTCTCGGTGATTTAACGGCTATCAGAGCCGAAAAGGACAACACCTTGGTATTTTGCTTTAAGAACGGTGAACAGACCGTTAAACGATGGCAAGACCGCTCCCGTGCCGAGAGCTGGACGGAAGAGATGAAAGAAAAGGCTCGTCAGCAAGCGTTGGCGCAACATTCAAAAAAATAAAGGAGGAATACCTATGGCGGCAAAAAACGTAACCGTTATCCCTGCTACGATATGTCAGCATACAAGAAAATCCACCCAATCAAACACAAGGCGCAAGGTAGCAGGCTACGCTCGTGTTTCTACCGATAGCGAGGAACAGGTAACCTCCTATACGGCGCAGGTGGATTATTACACACAATACATAAAAGGCAATCCCGAGTGGGATTTTGTCAAGGTTTATACCGATGAAGGCATCTCGGGAACGAACACCAAAAAGCGTGACGGCTTCAATGAAATGATAGCCGACGCCCTTGCCGGGAAGATAAGCTTGATACTTACCAAGTCGGTCAGCCGTTTTGCGAGAAACACCGTTGACAGCCTTACAACCATAAGAACGCTTAAGTCACACGGAGTTGAGGTTTTCTTTGAAAAGGAAAATATATGGACTTTCGACTCCAAGGGTGAGCTTCTTCTTACTATAATGTCCTCCCTCGCACAAGAGGAGTCAAGGTCAATTTCCGAGAACATCACTTGGGGTAAGCGCAAACAGTTTGCAGACGGCAAAGTCAGCCTTCCTTACAAGCAATTTCTCGGCTACCGCAAAGGCGCAAACGGGCTGCCTGAAATCGTACCCGAGGAAGCCGAAATCGTTAGGATCATATATTGAATGTTTATTGAAGGTAAAATTCCTTGCTACATAGCAAAGCACCTCACCGAAAAGGGCATCCCCACACCGGGCAGAAAGAAAACGTGGCAAGTCAGCACTGTGGAGAGTATCCTTACAAACGAGAAATACAAAGGTGATGCTCGGCTTCAGAAGCGTTTCACTACAGACTACCTTACCAAAACGATGAAAGTCAACGAGGGTGAAGTTCCGCAGTACTACGTTGAGAATAGCCACCCCGCTATTATTGACCCTACGGAGTGGGAGATGGTACAAGGGGAATTCCGTAGGCGCAAAGAGGCAAACAAACGCACGATGTGTCAAAGTCCCTTCTC
>JAZSQJ010000056.1:0-17823 GCA_045537905.1 Eubacteriales bacterium
CAGCTTGATGACAAACCTTGTCATCAAGCTGGCAGAGTGCTGAGAAAGAGTGCAGGCAAGACGAACCGAGGCGATAACTGTACTAAGTACTGTGAGCCGAGGTTCGTCACAAGCAAGAAAATGTAAAATACAAAAAGCAAAGAGAGGCTTTCACGCCACTCTTTGCTACTTTATGAATAAAAATCAGATTTTCTTGCGTTCTGTGCCTTTTTATGCGCTTTGCCCTAGCGGTCTTCGCGGTAATAATTGGTCCCCAGCGCCGCAGGTAATCCACTGCTTCCGCGCTTGTTTCTGATAGAGGTAACAACCAGCACGATAGCGGTGATAATAAAGGGCAGTGCCTGGTAAAGCTGAGTGGGGATGCTGTCCAGCCAACCCAAGAGGGCGGGGAACGCCTTTGCCAGGGTAGAGCCGGAAACACGCAGGGTATTAAAGAAACCGAAAACGAAGGTACCGATAATAGCAATAGAGGGGTTCCAATTAGCGAAGATAACCAAAGCCACCGCGATCCAGCCGTAGCCGTTTATCCAGCACTCGCTATTAAAGGAGCCGGACATATACAAAGCCATATAGTAGCCGCCAATACCCATAACACCGCTGCCAAGGCAGATGTGCAGATACTTCATCAGCTTAACGTTGATACCAACCGAGTCAGCCGCCGCAGGGTTTTCACCGATAGCACGGAGCTTAAGACCAACGGTGCTGTGCTTAAGGTACCACCAAAGGGCAACGGCGATAATAATGCCAAGGTAAACAAGGATGTTGTGGCTGAAAAAGCCCTCGCCTATAATAGGTATCTTGGAAAGCAAAGGTATTTCAATATCGGCAAAGCCGTTTTTAATGCTTTCGATGCTGTTCATAACGGGCCAGTCGGGACCCTTAAGGCTGTTACCTACAAAGAAGTAGATGCCAAGACCGAAGGTGGTAAGGGTAAGACCCGTAATGTTTTGGTTAGCCTGCAAGGAAACGGTAAGCCAGGCAAAGAGCAAGCCGCAGAGTGCGCCTGCCAGAAAAGCAACGGCAATACCAACGCCCAAGCTGTTAGCATAGCAACCGCAGATGTAGCCGAAGATAGCACCTACTGCCATAGTACCCTCAACACCCAGGTTAAGACTGCCTGATTTTTCAACTACTATCTCGCCTACGGTGCCGTACAGAAGGGGAATGTTTATGGTAATGATGCTGTGTATAAAAGCGGTTATAACACCTATTTTATCCATAAAAGCTACTCTCCTTTCTTTTTACGGGCGATGCGGAAACGGATAAGGAAGTCTGCGGCAAGCACAAGGAAAAGAATAAGACCCTGAAGCATATTAGCAAAGCTGGAGTCAACCCTTGCGAAGCCGGAGGCAGCGTTTACCGAGCCAAACTGAAGCACGCAGATAAGGGCAGATACGACGAATATCATACCCGTGTTAAGCTGGGCAAGCCAGGCAACGATGATACCCGTCCAACCCACGTCGTCGGTGATGGTGGTGGAAAGCACACCGGAGGAGCCAACCTTAAAGGCGGCGGCAAGACCAACCAAAGCGGCGGAAAGGAAAACGGTACGAAGAACTATTTTGTTTACCTTCATCCCTGCGTAGTGAGCGGTGTTTGCACTGTCGCCCACAACGCTTATCTCATAGCCCTGCTTGGTGTACTTAAGGTATACGAAGATGATTGCGCCTATTACGACGGTAAGTATAAAACATACGTTAAGCTCAAACTTCTCGCCAATAGGAATAGAGGGGAAGATAACGATGTTCTTAAAGCTTTCAAACACAGGTCTTGCGGAATGCTCCTGCAGGAAAAAGTTCCAGCTCTCCTTGGTTTCACCTATAAAGGTGAGGAAATAAAGAGCAATATAGTTAAGCATAAGGGTCATAAGCGTTTCGTTAGTGCCAAATCTTACCTTAAGTATACCTGCAATCAAGCCGTACAGACCCGCAATAAACATAGCCGCCGCACACATTACTATAAGGGTGATCCAGGCGGGGGCAACGGGCCCCAGCTTGAAGGCAACGAAGGCCGCAGACAAGGCACCCATAATAAACTGACCCTCACCGCCAATGTTCCAGAAACGCATCTTAAACGCCAGGGACAAGCCGACGGAGGTAAGTGCCAGCGGCAAAAACTCCTTGATATAGTTCATATAAATGCGGTACGCTCTCTTATTGCCAACCGCACCCATGGTAAACATCTGGTAATAGTATTCCTTGGGGTCAACGTCAATCGCCCAAAGCACAACCGCCCCTACAAGCAATGCGATAAGGATAGCACCCATATAAAAGCAAATACGCATCCACATAGGGCAGTTTTCACGCTTGACGATATGGAAGGGCAAGCTGAATTTTTTTGTTTTCGGTGTTTTCATGCTTAGTCCTCCTTACCGTCGTTGTTTTCAAACAGCGTATCCTTAGCAAAGCCGGCAGGCTTGTCTGCATACTTTTCGCTAAGGTCAAGAGAGCCCGTCATCATAAGCCCCAGCTCCTCCTTAGAGGTCTTGTGGGCGTGTACAACACCCATCACCTTGCCGTGACAAAGTACAAGTATCTTATCGCAAAGGGCAAGCATAACGTCCAGGTCTTCGCCAACAAACAGCACGCCTACGCCTTCCGTCTTCTGTTTGTTGAGGATATTATATATAAGGTAGGAGGAGTTGATATCCAAGCCACGGACGGGGTAAGCGGTAATAATAACGTTAGGCCCTGCCTTTATCTCTCTGCCAAGGAGCACCTTTTGAACGTTACCGCCGGACAAACGGCGTACGGGAGTCTCGGTAGAGGGGGTAACAACGGACAGGTCCTCGATAACCTGTTTTGCATCGGCTCTGCCACGCTTACGCTGGATAAAGGGGCCGGCGCCGTCGTGATAGCTCTTAAGCAACATATTGTCGGTGATGGACATTGAGGGGGCAAGACCCATGCCCAGTCTGTCCTCGGGGATAAAGGACATAGAAACGCCCTTTTCCAAAATAGCCTTGGGAGACAGCCCCACAATGTTGTCGCCCTTGTGTATCATCTGTCCCGACACGATGGGACGAAGTCCTGCTATAGCCTCGCAAAGCTCCTTCTGACCGCAGCCGGCAATGCCCGCAACGCCAAGTATCTCACCGCCGCGGATATAAAAGCTAACGTTGTCAATAGCGGTAGCACCCTCGTCATTGTTTATGGTAAGCCCACGCACCTCAAGCAGGGGACGGGTTTTATCAACCGTAGGACGGTCGATGTTAAGGTCAACCTTATGACCCACCATCCACTCGGTAAGCTCCTGCTCGCTGGTCTCGGCAGTTTCAACGGTGGTAATGTATTCACCCTTACGCATAATAGCCACACGGTCGGATATCTCCATAACCTCGTTAAGCTTATGGGTGATAATGATAATGGCGTGTCCTGCTTCCTTCATACTGCGCAGTACGTTAAACAGCTTTTCTATCTCCTGCACGGTAAGCACCGCCGTAGGCTCGTCCAGTATGATTATCTTTGCACCGTAGTACAAAACCTTAACAATTTCCAACGTCTGCTTTTCGGACACAGACATATTGTAAACCTTTTTTTCAGGCTCCAGCTCAAAGCCAAATTTTTGGGTTATATTTCTTATTTCGTCAAAGCGGTTCTTTTTAAGAACAAAGCCGCTTTTTTCCTTGCCCATCCAGATGTTATCGGCGGCAGAGAAAACGTCAACCAGCTTAAAGTGCTGGTGCACCATACCGATACCAAGCTTCTTTGCATCCTCGGGGGAGCTTATGGTAACCTCCTCGCCGTTTATATAAATACTGCCGCTATCAGGCTTGTATATGCCCGACAGCATATTCATCAAAGTGGTTTTGCCCGAACCGTTTTCGCCAAGCAATGCAAGTATCTCGCCGGCTTTGACGTTAAGATTAACACCCTTGTTAGCAACAATACTGCCAAAGGTTTTTGTTATACCCTTCATTTCAATGGCGTAGCCTGACATAAAAACCCTCCCTTAATAGTTAAAGGCCTCGTTTACAAGGCGCTTGACAAAACACAAGAGGCTTGTATTCTGTTAAGCGCTTTATAAACAGAAGGGGTCGGTCGGTGATATGCCGACCGACCCCAAAAACTGCAAACAGTGTAGCGGCGTGTCTTACGCTTCGGTAACGCCTGCTACGTAGTAGTTCATAGTGCCGGTGATAACGCTGTCTTCAACAGAAGCGCCACCTGCGGGAACGATTTCGTTGCCCTGGTTGTCCATAAGAGCAGCGTCACTCTTGGTAACGGTGCCGTCAGCAGCGATGCTGAGCTTAACGCCGGAGAATACGTCCCATTCACCGTCAACCATCATCTTGCGAACGGCTTCGATAGCCTTATCGGTGTTAGCTGCGCAGTTAGCGGAGAGAGGAGATACGTCTACAAAGTTTTCCTTAAGGCCGCCGTAGTATGCGGAGGAGCCCATAGTGGAAACAAACTTGGAAGCGTCGCCGCATTCCATAGCTGCCTTCATAGCGGTTGCATAATAAACGTCCCAGTGCCAGATAGCTGCGGTAAGGTGAGCCTTAGGAGCATCGGGAGTCATATCGGAGTTGTAGCCGCAACCAAAGATGTTTGCCTTTTCAGCAGCGATCTGAGGCTGAGCGGAGTCACAGTGCTGAGCAATGATGCCGCAACCGAAGGAGTTGATAAGCTCGGTAGCGAAAGCGGATTCATTAACCTCGTCTGCCCAGTTGCCAAGCTTCTTAACGTGGATCTTAGCGTCGGGGTTAACTGCCAATACGCCGAGAGCAAAGCCGTTGATACCGGAAGCGGTTTCAGCATATTCGGTACCGTAAGCAGCAACGTAGCCTACGTTGTTGTTCTTGGTTTCAAGAGACTTGAGGCCTGCAGCGATACCGGAAAGGTAACGAGCCTGGTAAGCACGGCCAAAGTAGTTGTTGAAGTTGGTTTCGTTGCTCTTGTAGCCGGTAGCGTGGGAGAAGATAATGTCTTCATATTCGCCTGCAGCTTCTTCCATAGCATCGATGTAACCGAAAGAGATACCAAAGATAATGTCAACGTCCTTGCTGGCAAGGTTGTCGATAGCGGAAAGAACCTTTTCCTTATCTTCGGGAACCTCGTCAACGATAAAGAGCTGGGTGTCAACGTCGAGACCGAGGTTCTTCATAGCGGTGGTGATACCGTTGTGGTGAGCATAGGTGTAGCCGGCGGTATCGTTTTTGCTGTTGATGTAGATAGCGCCAACCTTAAGGTCTGCCTTAGCTTCGGTGCTGGCGTCGTTGCTTGCATCGGTGCTTGTGCCGGTGCTGGCTTCAGTGCTTGCGTCGGTGCTTGCGGTGCCTGCATCCTTGCTGCCACTGTCGGTGGTGTTGCCGCCGCAAGCCGCAATGGAGAGGAGCATCATAGCAACAAGAACAAGTGCGATGATTTTCTTCATGGTTTTTCCTCCAAAAAAAATTAAAAAATTAAATTTCCGATAATGGCAAAAATACCTACCATATCAGTTACTGGTATTTTACAAAAAAAACCTGAAAATTACAATAGCTTTTTTGAAAAAAAATAAAAGATTTCCGCCTTTTTTGACGAAAAAATGCGGGGCTCTTTAATTACAACCCGCATTTTTTGCACATTAATATTAAAATGACTGATAAAAAGTTAATTTTTTCGCCCGTTAATCCTTGGCATAAACTTTCTCAAATTGGGTATAGCCTTCCTCCTCCAGCTTCTTGAACTGGGCGTTAAGGTTTTTCTTCATAGGCAATACGGTAACGGTCTTGCCCTCTGCACGTAGCGCCTTTGCTCTCTCAAACAGCTCCACCTTCTTGGCGGTGTCAACGTCCTTGTGCACGAGAATGGCAATACCGCCCTCGTTTATCTTAAAGCTCTCACCCAGCATATCCTTGAGGATGGTTATAATACGCTCAAAGCCGATGGAAAACCCGCAGGCAGGAACGTTGTTGCCGCTGAACTTGCCTATCATCTCGTCGTATCTGCCGCCGCCTGCGATAGAAAAGTTATAGCCGTCGATGCTTATTTCAAAAATGGTGCCCGTGTAGTAGCCCATGCCTCTTACAAGGGTAGGGTCAAAGGCTATCTTAACCGTATCGTCAGCCATAACACAGGTGCTGTCTATAATGTCTTTTATGCCTGCAACTACCTTGCCGCTTAAGTATTCCTCGGAAATACCGCTGCAAAAATCAAGGCAGGTCTTATCACGGGCGTCACGGAAGAAGGAGAGGTATTTATCCACAACCTCCTCAGAGTAGCCGTTGTCGGTAAGCTCTTTTCTTACGCCGTCCATACCTATCTTGTCAAGCTTGTCCAGGGAAACCAGCACGCCTGCTACGTCCTCCTCGCAAAAGCCTGCCTGTAGACAGATGGCACGGAGTATGCGTCTGTCGTTGATATGTACGGTAAGGCCCGAAACGCTGACACCCTTGTCAGCAAAGCTGCGGAAGATGGTAGCCAGCATACCTGCGGTAGCGGCTATAAGCTCAATCTCCGCAAGGTTGCTTTCGTCACCAAGCACGTCAATGTCGCACTGGGTAAACTGGCGGAAACGACCCTTTTGGGGGTTGTCCGCTCTCCAAACGCTGCCTATCTGTAAGGCCTTAAAGGGGCTTGGCAGCTTTTCTGCATTGTTGGCGTAATACCTTGCCAGGGGAACGGTAAGGTCGTATCTCAAGCCGTTGTCTGCAATATCGTCAAAGCTACCCTTTTCCAAAGCAGACTTTAAGGACTGACCGCGCTTAAGCACCTTAAATATAAGCTTTTCGTTATCGCCACCCTGCTTGGAGCTAAGGTTTTCGATATGCTCCATAGCGGGGGTCTCTATCTGCATAAAGCCGTATCTGGAGTAGCTTTCCTTTATCAGGCTGAAAACGTACTCTCTCAGACGCATATCTGCGGGTAGCATATCGCACATACCCTTTACGGGTGTTTTAATAAATTTCATAATCCAAACCTTCCGTAAATTTGATAATCTATGCAAGCAGTGCAAGAATTTCCTGTTTGTTTCTGTATCCAACGGCTACCTTTGTTTTTTCTCCGTCCTTAAACACTACGAGGGTAGGGATGCTCATAACGCCGTACTTAACAGCCAGCTCGGGAGCGGTATCTACGTTTATCTTGCCTATTTTAACGTCGGGTCTTTCCTTTGCAAGCTCCTCTATAAAGGGAGCGATCATCTTACAGGGACCGCACCAATCGGCGTAAAAATCTACAAGGCATAAGCCCTTGCTTTCCAGTATCTCGGTTGCGAAATTATCTTTATCCAGCTTTATAATTGCCATAACAAATCCTCCTAGTCCTTTGACTTATAGTAAAGCATACAGTGGCAGTAGCCCTCAAAATCGGGGTCAGCCATCTGCTCTCTAAATTCTTTGCAAATGCACTTGTATTCAGGCGTTTTAGGTATACGGCAGGGGCAGTAGCCGTCCTTTGCCTTAAGACCTTCCTTTATGCGTGCAACAAGCTCAGGGTTATCGTTAAGTCTTATCGCCATTCTTATCCCCTCCTTACTTCTCTAAGAGTATACCACTTTGCCCTCCTTAAGTCAAGTAATATATTATAGATATAAAATGCACCTTTTTTTGAAAATTATTATTGACAGGAGTTTAAGAGCGTGGTATAATTAACCCAAATTGAATGGCTGTGAAAAAGAGAGTACCGCAGTACAACCTGTTTTTAGAGAGCCGTGTGGCTGGGATACGGTAACGGGCACTGGGGGAAAAACACTTTGGAGCCGGCAGAAGAACGCTGACCTTTACGGTTGGTTATTAGACCTGCCCGTTCATCTCGTAAAGATGGCTTGAGGGGGGCTCTCTGACAAGGGCTCAATTTGGGTGGTATCGCGGAGGTATAAGGCTTTCGTCCCATATTCGGGGACGGTGGCTTTTTTTGTTTTTTATTTCCGAAAAATGATAATAATATATATAAATTCTGGAGGACACAGCAAATGCTTAGAACACACAATTGTAACGAGCTTAGTACCGATAACATCGGTCAAAAGGTAACCCTTACAGGCTGGATAAGCACCGTGCGTGACCACGGCGGCGTGCTTTTCGTAGACCTGCGTGACCATTACGGCGTAACCCAGATAGTTTTTTCCGACGACAGTATGATAGCAGGTATGTCCAAGGAAACCGTTGTTCTTGTAGAGGGCACCGTAACCAAGCGTGACGAGGAGACTGTAAACCCCAAGATAAGCACGGGTCTTATCGAGGTTCGTGCCGACAGGATTGAGGTTCTGGGTCCCTGCCTTCTCGGCCTGCCCTTTGAGATAGACGCTTCCACCCTTACGAGGGAGGACGTAAGGCTTAAGTACCGTTATCTGGACCTCAGAAACAGCAAGATACACGATAATATAGTCCTTCGCTCAAAGATACTTTCCTACCTCCGTTCCCAGATGGAGGAAATGGGCTTTATGGAGATACAAACTCCTATCCTCACCGCCTCCTCTCCCGAGGGCGCCCGTGACTATCTGGTTCCCAGCCGTAAGCACAAGGGCAAGTTTTACGCCCTTCCTCAGGCACCCCAGCAGTTTAAGCAGCTTCTTATGGCAAGCGGCTTTGACCGTTATTTCCAGATAGCTCCCTGCTTCCGTGACGAGGACGCAAGACAGGACCGTTCCCCCGGTGAGTTTTATCAGCTTGACTTTGAGATGGCGTTTGCCACCCAGGAGGACGTTTTTGAGGTAGCCGAGACCGTTATCGAAAACACCTTTAAGAAGTTTACGGACAAAAAGGTGTCTCCCGCACCCTTCCGCCGTATCACCTTTGCAGAGTCTATGCTTAAATACGGTACGGACAAGCCCGACCTTCGTAACCCCCTTATCATAAAGGACCTTACGGATTTCTTTGCAAAGCACGAGTTTCTTAATATAAACGGCAGAACCGTTCCCTTCAAGAACAAGCTTGTTCGCGGTATCGTTGCAAACTACCTTGTTAAAAAGGATGGCGACGGTGACGGTAAAAAGGCGTTTGAAAAGGCAATAGACGCTTATTCCAGAAGCATCGGTATGAAGTTTGGTATAGGCTATATAAACCTTGAGGGCGGCGAATACAAGGGCCCCATTGCCAAGTTCCTTACCGAGGAGCAGAAGGCAGAGCTTACTGAGCTTGTTGGCATCAAGGAGGGCGAGTCTCTGTTCTTCATCAGCGACACTCCCGCTGTTATCAACCGTCTTGCAGGCGAGATGAGGACCTGGATAGCAAACGAGCTTGGTCTTATAAAGAACGATTCCTTTGAGTTCTGCTTTATCGTGGATTTCCCCATGTACGAGCGTAATGAGGAAACGGGCGGTATCGACTTTACTCACAACCCCTTCTCCATGCCTCAGGGCGGTATGGACGCCCTTCTTAACAAGGACCCCTTGGAGATATTTGCTTACCAGTACGACATCGTTTGTAACGGTGTGGAGCTTTCCTCCGGTGCGGTTCGTAACCACAACCCCGAAATAATGAAGAAGGCCTTTGAGATAGCAGGCTACGGTGAGGAGGACGTAAAGGCTAAGTTCGGTGCCCTTTACACAGCCTTCTCCTACGGCGCGCCTCCTCACGCAGGTATGGCACCCGGCGTTGACAGAATGATAATGCTTATTGCAGAGGAAGAAACCATCCGTGACGTAATAGCCTTCCCTCTCAACGGCAACGCACAAGACCTTATGATGGGCGCTCCCGGCGGTGTTACCGAGCAGCAGCTTCGTGAGGTTCACATCAAGGTAAGAGATTAATCAGGAGTAGATTATGGAAAGAGAAACGCTTAGAATACTGGAGATGCTTAACCAGCTTTCCCTTACCGAGGAGCAGAAGGAAAGGGTTTTGTCCTTTTGCAACGCAAGGGAAGATGCGGCGGCAGCTCTTGACAAAATAGATACCGAAAACGTGGAAAGAATGGTTCACGTTATGCCCATTATGACCGTAGTGCGTGAGGACGTCGTTTCCCAGCCCTTCAGCAGGGAGGACCTGCAAAAGGGCGCACCTGAGACTGACGAGGGATACTGGTGCGTACCCAAGGTAATGGAATAAGGGGGAGCCGAAATGATATACAACACAAAATTGAATTTTGAAACCGATAAGGGCATAGTAGTAGACGATATGCTTCTTACCAAGGACGAAATTAGAACCACCGCAGGCTCGGCAATGCTTGCCGGTTATGAAAGCCTTTTTGAGGCAGAGGTTATAACACGCCTTACAAAGGCAGGCTTTCCTTATATCGGTAAGGCGTCTGTAGGCGAGTTTGCTATTGACCTTTTGGGCGAAACCGCCTATAACGGCGCAAACGTCAAGGACGGCGTTCTTCTTAACGCCTCTGCCGAGATACTTAAGGCGGGGGAGGCTATCGCTTCTGTCGGTCTGGACGTAAACGGCTCTATCCGCCGTGCCGCCGCACAAAACGGCTTGGTAAGCGTAAAGCCCAGCTACGGTACCGTATCTCGCTACGGTACTATCCCCGTAGCTTGCTCCGGTGAGACCGTTAGCGTTATGGCAAGGGACGCTGCCACCTGCGCAGAGCTTCTTGGCGTTATCGCAGGTCACGATGATAAGGACGGCACAAGCCTTTCCGAAAGGGAATGTGCCCTTGCAAACAGCTACGTTGCGCCCGTAAACCGTGTAGCCGTGCTTACCGACCTTGTAAAGCTGGCGGACGCAGAGGTTAATGAAAAGATAAGCTCCTTCAAAAACAGCCTTGAGGCTATGGGAATTGAGCTTTGTGATATAGAAAACGAAGCTATAGCAGTATCTAACGCCGCCTGGAACATACTTATGTGTGCGGAGCTTTGTAATAACGTTTCCCGCTATGACGGCGTTAAGTACGGTCACCGTGCCCAGAGCTTTAGCGGCATAGACGAGCTTTATACAAACAGCCGTACCGAAGCCTTTGGTGAGCTGCTTAAGTGCGCTATCCTCTTCGGCTCCGACACCCTTTCTACCGACAACTATATGAAGGTTTACGATAAGGCTCTCCGTGTTCGCCGTGTAATATCCGAAGCCTTTGCAAAGATATTTGAGCAGTACGATGCAGTGCTTATGCCTGCCTGCTCCTCTATGTCCTACAGTGCAGAGGGAGCCTTTGACAGGGCGTTTACCGAAAACTGCTTTACCGCACCTGCCTCCATAACGGGTCTGCCCGCAGTGGTATGCGGCGGTGTACAGCTTGTAGGCAAGGCGTTGTCCGATGCTAACCTGCTGGAGCTTGTAAAGAAATACGAAAAGGAGGCAAAGTAGTATGAGATACGAAACGGTAATAGGACTTGAGGTTCACGTTGAGCTTGCAACCAAGTCCAAGATTTTCTGCTCCTGCTCGGCGCACTCCTTCGGTGCAGAGCCTAACAGCCACGTTTGTCCTGCCTGCTGCGGTATGCCCGGTATGCTTCCCGTGGTTAATAAGCGTGTTGTGGACTACGGTATGAAAGCCGGTATGATGCTTAACTGTCATATCAACCGCACCACCACCTTTGATAAAAAAAGCTATTATTATCCCGACCTGCCTGCGGCGTATCAAACTACCCAGTGGTTTGCGCCCGTTGCGGTAAACGGTACCGTAGAGATAGAAACCTCAAAGGGTAAAAAGAGTATCCGCATAAAGCAGATTCATATGGAGGAGGATGCAGGTAAGCTTGTTCACGATATCCGTGAGGACACTACCCACGTGGACTTTAACCGTACCAGCGTACCCCTTATAGAGATAGTAAGCCAGCCCGACCTGTCAAGCGCAGAGGAGGTAGAGGCTTATCTGGAAAGACTGAAGACCCTGCTCCGCTACGCCAGGGTTGCCGAGTGTGAAATGGCACACGGCACCATGCGTTGCGACGTAAACCTCTCCGTCCGTCCCGAGGGCAGTGACGTTCTCGGCGTGCGTACCGAGATGAAGAATATGAACTCTATTGAGGCTATCAAGCGTGCGATAGAGTACGAGGTGTCCCGTCATATAGACGCTCTTGAAAACGGCACCGAGGTGCTCAAACAGGAGACAAGGCGTTGGGACGACATAAAGGGTAAGAGCTACGCAATGCGTACCAAGGAAACCGCAGGCGACTACCGTTATTTCCCCGACCCCAACGTTATGCCCGTGGTTATTGACGACGCTTGGTTTGACGGCGTAAAGGCTACCCTGCCCGAGCTTCCCGAGGTTAAGCGTGAGCGTTATACGGGCGAGTATGGACTTAGCGAGTACGATGCAGACCAGCTTACCAAGAGTATCGCTCTCTGCGAGTGCTTTGAGGATGCCTACAAGGTATGCGGCAGTGCAAAGGATGCGGCAAACTGGATGATAAGCGAGGTTATGAGCCTGCTTAACACCAGAAAAATGACCTATGATATGCTGGAGATTAACGGAAGCACCCTTGGCGAGCTTATAGTGCTTGTAAGCGGCGGCAAGGTAGGCAGAGCCAACGCAAAGAAGATACTTGCGGCAATCTTTGACGATGCTTCTATCAAGCCCGAGGAGTATGCGGCGGCAAACGGCTTTATCGTTTCCAACGATACGGGACTTATAGAAACCGTAGTTAAGGAGACCGTAGCCGCTGACCCCAAGTCTGTAGCAGACTTTAAGGGCGGCAAGGAAAAGGCGCTTATGGCACTTTTCGGCAAGTGTATGAAGCAGCTTAAGGGCAACTGCGACCCTCAGGTTTTGAGAAAGATACTCATAGACCATATAAACAGCTTGTAAGGTAAAAAATCCTGCTCCCAATTTTTGGAGCAGGATTTTTATCAAGTTCCCCGGAAAAGGACTTTCCGGGGAGTTTTTTGTATTAATACACGGTCTCGCCGTTTACGTCGGTTTTCAAAAACTCTGCAAGGGTGTCTCCCTTGTAACCCAAGGCACAGCCAATAAGCACCTTGGCATAGGCAAGCTCGGCGGTGGTGCCTGCTATACCCACGGCACCGTGACGGAGGGCGTCTCCCGTGCTGTCGTAGGCAAATGCCGCCTCATCACAGGGAACCAAAAACAGGGGTACGCCCCTTTCCTTACAGCGGTCAAGCAGGTAGAGAATAGAATGCTCGCCGTAAGGCTTGCTGTCCTTCTTCCGTTCCACGCATACCGTGTCGGAATGGTACGTGCCGTGTACAACCGCTGATACGCCGTCTAAACCAAAACGCTTGTAGTTTATACCCACGTAGGGGGTAATAAGCATAACGCAGTCCGTAAGCTTACCCAACCTATCAAGACAAAAGCCGCCTTCCTTAAAGGGTGTACCACCGTAGAGGCTGCCTTTAAGCTCTACCTCGTCTGCGCTGTGGAAATCGTTGCTGTAGTTAGGGCACTGCTTAAGATGGGCGCCGTAATGAAGCAGCATCCTGCCGTCCATATTGCGGTAAACGGCGTAAACGTTGGGGGCGATACCGTTCATAATCAGCTCTGCCGCAGTGCGGAAGTTGGCGTAGCCGTTGGTACGCTCCTCCTTTTCATCCTCAGGCGTGCGCAAGGGAAGCTGGGCAGATACCAGGCAGACGGGCAAGGGCGCACCGCAAAGGGCGATAGACAGCAGGGAAGCGGTAAAGGCAAGGGTGTCCGTACCGTGCAGTACGATTATGCCCTTATACTTTTTCCAATCAACACTGCGGAATATGTCAAGCAGCTCGTTCCAAACCCTAACCGTCATATTTTCGCTCAGTATATCTTCCTTAAGGCTTACGGTATCAAAGTGCAAGGATTTACTGTAAGGGCTGTCGCTTTCTTCAAAATCGGCGATAATGTAGTTTTTAGCCTTTTCCGCATCAGACTGTCTTTTTAAGTTTTCGTTCTGGGCGGAGCATATTGTTCCGCCCGTAAGTATTACAAGTATTTTACTCATATTTCTTCTCATCCTTTAGTTTACGCCTTACTTGCCCCAGTAGCCAAGGGTTTCGTCACCGTAGCGTAAAACGATGGTATCACCCTCAAGCTCTATTTTGTAGTAACGAAGCTCTTTACTGTCTCCAAACCTTTCGCTTTCCAGATACAGCTCTCCGTCGCTTAAGGTGCAAAAGCGTTTTGGTGCATAATAGTCTGCTAAAAACGTGTTTTTATACTCCTTAAACCCTCCGCCGGATTTATCGGATATGCTTATTTTGAAGGTATACAATCCCGAGGTGTACCCGGGCAACAGCTCAAGCCTTTCCGTGTCTCCGTCTCCGTCTATATCAAAGTTGCTGTAGGAGATAGCCAAGGAGTCTGAATATTGGCTTTCAGGCAGCAGAGGCGCTTCTGCAAAGCTGGACTTGAAAATGTTGGATATAAAGGTCTTGTCGTCGTTATGGTACAGGTCAAGGCTTATATCGTCTCCGGGCTTTGCAGGCATGTCTATAACGTAGGTGCTTGTAACAGGGTCGCTGTCGTCTCCATACCATTCCTCAGGTAAGGGCAAAAAGGTAAATTTGCTGTTTTCTCCAACGGTTATCTTAATATGGTACTTAGGGTATTCCGTCTTTGTGCTTTCGGTAAAGCCTTCTTCAAAATTCCATATCAAGCCAAGCTTTACTCCGTCCTCGGCGTATATTACCGAGCCTATTTTTACGGTAGCTTGGGGTAAGGTAAATTCAAGGGCAGAACGGTGTATGTGTACCTTTAAGCCGTCCCAAAAAGTCTCGTTTGCCTTGTTGCGGAAATCGTCGGTAAGCTCGTATTTATAAGCCTCCGTAGGGTCCTTTATGGGGATTACCCCAACGTTTTCCGTAGGCACCATACAGTCGTAGAGTATAGCGTGTGCCTCCTCCGGGCTTATCGGAGTAAGCACCTTGGATATTTTGTTTCTTGCCTCTTCCAACTCCTCACCGGTGATGTAGCTAAATGCCTTGTCACCTAAACTGTAGTAGTAATAGGAGGGTAAGCCGGAGCGAAACACGTATCTGTGGTGTGCAATACCGCAGGAGTATTTGTCCGGGGCTGTTTGCCACACAAACACAGCGACCTTGCTTGTGGGCAAAAAGTCAAAATACTGGGGATACTTTTCCTTAAGCTTCTCAATGCTTGGCGTTACCTCTATATTAGAAGGCGGGTCGGCACCGCCGATATCGGTAACAGAGCTGTCGTCTCCCATATCGTCATCGGCAGGGTTTGTAAGGAAAACCACCGCTAAAGCGATACAGCTTACTACGGCTATAATAATTATCCAAAAGCTTGGCTTTTTGTAGTTTAACACTGTAGTCACCCTTTCTTTAAGTCCGTTTTCTCCAAAGGCGACGGGGCAGGCAGATATGGCCTTCCTTGGCACGCTGCAATTGATTAGCGCTTCTGAATAAGGCTTTTTTGCCATCTCCCCTAGCTCTTTTATAACCTTTTCGTCGCAGGCAAGCTCAATATCCTTGCACAGCAAAACGTAGGCAACCCACAAAACCGGGTTAAACCAATACACGCTAAGCAGTAAAAACCCGAAAGGCTTCCAAAAATGGTCGCCTCTTTTAAGGTGCGCCCTTTCGTGGGCAAGGACGTAGTCTCTGTCGGCATCACTGAGGGAGGAGGGCAGATAGATACGGGGCCTTATAATGCCCAGAATAAAGGGCGTGTCTATACGGTCGCAAAGCCATATATTTCCCTGATAAAGGGCGGCTTCCTTTACCCTGCGGCGTATGCACAAGTAGCTTATAAGGGTATACAAAAGCATTAAGACCACGCCGCCTACCCAAACAAAGCCTGCTATCTCGCCGATCACCTGCATAGGGTTTACGCTATCGCCCACGCCGGGTGACAGACTTTCCGATATAATCGGATTAATGGTAGAGTTTATTATGGGTATACCGCTTTGTATTACAGGCCTATCGCTGTAAATAATGTCGGGGGGCAGTGTCTCTGTGCTGGGTATAAGGCTAAGAACGCTTTCTATGCTAAAGGGGCAAATAAGCCGCAGTCCTACCAACGCCCACATAAAAACAGTAATGTACTTAGGAGCTTTTTTGAGCAGTGGTCTTAGCAGTATCACCGCCAAAGCAAGCCAGGTAGCCGTTATGCTCATATTAAACAGCTTTATAAAAACAGTGCTCACCATCTACACCTCCCCGTGCTCAGCCACGATACGGCGAAGCTCCTCCAGCTCCTCCTCGCTAAGGTTCTTTTTTGCGGTAAACGCCGCCAGAAAGGCGGGCAGAGAGCCGCCAAAGTTTTCCTCCACAAAGCGTGTGCTTTGAGCAGAGAAAAAGTCCTCCTTAGAAATAACCGAGCAAACGGTACCACCCTCGTTTTTGAAAATACCCTTTTCGCAAAGCCTTTTCAAAACGGTATAGGCGGTGGACTTTTTCCACTTAAGCCTTTCCATACTAAGCCTGCAAAGCTCTGTAGAGGATATAGGCTCCCTCTCCCATATTATATCCGCAAAACGGGACTCAACCGCCCCCATCTGATAATCGTTCATAACTGTACCTCCAAGTCGGTTTACGTCTTGTAGACCTATATACAGTTTACACGGTGTAGACCTGTTTGTCAATAGGGAATATTAAAAAGTTTTAATAAAACATTGATTTTTGTATAAAATGGTGGTAAAATGCACCGTAATTGAGAAAAAGCATAATTTTGAATTTGGGAGAATTATAAGATTATGGCAAAAATAATTGAGCTTTTGGACGCTTCTATGACCAGACCCGAGGCGTTTGGTTGGTTCCACCTTCTTTGGTGGGCACTGATGATAGGCTCTACGGTTTTCCTTTGTAAAAGGTTTGGTAACGACGATGGAAAAAATATAAGACGCGTGGTATTTTACACCGCCCTTATTGCGGCTGTGCTTGAGGTGTATAAGCAGATAAACTTTACCTTCAGCGTAGAGGACGGCAAGGTAGTGGCAGACTATCAGTGGTACGCTTTTCCCTTTCAGTTTTGCTCTATGCCTATGGTAACGGGTCTTTTAACGGGCATATTCCGTAAGGGGAAGATACACCGCGGTCTTTGCGCCTTTCTTGCAAGCTATGCAATCTTTGCAGGCGTTTGCATAATGATTTACCCCAACGACGTGTTTATTGAGACAATCGGTGTAAATATAGAAACTATGTTTTGCCACGCCTCTATGATACCCGTGGGCGTTATGCTGCTGTACAGCGGTTACGTAACTCCCGGTCACCGCACCGTGCTTAAGGCGTTGCCCGTGTTTGCATCGGCGGTAGGACTGGCATCGGTGTTCAACGAGATAGCGTATTACAGCGGACTTCTTGAAAGGGAAAGCTTTAATATGTTTTACATAAGCCCTCATCAGGATCCTCATTTGCCCGTTTACAGCGTGGTACAGGAGTACGTTCCCTTCCCTTGGTGTCTGATAATTTATATACTGGTGTTTACCCTTGCGGCGTATCTTATGGTCCTTATCTATATGGGCGTAGCCGCTTTGTCAAGAAAGCTGTTCGGCAAAAAAGTAAAGACGGCAGAAGGCTGATAAATATAACCGCTGTAAAAGCATAGAAAAGCTTTTGCGGCGGTTGTTTATATTTACAAAAATCGAGCAGCAAACGAAAACTCGTTAAATACGGAGCGTTTTACGGCAACTCGGCACTTTTTGTGATTTTAACCAAAACACCTCCTTTTATTTTGTTAAAGATTGTGGTTGACGCACAACGGCGCTTTGGAGTAAAATGATAATGCGATACAGTTTAATATAATTAAGGAGGAAAAGATATGAAAATGAAAAAGCTTATCAGCGTGGTAATTACGCTGTGTATAATGTTGACGGCGGTTGTTGTTTTTCCCTCTTCAAATATAAGCATTGGTGCAGGTGCGGCGTATAACTACAGCGGAGGCACCAGAAACAGCGCCGTGTTTATAATCGACCCCGGTCACGGCGGCTCTGACCCCGGTGCCTGCTCTCTGGGCAGGCAAGAGGCGGCAGACGTTCTTGACCTCTCTATACGTGTAGCTAAGCTTATAGACGGTTCAGGCTCCACCTGCTCTCTTACCAGAGTGACCGACGTTACCCAGTCTCTGG
>JAZSQJ010000014.1:0-32242 GCA_045537905.1 Eubacteriales bacterium
TATGCCATCTTCTTCATATATTCGATAGCGTCTTCCTTGGGAAGGATGCCTGCAAGAGAGAAGAATGCGGACTGGAGAACGGTGTTCTTAACCTTTGCATTGCCTATTCTCTTTATAGCAATACCTGTACCGTCGATGGTATAGAAGTTGATGTTGTTGTTAGCAATGTACTTCTTAACAGCGGCAGGAAGCTTAGCGCCAAGCTCTCCAGCTGTCCAAGCGCAGTCGAGAAGGAAGGTACCGCCGGGGATAACGTCCTGAACGATGTCATACTGGGTGAGGTACGCATTGTTGTGACAAGCAACGAAGTTTGCCTTATTTATATAATAAGGAGACTTAATGGGCTTATCACCGAAACGAAGGTGGGATATGGTAAGACCGCTGGTCTTCTTGGAGTCATACTGGAAGTATGCCTGGATGAACTTGTCAGTGTGGTCACCGATAATCTTTATAGAGTTCTTGTTAGCACCAACGGTACCGTCACCGCCGAGACCCCAGAACTTGCAGGAGATGGTGCCCTCTGCACTGGTGTCGGGAGCAGGCTTTTCTTCAAGAGAAAGACCGGTAACATCGTCTACTATACCAAGGGTAAAGCCGTTCTTAGGCTCGTCCCTGTCAAGATTGTCATATACAGCGAAGATAGAGGAAGGAGGTGTATCCTTGGAGCCGAGACCGTAACGGCCGCCAACTATCTTAACGTTAACGCCCATGGTAGCACAAGCGGTAACAACGTCAAGATAAAGAGGTTCGCCAAGGGAGCCGGGTTCCTTAGTTCTGTCAAGAACAGCAACCTTCTTACAGGTCTTGGGAAGAGCTGCAACGAGCTTGTCTGCTCTGAAGGGACGGTAAAGTCTAACCTTAATAAGACCAACCTTTTCACCCTTTGCGGTCATATAATCGATAACCTCTTCTGCTACGTCGCAGATAGAGCCCATAGCGATGATAACCTTTTCAGCATCGGGAGCACCGTAGTAGTTGAAGAGCTGATAGTTAGTGCCGATCTTGGCATTAACCTGGTTCATATAATCCTCAACGATAGCGGGAACTGCATCATAATATGCATTACAAGCCTCACGGTGCTGGAAGAAAATGTCACCGTTTTCTGCAGAGCCGCGGAGAACGGGATGCTCAGGATTGATTGCACGTTCACGGAATGCCTTGATAGCGTCCCAATCAACCATGTCGGCAAGATCAGCGTAATCCCATGCCTCGATCTTCTGTATCTCGTGAGAGGTACGGAAGCCATCAAAGAAGTTAAGGAAAGGAACTCTGCTCTTGATAGTTGCAAGGTGAGCAACCGCACCAAGGTCCATAATTTCCTGAGGGTTGGATTCAGCCAGCATAGCAAAGCCGGTCTGACGGCAAGCATACACGTCGGAATGGTCGCCGAAAATGTTGAGCGCGTGGGAAGCTACGCAACGAGCAGAAACGTGGATAACGCAAGGAAGAAGCTCGCCTGCGATTTTATACATATTGGGGATCATCAAAAGAAGACCCTGAGAAGCGGTGTAGGTAGTTGTCAACGCACCTGCTGCGAGAGAACCGTGTACTGCACCTGCTGCACCAGCCTCAGACTGCATTTCAACTATCTTAACGTTGTCACCAAGAATGTTCTTAGCAGGTTCGCCAAAAATATTCTTGTTGGACGCAGACCAAGTGTCTGTAACTTCAGCCATAGGGCTGGAGGGAGTGATGGGGTAGATAGCAGCTACCTCGGTAAACGCATAAGAGACGTGCGCCGCCGCAGTGTTACCATCCATAGAAATTTTTCTTCTTGCCATGAATAGACCTCCGTATTATTTTAATTTCACGATATGCATTATAACACTATTTTTGTGTCATGTAAATATCTATTTTGTTTTTTTTGCTTTTTTTTCGTCAAAAAAATCTGCCAATTTTACCTTATTATTGTATATATTTATAAAATAAGGCAAAGCTATTGCAATATCCGAAATTTATGGTATAATTCAGTATAAGGGTTATTGTACCTTCGTTGTAAATAGGAGGGCTTTATGGTTAACATCGTTTGCTCTGCGGCTGTTACCGGTATCGACGGCTTTATGGTAACGGTTGAGGCATCTCACTCCTCCAATAGAATGGAAAAGCTGGAAATCATCGGTCTGCCCGATACCGCTATAAGAGAGGCGGAGGGCCGTGTAAGAGGTGCCGCTAAAAGCATGGGGCTTGATATGCTGCACGGCATTATCACCGTAAACCTTGCACCTGCCTCTATGAAGAAGGAGGGCACGGGCTTTGACCTGCCCATTTTGCTCTCCGTCCTTAATCCCGAAAAGCTTGGCAGCCTCAATATGGGCGGCAAGTGCTTTATAGGTGAGCTTTCCCTTACCGGTGAGCTTCGTCCTGTCAGAGGCGTGCTTTCTATGGCGCTGGCAGCAAGAGACGCAGGCTTTAAGGAGATATACGTTCCTTCCTGTAACGGTGCCGAGGCAGCTATCGCCAAGGGGATCGACGTATTCCCCGTTAGCACGGTTGAGGAGCTGCTTGCCCACCTCCGTGGGGAGCGGATGATATTGCCAAAGAAACTTACCCTTGAGGAAATACAGGCAAACGCCTTGATAAACACGCTTGACTTTTGCGACGTAAAGGGGCAGGACGAGGCAAAGTTTGCCCTTGAAATTGCCGCGGCGGGCTTTCATAACGTGCTTATGATAGGGCCTCCCGGCTCGGGCAAGAGTATGCTGGCAAAAAGGCTTCCATCTATTTTGCCTAAGCTGACCTTGAGCGACGCTATAGAGTGTACCAGGATACACTCGGTTTCGGGTCAGTTGCCTGAAAACGTACCCCTTATCGTTTCCCGTCCCTTCCGTTCACCCCATCACACCATATCTGCCGCAGGTCTGGCAGGCGGCGGTAAAACACCTATGCCCGGAGAGATTTCTCTTGCCCATAACGGCGTACTGTTTCTTGACGAGTTTCCCGAATACGATAAGAGCACTACGGAGATACTCCGCCAGCCCCTTGAGGACGGCACCGTAACCATAACGAGGGTCAGCGGCAGGGTTACTTACCCCAGTAAATTTATGCTGGTTGCCGCAATGAACCCCTGCAAATGCGGCTATTACGGTCACCTTACCAAGCCCTGCACCTGCACACCTGCAGGCAGGCTTGCATACATAAACAAGATATCGGGTCCCTTACTTGACAGGATTGATATACAGATCGAGGTACAAGCGCTGGAGTTTTCTACCCTGTCCTCTACGGCAAACGCCGAAAAGAGCGCAGATATACGGAAGCGTGTTGCCGTCGCCCGTGACTTTGCCGCAAAACGCTTTGCCCACGAAACCGTAGGCGGCAAGCCCTTGCTGTTTAACTCTATGATGCAGGCAGAGCATATAAAGCGGTTTTGCAATACCACGGAAAAAGGTATACAGCTGCTTAAGAATGCATATGATAAATTAGGCTTGTCCGCCAGAGGCTATGACAAGATATTGAAGCTTGCCCGTACCGTTGCGGATTTTGACCGGAGCGACCTGATTACCGAAAGTCATATAGCTCTTGCCATACAGCTAAGGGCTCTTGACAGAGATTATTGGGCAAAGTAATTGAAATAATGAGTTTACGTAAACCGTGCGGTTTTTTACATAAAATGTGGGAAACTCTGCGGGAAATGTGCAAAAACTCCCTGTTTTAGGGCTTCAAAAAATTTGGAACGTAAAAGTTTCCCACATTTTTGTTATGGAAACTTAAGTTTTTCCACATTATGTTATCTTAATTATGAAAGGTTATTATGGATTACGAAGGAAATTATTTCCCCGATGAGGAGGAAAAGGAGCTGCCACGCTCCAAAAGAATAAGAAAAAAGATTGTTCGCTACGGGTTTTACTCCCTTATCGCTTTTGTATATCTTGTCGCCTTTTGGTTTATCTTTACCAACTGCGACTCGGATATTTACGAGCAGTATATTTTCTCTCCTGCCGCAAGAGAGCTTTACGAAAAGGACCCGGATAATTTTGCGGTATACGAGATTTTCCCTCCCGCCTGGATGAACTACGACGGCAGTGTACAGGTATCCGGCGCCGCCTATGCAGAACCCGCAGGTGAGCTGGAGTTTTGTATCAAGTACAACAAAAACCTGCTTACCAACCCGGAGGGAGAGCTGCCACAGTTTTCCCTTGTGGACACCTACGGCAAGGTTTACACGCTATGCAATACCGTTGAGGATAACCAGGGACGTTACCGCTTTTTGCGTGTTTCCTTCAGCGGAGTTGAGCTTGATCTGGACGCCAACGTTTACATCAACCGCGAGGCAAGCACCGCCGTAGAGGGTGAGGGTGAGATGTTTGAGCTGTTCAGCTACAAGCTGTTGATTCACTATCCCGAAAACGCAGATATTAAAATCGATCCCGAGGATGAAGATAAAGAGAAGGACGAGCTAATTATTTATAACAGCAATGTGCCCATTCAACCAGGCAAATACGAATAAGGTTTTTACCTATTTGAAGGAGCAATTTTAGTTTATGGCTTTTATTAAAAAACTTGTATTGTCGGCAACTGCTCTTACCCTATCCTTTGCAGTGCATACGGCTAACTACTATTTTTACACCGACGGGCGTTTGTCCGCCAAGGGTGCTGATGCCTTTGTGGACGACGTTGCCAGTGCAAACGACGAAAATCTTAAATATCTGTTTCCTTACGTTCCGAAGGAAAGCCTGCAGCCTGACGAGCCCTCTGAGGACGATAGCTCTGTTGGCGGCGACGTCAGCGTGGGTGACCCCGGAGTGCCTTCAAATATGAACTACTCTGCGGCTGAATTCAGCAAGTTTAAGGGTACTTATCTTGAGAAAACCTCCGATGCAGGTGCGGGGTATTTCGATAACATCGTTTTCTGCGGTGACAGCCTTACCTACGGACTGGGTATCGACTCCAGATACCTGAAGGCACACGACGTTATCGCCTGGGGCGGACTTGGCGTTTACGATTATCTGGATTACACTGCCCACTCCTCCTATAACCAGTCGGAGGAGACTACTCCCCCTATCCAGTGGCTGCAGCTGCTTAAGCCCGAGGTTTTGTACATAATGCTTGGTACAAACGGCATTGCTATCTGGTCCAACGAAAAGCATATAAGGCTTTATAACAATATGCTTGACCGCATTGACGAGATTTTACCCGACACGGATATCGTTCTGGTTGGTATCCCCCCTTGGGGCGAGTCCAGAAATACCGAAACCTTTAACGGACAAAAGTTTGATGCCTTTAATATGCTTCTGCTGGAGACGGCTCACGAAAGAGGCTACTATTACCTCAACTTCCCCGAGGTTACCAGAAAGCCTAACGGCAACATAAAGGACGAGCTTGTTATAGTGGACGGTATCCACTGGCAGAACAGCTGTAAGGAATTGTACCTTGAATACATAAGAACCCACGCAATAAAAAAATAAGAAAGGAAAGGCATACACGCCTGTAAATTATTATGAAGCTTCCTGTTAACATCAAAAGAAAACAAGCCAATTTGCCCGTATACACAATAGTTAGCCTTGTAATGCTTTGTATTGCGTTGTTTTGCCTGTTTATTCCTTTTATACCCGTATTCCGTGATGCGATTGAAAAAAGCACCCAAACCGCCTATATGATACTTGGCGGCGTGGGTACTATGTTCTTCGCTTTTTTCACCTCCTACACCGTGTTTAACATCATTTCCCCGCCTATCGGCGTTGTTGTAAGCGAGGAGGGAGTTTACGAGTACACCGTTGCCGGCTGCGGCGCGGGCTTTATTCCCAAGGAGGCTATCGTTTCCCTTAAGACCTTTGGCAAGGACAAGAAGCAATATCTGGGGATCGGGGTAGCATCCGAATATATAGACAGCCTTGGCGAGGGTGCCGAGGCACAAAAGGAAATAAAAAGCAATATCAGCGCAGGAATACCTGCGGTTATAATAAGGCAAAAGGATATATATATCCCTATCAGCGAGCTGTTTAAGATGATTAAAAACGCCTACAGCACCGAGGATAAGCCACAGAAGGTGATTACCGAATCAGCAAAAGAAACGGATAAACTCGATAGCTTTTCCTTGTTGTTTGGCGATGAAAAGGCCCCTGAAAAGGAAGTTGATACCGACGGACTTGACCTGCTGACAGCCTTGAGACAGCAGGAGGAGAAGGCAAAAGCTGAGGAAGCAAAAAAGAAAGAACAAGCAGCCGAAACAAAAGCAGCCGAAACAAAGGCACCGGAAGTAAAGACGGCAGAGACAATGTCCAAAACGCCTCCCGCAAACGTAATACGCACCGTGGACGAGCTTTTGGCACAGCTTAATATACCAAGCAAGCCCCGTAAAAGCGACAGCGGTGAGGAATAATGAAAAGGTTTATTATAAGCATAGCGGCGGTTTTTATACTAACCGCCGTTCTTCTTATTACAATATGGTCCGTAAATAAAGGCGACCCCGCCACAGACAGTGCAGAGCCTTCTTTGGAGGAGTCGTCTACAGAGCCTTCCTCTGCGGAGGAAGCTGAGGATAGCTTATTTTTCCAAAGCAGCGAGGACAGCTTTGCCGAGAGGCGGGAAACAGGGCCCTTATTTTCGCCCTACAAGGACATAGTTGAGGGTGGAGTGTACAAGCTTGTGACAACAAGGCAAAAGCGTTTTGGGGGCAATTCTGTGCCCGTTAAAACAACCACCTATTACGGCGACGGTTTTATCAACGTCATCGAGGAGGAGGGGCATGCTACCGCTACCGAGACCTTTATCAACAGTCATGGGGTGTATTGCTTTGATTCCAGCTCGGGACAGGTGCATTATATGCCCGACCTTGTTGTTGAAACCGACAGCATCCTTACCGAAGGGCTGAACTTTTTGGAAACAGGTGAGGCTAACGTAGGGCTGGCGACCTTTACCTACGAGAGATACGAGGATGCGGATGGAAGGATTATAGACTATCTGTTTGCAGGCAGTGAGCTTAAAAGGATGAAGCTTTACGAGGGTGAGGATTACGAGCTGGTAAGCCTGGAGCTTTACGCCGATATCAGCGGTGCCAGAACAGAGTTGCCGCAGGAATGATGCAAATGAATAAAATAAGCAAAGCTGAGCACGGAACAGGAGGCGGTACTGTGGCATCTCTGATTGAGGACATTATATTAAGCGGCGATATCCCCGAGGACTACATATGTGTGAGCAGAGAGTTTGTAAGACACCCTAACGGTTTTGCCGCAGGTGCCCTGGTTATGAATATAAACGACAGAAAGTATTACATTTTTACAGGCAGCCGCATTGCCAATATACCTCAGGATTATGCAAAAAAGTTTGTACAAATATAAAGCATAATACAATATATAATGCAAAAAATGCACTTCCCCGTTTTTGGGAAGTGCATTTTTTATGGGCGTTAAAAGGGCCTCCGCTTATGCGGAAGCCCTTTTATTACATTACTGTAAAATACTTACTTGTCTACCCTTGCTTATACAGCGGGGATAACGAAGGAAGATTCGGTGCCTGCGATCCAGCCGGCGATGGTGTTAACATCTCTTGCGTTGGGAGCGCCATTGATAGGCTTAAGAACGTCAGCAGCGAGGAGATATACACCTTCAAGAAGCTCAACGGAAGCAACGTGGTTCTGAACGGTGTTCTTATCACGTGCATTGATGGTGCCGTTACCGTCAACGTCGCCCATTACTATAACGGTGATAGTCTTGGACTCGCCACCGATTGTAGAGGTTACGGTGTAGCCGGTACCAACGTTACCGCTGGTTCTTTCAGCGCCAGCTCTGTATACCTTGATGTCTTCGTCTATGAAGAGGGCCTTGAAGTCAGCTACAGACTTGGTGCCTGCGCCGAGGTAGAAGTAACCAGCATCCTTTACGTATGCAAGGTTGGTGGTGTCTACGCCGTCTGCGAAGGTGAAAAAGTCATATACAATATTTTCTTCGTAAATTGCAGTAACGGTGAGGTCGCCGGTGATGTTATCGAATGCTACATCCCAACCTGTGAAGGTGTAGCCTTCAACTGCGGGAGCCTCGGGAGCGGTAGCGGCAGAGCCGTGTTCTACGGTCTGAGAACCGAGGTCTGCGTTTTCAAAGCCTACGAAGTTTACGGTGTACTTGTTAATCTCGTAAACTGCGGTAACGGTAAGGTCACCTGTAATGTTGTCGAATGCTACATCCCAACCTGTGAAGGTGTAGCCTTCAATTGCGGGTGCCTCGGGTGCGGTTGCGGCAGAGCCGTGTTCTACGGTCTGAGAACCGAGGTCTGCGTTTTCAAAGCCTACGAAGTTTACGGTGTACTTATTAATCTCGTAAACTGCGGTAACTGTAAGGTCGCCTGTTACCTTATCAAACGCCTTGTCCCAGCCTGTGAAGGTGTAACCTTCAATTGCGGGTGCCTCGGGTGCGGTTGCAGCAGAGCCGTGTTCTACGGTCTGAGAACCGAGGTCTGCATTTTCAAAGCCTACGAAGTTTACGGTGTACTTGTTGATTTCGTAAACTGCGGTAACGGTGGTGTCAGCGGTGATGTTATCAAACGCTACGTCCCAACCTGTGAAGGTGTAGCCTTCTACTGCAGGAGCCTCGGGTGCGGTTGCGGCAGAGCCGTGCTCTACGGTCTGAGAACCGAGGTCTGCATTTTCAAAGCCTACGAAGTTTACGGTGTACTTGTTGATTTCGTAAATTGCGGTAACGGTGAGGTCACCTGTAATATTGGAGAAGTCCTTATCCCAACCGGTGAAGGTATAGCCTTCTACTACGGGAGCGGTGGGAGCTACAGCAGCGGTGCCGTAAGCAACGGGGCGACTCTGAAGCTCTACGCCGTCAAAGCCGATGAAGGTAACGGTAAATACCTGTTCACCGTACTGTGCGGTAACGGTAAGGTCGGAAGTAACGTTGTCAAACGCCTTGTCCCAGCCTGCAAAGTTCATACCCTCAACTGCGGGAGCCTCGGGAGCGATTGCGGCAGAGCCGTGCTCTACGGTTTGGGTATCAATAACCTCGCCGTTTGCCATAAAGGTTACGGTGTACTTGTTGATCTCGTAAACTGCGGTAACAGTGGTGTCTGCAGTGATGTTATCAAACGCTACGTCCCAAGCCTTGAAGGTGTAGCCTTCAACTGCGGGAGCCTCGGGTGCGCTTGCGGCGGAGCCGTGTTCTACTGTTTGGGTATCGATAGTCTCACCGTTTGCTACGAAGTTTACGGTGTACTTATTGATTTCGTAAACTGCGGTAACGGTAAGGTCGCCTGTTACCTTATCAAATGCTACGTCCCAACCGGTGAAGGTGTAGCCTTCAACTGCGGGAGCCTCGGGTGCGCTTGCGGCGGAGCCGTGTTCTACTGTCTGGGTATCGATAGTCTCGCCGTTTGCTACGAAGTCTACGGTGTACTTGTTAATCTCGTAAACTGCAGTAACGGTAAGGTCGCCTGTTACCTTATCAAACGCCTTGTCCCAGCCTGTGAAGGTGTAGCCTTCAACTGCGGGAGCTTCGGGAGCGGTAGCGGCAGAGCCGTGTGCTACAGGCTCAGTCTTTATGGTTACGCCATCCTTACCTACGAAGGTTACATCGTATACGTTGATGTCATAAAGAGCGTTAACTGTAAGGTCACCTGTGATGTTGGAGAAGTCTGCATCCCAACCGGTAAAGGTCTTGCCCTCAACAGCAGGAGCCTCGGGTGCGATTGCGGCAGAGCCGTATTCAACGGTTACAGAGTCAATAACCTCGCCGTTTGCCATAAAGGTTACGGTGTACTTGTTGATCTCGTAAACTGCGGTAACAGTGGTGTCTGCAGTGATGTTATCAAATGCTACGTCCCAAGCCTTAAAGGTGTAGCCTTCAACTGCAGGAGCCTCGGGTGCGGTTGCGGCAGAGCCGTGTTCTACGGTCTGAGAACCAAGGTCTGCGTTTTCAAAGCCTACGAAGTTTACGGTATACTTATTGATTTCGTAAACTGCGGTAACGGTGAGGTCGCCTGTTACCTTATCGAATGCTACGTCCCAAGCCTTAAAGGTGTAGCCTTCAACTACGGGAGCCTCGGGTGCGGTTGCGGCAGAGCCGTGCTCTACTGTTTGGGTATCAATAGTCTCGCCGTTTGCTACGAAGTCTACGGTGTACTTGTTAATCTCGTAAACTGCGGTAACGGTAAGGTCGTCTGTTACCTTATCAAACGCCTTGTCCCAGCCTGTGAAGGTGTAGCCTTCAACTACGGGAGCCTCGGGTGCGCTTGCAGAGTTGCCCTCTACAACGGTCTCGGTCTTGATGGTGGTGCCGTCCTGACCTACGAAGGTAACGGTGTATTCCTTGGGAGCTTCGGGGATGGTTACCTTAGCGTAGCCGCCCTTACCGTATACAGAGCTGTATGCGATGGTGTTGGTGCCCTCTTTAATGTAGGACATAGGTGCATAGAGAGCACAGGAGGAGATATGCTCTGCCTCGGGAGTGTCGGGAACTGTAAAGGTAAAGGTCTGACCCTCACAGCCTTCGGGAACGATGAAGTAATATCTCAGTGCCATCTCGCCATCACCAAGTACGCCTATGCTGGTACCATCCTGATAGCCTGCATAATAGTCGGTGTGGAGGATGTAACGAATTCTCATACGGGAATCGTCCTTAGAGAACTTAGTCTGAGGATTTGCAGGGTCTACGGTAGAGCCGTCTGCCATGGAGTACGCCTGACAAAGACCCTCGATAGCGTATGCTGTCTGGCCGAACATAGTGAAGGTGGGCCAGTTGAGTATGGTCTTGGGAGGAGCGTCAAGGGCAGTACCGTTAAGGTCCTCGTCGGTTACGTAGAGAGGAGTAAGAACGCTGTTGTCGAAATTGAGGAAGCCCTCAATACCGAGCAAGCCGCGGTCGTAGGTGATAGAGCCAACGGAAACGTCAACTGCTATACCTGTAAAGTCATTAACGCCGTCGCCGTCGGTATCATAGCTGCCGTAGTTAGCGTCTACGGTTACCTTAAAGTCTCTGTCAAGAACGTAGTCGGGCTCGTCAGAGTAGATAGCGGTAACGGTAAGGTCGCCAGTGATGTTGTCAAAGGTCTTGTCCCAACCCTTGAAGTAGAGACCCTCTATAACAGGAGCCTCGGGAGCGGTTGCCGCCTGACCGTGACCTACGGTCTGGGTTTTAAGAACTGCGCCCTCGTTACCGATAAAGGTTACGGTATAGGTCTGGGTAGCGTATACAGCGTTTACCGTAAGATCGCTCTTAACGTTGGTAAACTCTACGTCCCAGCCTGTAAAGGTCTTGCCGTCAACAGCAGGAGCTGTGGGCGCGGTTGCGTTTGCACCGTAATTAACGGTCTCTGTCTTGAGAGTTGTGCCGCCGTCACCAACGAAGGTTACGGTAAAGGTCTTTATATTATAGGTTGCCTTAGTGGTAATGTTGGATTTTACGTTGGTAAATGCGGTATCCCAGCCTGCAAAATCATAACCCTCAACTGCGGGAGCGGTGGGAGCGGTTGCAGAGCCACCCTCGTAAACCTTTTCGGTCTTAAGTACGTTGCCGTCCTTATCAAGGAAGGTTACGTCGTACTGGGTGCTGGGGCCGTTGAATATCTCAACCTCGGTAACTGCAACAACAGGAGCGTTTGCATCGGGAATGCTGAACTCAACGATTACATACTGACCTGTTTTTGCACCGGTGGTTGTATAGTTTCTTACACTGGTATTGTAAGCGGTGTAAGAGGAGTTACCAAGCTTGGTGTTTGCAGAAATATCCGTTTCGCTGTTGCCTACGTATACGTTGAGAGCAGCGGGATATGTTCTGGACGCATTATTTTCTCTGATATTTGTAAATACGTTAACCTTGGTTATCGTCGTTGCTGCAGGAAGCTTGAAGTAAAGATAAGCCGTACCTGCACTGAACACGGAATCGGTACCGAGCTCAACGGTATGACGGTCGGTAGTGGAGGAGGCGGAGGGAGTATAGGTAGAAGCTATAGCACCGTCGGTAATTCTGCCGGAGTGGTAGCTGTTGAAGTTAGCCTCACCCCAGGTACCCTCGGCACCGTTAACGCCGTTGGAGAAGTTGGGGCTTCTGTACTGAGCCGCAGATGCTATATTAGCGGAAACGTTTGCATCAACGGTTGCACCCCATACCTGGATCTCTGAAAGGGTTAAGACGCCCTTGCCCGCTGCGGTATCGGCACTGGTGGAATTTATATCAAACTGAATAATTACGTAAGTACCGTTCTTAGCTGCGCCGTTAACGGTATATCTTCTTACGTAAGTAGAGTTTTCGTAGGAGCTGTAGCCTGCCTCGGACACCTTGCCGAGGAGGGTGTTTGCAGAAATATCGCTTTCACTGTTGCCTACGTATACTCTTGCCTCGTCAAAGAAGCCTCTGTAGGGGTTGTCTCTTCTGCCTGCAAAGATGTTGACAAAGTCAACGGTGGTGTTTGCGGCAAGCTTGTAATAAACGGTAATCGTACCCTTTACAAGACTTGCAACGTCACCAACACAAAGCTCTGCAGTGTCGGTAGCTGAGGAGGTAGCGGCAGTAGCTATGTAGCCGTTGTTAAGCTTGCCCTGCTTGTAAGTGGTAAGACTTGTACCGTCACCAAAGGAGCCGGTGCCGTTTGCACCCGTGTTGTCGCCGTATTTATACTGAGCAGTGCGAGCCACGTTGGCAAGCCTGTTGGGAGTAGCAAAAATCTGAACCTCGGAAAGGTTAAGAACGCCCTTACCCTCGGTTGTGCTGGCGTTGGTAGAGCTTACATCCATCTGGATGATAACGTAGGTACCCACCTTGGGAACGCCGCTGATATTGTAATTTCTTACGTAAGCAGAGTTATTGTAAAGAACGTACTCGTTACCGGAAACGGAGCCGAGAAGATTGTGAGTATTAATATCGGTCTCTGCGTGACCAACATATACCCTTGCAGCGTCGAAGAAGCCTCTGTAAGCGTTATCTCTTCTGCCTGCAAAAATATTAATCTCGCTTACGGTTATAGCACTGCTGAACTTGTAGTACAAAGTAATAGTACCCGCTTTAAGTGCAGTGATATCACCGTAAGAAACCTCGATACTTGTGGTGGTACCGGTAGAAGAACCGGTAGCGATAGTACCGTCGTTAAGCTTACCTTGGTGATAAGACGTCCAGCTTGCACCGTCACCGAAGCTGCCGGTGCCGTTGGTGTAAACTGACGCATCAAACCTATAGGATGCGTTTGTTGCGTAGTTGGTGTTGGAAGATGCGCTAACCTTTGTTGAGGTCATTGCAGGGTATGCCGTAAACATACCGAGAACCATCAGCAAAGAAAGCACGCCTGCGATAATACGGTTTCTTTTCACAAAATAACCCCCTGTAATTTGTATATTATGCACACATAAATTCGAATCCCTTCCAAAAAAATGTTGCACACAACTATTATACCACTTTTAACAAAATAGTCAATAGTTTGGTGAAATAATTATACTTTTGTAACAAAAAACTTCCCCCTGCTGTGAAGAAGCAAGGGGAAGGATAATATTTGTTTTAGCTTTTAGTGTTTATTTATATACTATTTTTGATTAGTTTCCGTCTTTTTACGTCGCTTTTTGTATAAAATTACAGCAGTCGCCCCCACAGCAACGATGCAAAGAGTAACGACGCCCCAGAATACAATGCCGTGTATACCCACTACGCCTTTGTTTGCCGTTACCTTGTTAGGTAAATCCGATATTACAAAGGGCTTGCTGGTGGTCAGCTTTATAAAGTCAAAGGTAACTATGGATACGCTGATGCTGTCGCCGTTTTCTACGGTAACCTGTTCCTTGACCTTCATTATGCCGGGACTTACGTAGCCCGATGCATAGGGCAAGCCGTTTATGTAAACGTCTGCATCCTCCGTAAAGCCGCTGCCGTATACGTACAGAGATTCCTCTCTCAGCTCGTAGCCCTTTACCTCGACGGGATTCATACCGATAATAAGGTCGGTTGTGGTGTAGCGTGGCACACCGCCGTTTAAGTAGTTGCCTCCGTCTACCATATCATAGGTTACGGCGTGGCGGTACTCCGCAATCGTTTTCTCATCCAGGCCCGTTTGGTACAGTCTCATAATATCGCCCGTGCGGATACCGGCACAGCTTAAGACCTCGGAGGAAAGCTGACAGGCGGTTAAGTCCCTGTCCTCTTTTTCTATACCGTAGTTTGTCCAAATAATATATTCCGAATTGTACTTTTCCGTATCGTCCACAGTGTTAAGCCCCTCGGTAAGCTGGGTGCTTTCCTTAATAAAGGTTGGCAGGTGGTCGCCGTAGATTACAACCACTGTTTTTTCGTCATAATCTGCAAAATAGCCAAGGATTTCCTTAAGGAACTCGTCCTCTTCACGGGCTTGGGTTGCATAATAGGAAAGCATATTATTGTATTCCTCGTCCTCAAAGCCCCCTGCAGTAACGGTGTACTCCATATTCTCTACTAATTCCTTGGGGTACTTGCTGTGGCACTGCACCGTTACGGCAAACACCAGGTCTCTTTCCTCGGTTTGCTTCATAACCTCCTTTATCAAAGGAGACAGCGCCTTATCCTTCGCCCAACCCATAGGCGTGTACTCCAGCTCTGTCATACACTCCCTTGGTATAAAACGGTCAAAGCCCAGATTGGCATAGGCGGTGTTTCTGCTGTAAAAGGCACCGTCGTGGTTGTGCATAGCGGTGGTGGAATAGCCTATGTTTTTAAGGTCGTAGGCTACGGTCTCTATAGCGTTTTCATCAAGGAAGGTTTTGTAGGGGTACTCGTCAAAGCCGTAGTCCTTGATGTAGGTGCCCGTAAGCACCTCAAACTCCACGTTGGCAGTGCTGGCACCCAATGCGTTTACCGTGAGCTTGCCCGACGGGTAGTCCTCCTTCAGTTGGGTGAAATAGGGGTGAGGGTTTTCAGACAGCTCTATACCGTCGATGCGGGTCATATCCATAAAGGATTCCAACTGGAGGAATATTATATTGGGTTTGTCCTCGGGAACCGTTTCCTCCACGGAATCTATTGCTGTGCGGATTTCGTCCATATATTCATCGGTGTACACCTCCGGCTCATCAACGCCGTAGTCAAACAGGCTGTAGGTAAGACAGTAGGCGTAGCCGCATTTGCGGTGTATCTCAGGCAGACGCATATCGGAAGGAACTGCACCGGTAAAATAAAACATAGTGGCAAGGGTTGCTACAAAGGCTCCCAAGCCAAGAGACTGGAAGAAGGAACGCTTATAGTCCACCTCTTCCCTACGGCATTTGCGTAGTATATATATAAGGAGCGCAACGGCTGCCAGGACGCCCAGCACTATAAGTATAATGGTAAACACCGACAGGTAAACGGTGGATATACCTATGCTGGAACGCATTATCATAAAATCAATAGCTATCATAGGGGTAGACCTGTAGGACAGCAGAGTGGCGTTTGATATACCAAAGCCTATCCAGGTGCCTGCTATAGCCAGATACACGAAAAACCTACGCTTAAAAAACATAGTTACACATAAGGTCATAGCGATAAGAGCCGTACCGTATATGAACATATGTGGGTTGAACACAACGAGATTAAAGAAGGAGGACAGGGACCTACGCCAAACAAGCTCGATAAAAACGTTTATCACCAGGGCGGAGATAACGCAAAGCATAAACCTGTTGTTGTACAGCTTGAGACAGGGTGCCGCTATCTTATCAAGAAAAAAATCCTTAAGGACCGTATACCATACTTTTTTATTTTGTTTATCCATATAAATACCTCTTAGTGCAGAGATGATGACGCTTTTTACTAATTGTATAGTATTTTAATCCTATAATATGAATATTTTTTTAACAACAGGAAATTTTTATAAAAAAAATTCCTCAGCGGTGAAAACCGCTGAGGAATAAAAGACTTATAAACTTATTTTATATCCGCATTGGGGTCAAAGCCAAGTCTCTTAAGAGTTTCAACAACATAGGACTCTCTGTACTCGTCTTCGGGCTTTCTGTTAAGGTAGGACTTAAAGAACTCCTCACAAGCGGTCTGATAATCAAGACCGGCAAGCTCCTTGATAACGCGAACGCTTCTGTCAATGAGCTTCTTGTTGGTGGGAAGAACCTGGATCATCCAGTTGGACCAAACCTTACCCATCTTAGCCATGGTAGCTGTGGAGAGAAGGTTGAAGGTGAGCTTGATCATAAGGTGAGAAAGAAGCTCGGTGCAGGTTGCGGGAACGTCAACGGGGATGTAGATCTCGTTCTCTGCGATCTTGCCTTCGGGGATACGGCCTATTCTGATAACAGTGCCGCCACCGTAGTTAGGAAGGTTATTGTTGTACCAAGCAAGAGCGTCCTTGCAAGCAGAGCCGTTGATATCCATAAGGATAAGGTTAGCGGGCTTGCGGCTGTAACGGGAAGGATCTTCCTCGTTACCTATGCAATACTGTTCAACCTCCTCAGAACCAACGGAGGGAGGATTTGCGATGATGGAAGGAGCTGCTTCCATTTCCTTATAGTCCTCAACGGTCCAGTCAAGACCAACGATAGGACGACGGAATACGTGTTCCCAAGCAACGCCGTTGGGGTAAAGGGGATCCTTTACGTATGCCCAGCTAACTGCACTTTCGGTATCCTTGAACTTCCTGAAAGGAGGAAGTGTAAAGGTAGGCTGTCTCTCAGTGGTATCGGTCATGATATCAAGGAGATAGTCGTGGGTGAGGTAGGTGATAAGGCCGTTTGCCTTATAGGTAGCAGTCTCAAGCTCAACAGCCTTGGTAAGACCTTCAAGAGCGGCACCGCTGGAAAGGGTGTCACGAAGCTTCTTAAACTGCTCTGCATACTCAGCAGCAGAGAGAGCGGGAGTGCCTACAACCTTGTATTCATCCTCGGTAAGGTTTTCCTTCAGCCACTGGCCTGCAGCGATTTCAAGAGCAGCGCCTGCGGTAAGAAGCTCAACGGTGGTAACCTGCATTCTGGTAGAGCCGGAAACTGCCATGTTACCTACGAAGATGCTGATGGGCTTGATGTTGGGTCTTGCAAATACCATACGAACTCTCTCAAGATGCTCGCAAAGGATTTCCTTAGGATTGCAGTAAAGATAGTATGTAGTACAGCCACGCTTGTCAGCCTCGATAACGGAGCCGTTGATGCTGGCGGAAAGACCGCATTCTGCAAGGCCGATAAGAACGTCGCCTTCACCGATGCCTGCGTCAACAACCTGACGTGCACCGAAGGTCATATAGTCCTCAAAGTTTTCAACGGAACGAACAAGCGCTCTGTCACCGCCGGTAGTGAAGCTGTTGCAGCACTCACAAATCTCAAGAAACTCGTTGCGTCTTGCAGGAATCTTCTGAACGAGAGACTGCCAGAACAAACGCCATGCACCGTCAAGCTGGATAGCCATTCTGCCGGATGCGCCAACGCTGGAGAAAACAAACTTCTTACGCTGGTCCATACAACGCTTGATGTCCTTAACGAGATCCTTAAAGTTATCGGTCTCGAAGGCCTTTGCGGCAACGTCGCCAATGTCAAGGTCAGCAGAAAGTATCATCTTGATACCCTCGGAGGTGTCCTTAGCTATTGTTGCACTGAGATTTCTTGTGCGGGGATTAGACTGCTCGGTAGGGATTACGCCGAGATGGAACTGCTTCTCATTCTCGATAAAGTCCTTAGCGGCATCCTTGTAGTTAGTAATATTTTTGTACTCCAAAATTGATACCCCTTTCGTATCCGTTTTATTTTATTTTTTAATTTTTTAGCCAAACTTGCTTAATTTATATTGTAACACCGTTTTCTGACTTTTGCAATAGATGTTTTGCTTTTTTAATGACTTTTTTCTTAAATTATTGCACAATTTCTGCCTTTTTGGGCATTGCGGCTACTGCATAGGCTCTGCTTACCGCAACCGACGCCGCTTTGTTGGCAAAATCGGCAGCCTCGTATAAGCTTTTCCCCTCACAAAGCATCACGGCAAGAGCCGCCGTAAAGCAGTCCCCTGCCCCCGTGGTATCCACCACCTTGGTGGGGATTGCCTCTATGTGAGTGAGGGTGCCGTTGTCGTAAACGGTAACGCCCTCTCCTCCGCAGGTAACCACCGCCTGTTTTATGCCCTGCTCCTTCATACCCCTTGCCCAGTCCTCACCGAAAAGCTCTGCCGCCTCGTGAGCGTTGGGGGTTATAAGCAAGGCTCTTTGCAACAGCTCCGTTTCAAAGCCTACGGCAGGTGCGGGGTTTATAAGCACCCTTACGCCGTGTTTTTCCGCTATATCACAGGACACACGGTTTACCTCGCTGCTTACCTCGTTTTGCAGTACCAGCATATCACAGCCTGCTATCTCGCCTTCAAGCGCCTTTATATCCTCGCCGGTAAGAAGCTTTGCCGCACCGCCGTAAACGCTGACACGGTTTTCGCCCTTGCTGTCTGTCAATATACAGGCATAGGCACTGGGAACGTCCTTATATACGGCCAAAGGCTTTATTCCCTCTTTTTTCAAAAAGTCTATACAAAGGGTTGCACCGCCGTCTCTGCCAAAGGCACCTATAAAGCTGCACTCTGCCCCCAGCCTTGCCGCCGCAACCGCCTGGTTGTAGCCCTTGCCGCCCGGCTCGTTATAAAAGCTGTTTGCCACCACGGTTTCGCCCTCACGGTGGAAATGGTCGGTAGTAAGGAAAACGCTGTCCCCTGCCAGACCGATAAAGCATATTTTCATATTAAAACACACCTCCGCCCCGTTTAAGTGCCGCCCTTGTAAAGGCTCCCTCAGGGGGTAGCTCTTTTTTATAGGCGTCCACTATCTTAAGTATCTCATCCTCCCTTTCGTCGGTAAAGGACAGTACGTGGGCACTTACTCCCCCTAAGTCTCCCGTTTTGTCAAGGAGATAGGTGGGTACGGAATTATATATATTGTTCCTGTGACCGTAGTCACGCATTACCCTAAACTCTGCCCCCGTTTTATCCTTAAGCACCGCCTTACAGTCGGCTTTATTCTGACAGGGGGTTACGTTGCGGATAATGCAGTTTTCCGTATGCATAAGGGTCGCCTTGCCGTACACCACGTATTCTCCGCCCTCTACCCTGCCCGCTATGGCCGCAGGCGCTATCTCGGGGGAGATTACGTAGCTTGCAAAGCCTCTTTCCTTGAGATAAGCCGCCGTGAAGCTGTTGCACACGTTAAGGTTGTAGTCGCCATGGAGTGTAAAGCCTTTACACAGGGATAACATACCTATATTAGGTACCGTAAGGCTCCTTACTCCCTGCTCTGCGGCTTTATTTATTAGCGTCTTTACGGCGTCGGCGTCGCTGTCGTACACTATCCTTGGCAGTATCAGGGATAGCTTGTCCTTATAATCTACGTTGGGTATATCCCACCAAAGGGGCATCTCCAGTCTGTCACACAGGGGTATAAGCTTGTCAAGGAGTGCCGCCGAGGGCGCCCTGCCGTCAAAGCGTAACACCAGACCGGGGCTTTGGTTTACGTTTCCCCTTGGCAAGGCTTGTACCGTGTATTCTCCGCCGTTTTCCCTTGCGGGGGTGTTTGCTTTTATCATTTCTGCCGCCAGCCTTGCAAGCACATCACGCCTAAGGGCGTTTACCGCCGATATGGGCAGTATCAACCCCTCGTCAAGGCTGATGCTTACATCCGTTACGGCAAAGGCGGTGTCCCCTGTTTTGGAAAGGCGTTTTGTAAGCTCCGCCTCAGTCAGGGGCCGGTTTATTGCCTTATCGGGTATATCACCCGTATGACTTACCCATATATCACCGCTGTTGGCACTTATCTCTGCGCCCTTACCCTCGCTTAAGCAACAGCTTATACTTACGGGCAGCTTTTTTTCTTTTATCTCAACCGTGAGATTGCGGCTTTTTTCCTTATCTCTCTCAGTACGGATGCCAAACATATGGGGTCCCTTACGACCCGTATAATAGCCATCGGTAAACCCGCTTCTTGAAAACAGCTCGGACAGTCTTTTTATCTCCTCAGCCGTTGCTTTTCTGCCCTCGTCTATCAGACGGCGGTATATCCGTACCGTTTCGTAAACGTATTCCGCCCCCTTCATTCTGCCCTCTATTTTAAGGCAGTCCACACCCATAGCGCATATCTCGGGGATATGGGAGGCAAGACACATATCCTTAAGGGACAGGGGGTATTTACCGCCGTAGCACTGACGGCAGGGTTGAGCACACTTGCCCCTGTTGCCGCTTCTGCCCCCGATAAAGGAGGACATAAGACAGCCGCCGCTTTGACACACGCATATAGCTCCGTGAATGAAAATCTCGGTTTCCGGACCGCTTTTTACTGCCGCCGCTATATCTTCCCTGCAAAGCTCCCTTGCCAGCACCACACGGCTTATGCCAAGGCTTTTAAGCTCCTCGGCGCAAAGGGAGGAATGCTGTTGCAACTGGGTGGAGGCGTGGAGGGGGATTTGGGGGAAGGCAGACCTTAGCAGCTTTATAAGACCTAAGTCCTGTACTATGTAGGCATCGGGCTTGTATTCCCTCTCCAGCATTTTTACAAAATCCAGGGCTGACTTCAGTTCCTTGTCCGAAAGCAGAGTGTTAAGGGTTATATACACCTTTACGCCGTAGAGACGGCAGATATCAAACGCCTCTGCCATTTCCTCGGCTTTAAGGTTGGTAGCAAAGGCACGGGCGTTAAAGTCGCCGCCGCCAAAATATACGGCGTCTGCACCGGCATACACCGCCGCCTTAAGTGCGGACAGACTGCCTGCAGGTGCCAGCAGAATAGGTTTCTTTAACGCCATTTGTGCCTCCTTATATCCAATAGCCGTAGCTTTTACCGTAAACGACGAACAAAGCCATATGGCAAAGCGCCATCAAGGGCAGAGTGAGCATAAAACCCATACGCTTTGTTTTGTGATGCACTATAAGCATAGTTATCCACATTGCCAAGGCGCCGCCCATAAACGATATCAAATACAAAAACGACTCTCTTACACGGTATTTCCGTGCCACTGCGGCAGCCTTGTCATACACGCAAAGGGCCACCGCCAAAGCCGATATTATCCCTATATAATACCACATCACTTAAGAAGCTTACGCATACACGCAAAGGTGCGAACTATACCAAAGCCTGCGCCCTCATAGATTTTCCTTGCAGGGTTAGTGGTACCTGTGAACAGGGACATATAGCCTGCACCCTTTTCGGAAAGCCCCTTACAGAGAGAGGCAAACAGTATTTTACCTATGCCGTGCTGTCTGTACTCCGTATGCACGCCGATACCGCAGAACATACCGCGCCCCTCGGGAGATACGGTAAGGGGACCCGTGTAGCCTACTACCTTGCCCTTGTGGGCGGCAATAACTATATCCTTGTCAAGCTGGGAAAGCACCTGCTTACGCCAGCCCTCGTTTTTAATGTTGTCAAAGAACTCGGGAAAGCTGTGGTGACGGCTACCGTCGTAGTAGCAGATTTCTATTTCCTTGTCCTTAAGTCCTTCTATTCTGTCTACGATATCCTGAGGATATTCGTACCTTTCAAGGGGAAGATAATAAGCGTTTTGGATAGCGTAATCCCCGTAGCCGTGCTTTGCAAAAAAGCCGTATGCCTTGCTGTCCATATCAACGCCGGGAGTACCGGGATGGTCGTGGGGTGCGGCAGAGGGAATGTGCCAGGAAAGCTGACAGGGGTTGTAGAACACCAGCTCTATCTTCTCAAGAGTGGGGTTGGCTTCCACCAGCTTCTGCTCCAGAGCCTCAAGAACCTCAGAGCCAAGGCCTGTGCCGGCAACGTCCTTGCGAACGCCGATATAAGTTATGTAGGCAACTATGGCATCCTTTACATAGTTTGCAAAGCCAAAGGCGGTAACGCCCTTTTCATCCGCCAGGGCAAGGGATACGCTTTCGTAGCCTGCCGTGTTTATAAACTGCTTTGTAAACCTTGCCTCGTCCATAGGCTTAAACACTACCTCGCCTGCGTTTACGTAGCTGTTCCATATCTCTACGCAGTCCTTAACATAGTCCTTTACTTCTACAAGCTTCATAATCTCTCTCCTTATTTTATATTCATTGGTACTATTGAGTTTATTTTTACCGCGCCGTCTTCCTTAACCAGCTCAAACACCATAAGCTTTGCCACGCCCGAGCCCACGTCTGCACGGTAAGTGCCGTTGTTTTCGTAAATCTTATAGGCTACCTGGTATTTGTCGGTGTATACACCGTTTTCCGTGCCGCCCGTTAAAAAGCGGACGTCTATATCATAGACCTTTTGGGGCGTAAAGCTTTTGTGTACGTAAAAGTGCTTTTTGTAGTTGGTGCTGAGCAGAGCCTCGTGAAGGGTGGCATCCCCCTCCATAAGTGCCTTGAAGTAGTTGTACATCAAAGCCTTATCATTTTTCTCCTCAGCCAGCTCTGCCGTAAGCAGCTCACCGTTGCCCAAATGGTCGGTAAACATTATATTCCTGTTTTTTGCGGCGTAAACCAAATCCTCAAGAATATTCTCCTCGTAGTCTACAGAAAAATAGTAGATACCCTCCTGTTTTTCGGTATAATCCACCTTGTCCTTCGCCATAAGCAGGCTTACAAGATAGAAAACGCCTAACACCAAAAGCATTGCCCCGAATACGGCGCCCGTTATTTTAAGCAGCTTAAGGAGCCTTTGTTTTTCCTTACTGTTACTCATCTCTCTTGCCTTTCCTGTACAGCGCGGCTATCATATAAATTATACCCGCAGTGCCCAAAACCGCAAAGACTGCACCCGTATAATAATGCCACTGCAAGCCGCCATCCCCCGTAATATAGGCGCTGCTGCCGTCAAAGGGACAGTTAATTATCTCCCTCAACAGCTCGTATGCGCTACGCCCCTTGGGGTTTGGTACGGTGTTTTCCATAGCAGAGGCACAGTCGTACACGTCGTTATACGACCTGAAGCTGAACAGCAGATTGCTGTGCCCTATTTTTGCAGACCTTAGTATATTATAATCCGCCATAAGCTTTGTATACGGAGCCCTGTCCTTGTCATCGGGTACGCCCCCCAAATGAAGGCTGTATCCCTTGGCACCGTCTTTCATTTCAAGCTGCTTGTCTACTCCGTTGCTTGAGGCTATAACCCTGGCGTCCTTAACGCCGCCGATGGCAGTTGCCGCCACGCAGTCAAGCCCCTTGTCCGAAGCCAGCCTTATACAATAGCTGCGAAGAGAAGGCGCAGCATCATAGGCGTCGCTCAGATATATACCATCCAGACTGATGTGAGCGTAGTTTTTACTGCTGAAAACTCCATACAGGGTGTCTATAAAGTATTTGCAAAAGCCTTCCCTGTCCGCCTCCTTATCAAAAGCACTGCCGGGATAAGGGAGGGACACGTATATGGGGTATTTGCCGTCCTTATCTAAAATACCGTCTGCCTTCATTTCCTCCGCAACGGTATCCGCCGCAGAAATACAGGCACCCTCCTTAAAAAGGTCGGTAATAAACGCCTCTGCCCTTTCTGCCTTATCGGGAGGAGTTTTAAGAGAAAATATAAGACTGCCGAACATTTTGCCCCTTGCGATACCGCCCTCGTCGTCGTACTCCATAAGAGGACGGAGTACAAAGTAGTTTACACTGCCGCCTATGGGGCCCGTATCCGTCTCCACCAAGGCAAAGCTTGTTACGTCTTCCCCCTCTGCGTAAGCACCGGTCACCGCAAACGGAAGCAGAAACAGCAAGGCGATTATAAAAAGTAATGCTTTTTTCATAAATTATACTTACCCATCGTAATATTTTCTTTATTTTAGCACATAGTTTTGTTTATTGCAAGAAAAACCGCCGTGCAAAATAAAATTCGCACGGCGTAAATTATAAGACTTAGAATAGTTTAATTGTTGATACGCACGTATCCGCATTCCTCAATCAGCCTTTGCCCTTCCTCGGACAAAATCCAATCTATCAGAACGGGGATATTTGCGTTTTCGTTATCAGCTCGATAGATGGCATAAAACTGTGCAACAATGGGATAGCTACGGTCTTGTATGTTTTCTGCACTGGGATACACTCCATTAAGAGACAGCATTTTTACCGCATCGTTTTCAACGATACCGTCCATATAGTAACGGAATGAAAATCCAATGGAGGCACCCGTTATTGCAAACAGAGACTTCCTTCCAATTTTATATTCTCCCATAAAAGCCTCGAAGGTCGTTTGACTGCCGCTACCCTCCAGTCTTGTTACAGGGTTGATAGTTCGATCGTCGTCGCCAACCTCTGACCAGTTTGTATACTCACCTGCATATATCTTGCGTACCTGTTCAACCGTAAGGTCGTTTACCCTGTTATTTTCGTTTACAAAAAACACAAAAGCTTCCAAGCCTATAGGAACATATATAAGCTTAACGCCTTTTTCCTCGGCATATCGCTTTTGTTCCTCAGAGGGGCCGGCACAAAACAAAACGTCCGTATCGCCGTCAACAATTGCTTGATACCCTCGCACCGTGTTTTTGTATTGCATAGCACTGTCCTCTGCAAAATTTTCCCCATAGTAATTATCGTCAGAAAAACAGCCGTCCTTATACGTGACACAGCCTTTTGGATAAACGTTATCAATTATCGCCGCATAAACAGGCACAAGCGCCGCAGCGCCATCCAAAACGGGAAGGTTATCCGTAAGCTTAAAGGATGACTTTACGTCAGGAAGATCAGAGCCTTCCTCGTGTGGCAGATAGCTTTTCACGTCGATCATCTGCGCTTGTGTTGCACCGCTGAAATTATTGGAAAGCCTGCGGGTAATTAACTGATATATACTCAGATTAAACGCCCCAAATAACGCCACCACTAAAACGATAGCTGTAATCTGCCCTCTGAGCTTCATCTATCCCCACAGCTCCTTTCCGACAAAATAAATAATTGAACAGTGCTCGTAAGCATAGACAACATAGAGAAAGTGTGCAACGGTCAAAACAAGACAGGCACCAATAACCGCCAATAGCGTGATTAAAAACGTACGATCCTTCATCACGGCACCTCACATATGGGCAAGTTCCCTGGTGAAAAGCACTAATATAAACGTAAAAACAGCAACGACCGCAGCGGTAACAACGGATAGTATAATCAATACTCTCCTACGCCTTTCGATCTCCTCGGCTGAAAAGCTGTCGGGAAACGCTTTGTTTTCCCTCTTTGCATGATAATATTTGCAAAGGCTCAGGATAAACGAAGCCACCAAGACAATTGGCAAAGCAAAGAAAATATTTGAAAACAAAATCAAAAACATATTTTCCCTCCGATAAATAAAAGACCTTATCAAACTTAACTGACACAATGGGGCAGTCTTAATGAGGCTACCCCATTGTGAGTGTTTTACTTTCTATCCTCGATAGGAGTATATCCTCTGCGTTTTGCTACATTTTTGAACGCAGGACGGATTATCTTACTTGCGTTGATAAGCTCCTCTATACGGTGAGCACACCAGCCCGAAATACGGGATACGGCAAAGAGAGGCGTATACAGCTCCTTGGGTATACCAAGCATACTGTAAGCAAAGCCGCTGTAAAAGTCTACGTTGGCGCTTACACCCTTGTGGATGCGTCTTTCCTCTGCTATAACCTGAGGAGCAAGTCTCTCTACACGGTCGTAAAGTGCAAATTCCTTTTCCTTGCCCTTTTCAATAGCTAAGTCCTTAACGACCCGTTTGAATACCCTTGCACGGGGGTCGGACAAGCTGTAAACTGCGTGACCCATACCGTAGATAAGACCTGCCTTGTCGTATGCCTCCTTATGGAGAAGCTTCCTCAGGTACTCACGGATTTGAGCCTCGTCTTCCCAATCGCTAAGGGTTTCCATCATCTCGTCAAACATACCAACAACCTTGATGTTGGCACCGCCGTGCTTAGGACCCTTAAGGGAGCCTACTGCCGCCGTTATTGCAGAATAGGTATCGGTACCCGTGGAAGTAACTACCCTTGTAGTAAAGGTGGAGTTGTTACCGCCGCCGTGGTCAGCGTGGAGCACCAGCGCAATGTCAAGCAGCTTAACCTCCAGCTTGGTATAGTTGTTTTCACCGCGGAGGAGACGAAGTATATTTTCCGCAGTTGAAAGATTGGGACTGGGAGTATGTATCACCAGACTCTGATTATCATGATAGTAGGAGAATGCCTGGTAGCCGTATACCACCAGCATGGGGAAGATGGATATAAGCTCCAAGGATTGACGAAGCACGTTTTCGATGCTTGTGTCGTCGGCGTTGGCATCGTAGGAGTACAGGGTAAGTATACTCTTTGCCAGCAAATTCATCATATCTCTGCTGGTAGCCTTCATTATTACGTCACGAACAAAGTTTGTAGGCAGTCTGCGGTAGCTGCCGAGAAGCTTGTTAAAGTCATCAAGCTGCTGTCTCGTAGGCAACTCGCCAAACAAAAGAAGGTAGGTCGTTTCCTCAAAGCCGGGACGCTCGTCATCAAGGAAGCCGTCTACTATCTCCTCTATGTCGATGCCGCGGTAAAACAGCTTACCGTCGCAGGGAACGTACTCCATATCACGGATGGTGTAGGAGTGAACCTCTGCTATCTCGGTAAGACCTGTAAGCACGCCCTGACCGCTTTCGTCACGGAGACCGCGTTTTACGTTGTATTTTGCATACAGCTCCTTGGGTATGTTACCGTTTTTAAGGGTTAATTTGGCAAGCTCCTCTATCTCGGGAGCTATTTCTGAAAAACGAGGATCTATACTGTTCATAAACATTTTCCTCCTGTTATAGATTAAGGCTGTTTTACATTTTGAAGATTATACCTGCCACTGCGCCAACAGCGATAAACACAATGGGGTGTACTTTTTTAAGCAGGGTTGCGGCTATAAATATCAGCGCAAACAAGCCTATTGCCAAAGGGTCGATGGCGGTAAAGAAGGTTTTTACCGAGCTTACCGCAGCAAGGTCGATAAGCACCTCGGCAAAGGTGCCAAGGGTTGCCGCCAATATCATAGAGGTGGTGGCAGGTCTGATGCCGCCAAAGGCGCCCTCTACGTAAGGGTTAGTCTTGAATTTATCAAGAACTTTTGCCAAAAGAAGTATTATCAAAAAGGAAGGCAGTACCAAGGAAAAGGTACATACAACAGAGCCTAGAGGGCCTGCTATTTTATAGCCCGCATAGGTGGCTATGTTTATGCCGATAGGACCCGGTGTAGACTCGGATATGGCGATAAAGTTGGTAAGCTCCTCCCTGGTAAACCAGTCGGGATGCTTGACCGCCATCTCCTGCAGGAAGGGGATAGTGGCAAGGCCGCCGCCTATAGCGAAAAGCCCCGTCTTGAAAAACTCCCAAAAACAAAGTAAAAAGGTCATTTATCCTTAGCCTCCCCTTTTGCTTTTTCTCTCTTTTTGCTAAGGGTGGATAAGACGATGCCTGCCGTTGCGGCACATACCACAAGCAACACGGTGGGTACACCGAAGGCAAGGGATGCTACCAGCACCAGCAGTCCTATTACAACACTTGGAATATTCTTCCACGTTTTTTTCATAAGATTGATTACCGTAAGGGCGATAACCGCACATATTGCCACGTTCATACCAGCCAGGGCGTGCTGTACGTACTCGTTCTCGCTGAACGCCTGCAGAACCGTAGCAATGGATATTATTATTATCATAGGCGGGGTTATTACACCAAGGGTGGCACAAAGGCTACCCAAAACGCCCCGCTTCTGATAACCTACCAGGGTTGCAGCGTTTACTGCGATAACGCCCGGCGTGCACTGCCCTATTGCATAGCAATCTATTATATCTGCTTCCGTTACCCACTTTTTACGCTCCACTATCTCTCTTTTAAGGATGGGCAGCATAGCGTAACCGCCGCCAAAGGTCATAGCGCCGATTTTGGCGTAGGTAAGAAACAAATCCAAAAGCATATTCAAAACAAATACACCTGCTTTCAAATACCTACTGTTTCACAAGCATATCCACAGGCTTGGAGTCCTTAAGCTCTACGGAAAGGTTAAACACGCCGTCGCACTTGGTATCCTTGCAGAAATAGCCCGTGCGTACAAACTGGAACCTGTCGCCGCCTGCAGCAGATTCAAGAGCCTTTTCCAGCTTACAGCCCTTAAGCACCTTAACGCTTTCGGGGTTAAGATAGTCGTCGTAGGTTTTATCCTCAGGAATGGCGCCTGTGTTTTCTATGGTAAAGAGCTTATCGTAAAGTCTTACCTCTGCGTCTATGCAGTTATCCGCAGATACCCAGTGGATGGTGCCCTTTACCTTCCTGCCGTCGGCAGGCATACCGTTACGGCTTACAAGGTCGGCGTCACAGTGTATTGCGGTAACCTTGCCCTCGGCATCGGTGTCAACGCCCTTATACTTAACAATATATGCGCCCATAAGCCTTACCTCTCCATCAGGCTTAAGGCGGAAAAACTTAGGAGGAGGCGTAAGGGAAAAGTCGCTGCGGTCAATATAAAGCTCCTTGGTAAAGGCAAGCTCTCTCGTGCCTGCGGACTCGTCGTTGGGGTTATTGCTTACGGAGAAATACTCGGTCTGTCCCTCGGGATAGTTGTCGATTATAAGCTTAACGGGGTCAAGAACCGCTATCCTGCGGAGAGCCGTATTGTTAAGCTCGTCTCTGAGACAATGCTCAAGAAGAGCGATGTCTACTATACTGAAGTTCTTTGCCACCCCTGCCTTTTCTACAAAGCTGAAGATACTGCTGGGGGTATAGCCTCTGCGGCGGAGACCGGAAAGAGTAGGCATACGGGGGTCGTCCCAACCGTCTACAAAGCCTTCCTCCACTAACTTTCGGAGGTAACGCTTGCTCATAACGGTGTTGGTTACGTTAAGACGGGCAAACTCGTACTGGTGAGGAGGCACGTCAAAGCCTATGTTTTCCACTACCCAATCGTAAAGGGGGCGGTGGTTTTCAAACTCGATAGAGCACATAGAGTGGGTTATCCCCTCAAGGGCATCCTGTATGGGATGGGCAAAGTCGTACAAGGGATATATGCACCACTTGCTGCCCTGTCTGTGATGGTCTACGTGAAGTATACGGTAGATTGCAGGGTCACGCAGGTTCATATTAGAGGACGCCATATCTATCTTTGCGCGGAGGGTGCAGGCGCCGTCCTCAAACTCCCCGTTCTTCATACGCTCAAACAGCTCAAGGTTTTCCTCAACGCTGCGGTTGCGGTAGGGGCTTTCCTTACCGGGCTCGGTAAGGGTGCCGCGGTAGGCACGCATTTCCTCTGCGTTAAGGTCGCAAACGTAGGCAAGACCCTTCTTGATAAGCTGTACTGCAAACTCGTAGCACTTTCCAAAATAGTCGGAGCCGTAAAGCACCTTATCGGGCACTGCGCCAAGCCACATAAGGTCCTCGTAAATGGACTTTACGTAGCTATCATCCTCTTTGGAGGGGTTGGTGTCGTCATAGCGGAGGTTAAACTTACCGCCAAACTTTTTGGCTGCACTGTAGTTTATGCATATAGCCTTTGCACTGCCTATGTGCAGGCATCCGTTAGGCTCGGGAGGAAAACGGGTGTGTACGTGGGTAACCTTCCCCTCCTCCAGGTCCTTTTCAATTATATCAAACAAATAGTTGCTGGTGTTTTCCATATCAATCGCTCCTTACATTGCATCTGCAAAAGCTTTAAGGCGTGCAAACACACGCTCCTTGCCAAGGATTGCCATAACCTCGTACATATCGGGACTGTTGGTTTTGCCCGTTACGGCAACACGAAGGAACATACTTACGTCACCCACGTGGCCGCCAAAGGCATCGGGTGCCGCCTTGTACGCCTTGATATCGGGGCTGTAGCCTATGGCAGAAGCCACGTCCTTTACCTTGCCAAACCAGGCGGTCTGGTCGTCTGCCTCGTCGTAGCTTTCCATAAACAGCTCTATCGCCTTTTTAACGTCGGCTTTGCTGAAGTTATCGGGAATAGAGTCTATATAGCTGAAATACTTATCGTAGAAGAAGCCCATATAGCCCTTAACCTCGCTGTAAAGCGCAAAGTCCTTTCTGGGCTTGGCACCGCCTCTGCCTATAGCAAGGATACGCTTTGCGTAAGCCTCGTCTGCGGTGAGTGCGGCGTTAAAGTCGGTATCATACTCTGCAGTCCAACGAACAAGTCTGGCGTATATCTCCTCTGCACTGAGACGGGAGAGTACGTTTTTGCTTACGTCTGCCAGCTTCTTAAGGTCAAACAGGGAGCCGGATGCACTCATCTTCTTTACCGCAAACTTAAACTCGGAAAGAGGAGCCACTGGGTTAGCACGTCGCCACTCCTCAAAGTTGGAGTTAAGGAGGGTAAGCACGTACTCGGTAACGCACTCGGGAGCGTAACCGTCGCTTATATAAGAGGTAAGACCTGCGCCCTTGTCACGCTTGGAAAGCTTCTTTTTAACCTGCTTAACCACGCCGTCCTCCTCTACCTCGGCAAGACGCATAAGCTGAGATATATGGAGATACTTGGGAAGTCTGAAGCCGAAAGCGGAGAATAGCTGGATATGATAGGGCAAGCTGGATAGCCACTCCTCACCCCTTACTACGTGGGTGGTGTGCATAAGATGGTCGTCAACGGCGTGTGCCAGATGGTAGGTAGGCATACCGTCACTCTTAAGCAATACGTGGTCTATATCGTTTTCGGTTACCTCTATAGTGCCCTTTACGAGGTCGGTAAACTTAATTTTATTGTTGCTGTTGCCAAAGGACTTGAAGCGGAGAACAAAAGGCTTGCCTGCCCTAAGGTTCTCTTCCACCTGTTCTATGCTAAGGTCACGGCACTTTACGTACTCGCCGTAATAGCCGGGCACTACCTTTGCCGCCTCCTGCTTCTCACGGAGAACAGCAAGCTCCTCCGCAGAGCAGAAGCAAGGGTACGCCTTACCCTCCGCAACCAGCTTTTTTGCATAGCAACGGTAGATAGCACGGCGGTCGCTTTGTCTGTAGGGGCCGTAGTCGCCGCCGTGAACAACGCTTTCGTCAAACTTTACGCCAAAGTCCTCAAAGGCTTTTATAATATCCTTTTCTGCACCCTCTACCTCACGCTTGGAGTCGGTATCCTCTATACGGAGATAGAACACGCCGCCGCTTTGATGCGCAAGTCTTTCGCAAACAAGGACGGGGAAAAGTCCGCCAAAATGCACAAAGCCCGTAGGGCTGGGTGCAAAACGGGTTACTACCGCACCCTCGGGCAGGTTGCGTGCGGGGTACATAGACTCATAATAATCGGTATCTTTATCCACGTCGGGAAACAGTATATTTGCAAGCTTTGTGTAATCCATAAATCCTCCCATATTAAAGGTAATAATGTATAATACCACATTTTTTAATCTTTTTCAAGTATTATTTTACCCATATTGACAATTATAGGCATGGATGCTATACTTATAAACAGCAAACTTTTGAAAGGACATAGAGATATGGAAAAGAAAAACGGCTCTGTACCTGCTTGGGCAAAGAGCCTGATTAACGTTTTTATCGGTGCCTTTATTGGCGTAGGCGCCATACTGCCCGGTCTTAGCGGCGGTGTTATGTGCGTTTTGTTTGGGGTTTATCAACCTCTTATGGAGACCCTGTCCCACCCCTTCAGAGGTATAAAAAAGCACTGGAAAATGCTGCTGCCCGTTATTATAGGTATTGCCGTTGGCTTCGTTGGTTTTGCCGGCATACTGGAAGCCCTTGATATGGACGCCCTCGTACAGCAAAGCATTTTCTTCGGTCTTGTTCTCGGCACTCTTCCTGCCCTGTGGAAGGACGCCGGTGAGGAAAAGCGAAACAAGGCTTCCGTCGTTACCCTTGCCCTTTCCTTCGTGCTTATGGTGTTGCTGCTTGCCTTCTTTGGCTCCGTTTCCGACGAAAGCACCCAGATGGCACAGCTTATAGGCAAGATTTACCCCAGCACCAGGATTACCGTTGACCAAAACTTTGGCTGGTTTATGGTTATAGGCGTTTGCTTTGCCCTCAGCATCGTTATGCCCGGTATGAGCTTCTCCTCCCCTCTTATGTGCCTGGGCCTTTTTGACCCGCTGACAGAAAACCTTTCGGCACTTCTTGCTCTTGATTTGTCCGTTATACCAAACTTTGTACTGCCCGTTGGCATAGGCGGCTTGCTTACCGTTATACTCTTTGCCAAGCCTATGAACGCTTTGTTTGAAAAGAAGCGTTCTATTGCATATCACTTGGTTATGGGTGCGGTTTTCGCCTCTACGTTGCTGCTGGTTCCTATCAGATTTAACAGCCTGTCCCACGGAATATACTGTGCCGTTGCCGTTATAGGCGGTGCCGCCGTTGGCTATCTTTTGGACATCGTTCAAAGCAAGGTTAAGGATTAAAGTTTAACAATAATTTAAGAGGTTGTCTCAACGAGGCAACCCCAGCTTGATGACAAACCTTGTCATCAAGCTGGCAGAGTGCTGAGAAAGAGTGCAGGCAAGACGAACCGAGGCGATAACTGTAATACCACCCCACAAAAAT
>JAZSQJ010000073.1:0-22223 GCA_045537905.1 Eubacteriales bacterium
AAAACTGTAATACCACCCCACAAAAATATATTTTTGTGGGGACCCCGGAGTACTGTAAGCCGAGGTTCGTTTTGAACGGAAAAACAAATAAAATGCAGAAAATTCAGGGATGCCTTCCCTGAATTTTCTACTTTAGAATAATTGTATTTTGTTCTTTTTCGTGTTCTGTGCCTTTGTCAGCGGTCTGAGGGGCTGTAAAAAACCAAAGTTTTTTACAGCCCCAACTAAGTTTGCCCTAAAGGGCAAGTGAAGTTTACTTCGTAAGTGAAGTTGCCCTACGGGCAGTGAAGTTTTGCCTACGGCAAAGTGAGGGCAAACTTTACTTCACTTGGTCTGAAAGACCAAACTTCACTGCGAGTAGAACGAGCAACTTCACTTTTGCTTTGGCAAAAACTTCACTGTGAGCGTAGCGAACAACTTAACCTCGTTACAGCATCTCTTCTCTGAGCCTTGCCATTATTTTCTTCTCCAAACGGGAGACCTTTACCTGGGTAAGACCCAAAACCTTGGCAGTGGCGGCTTGGGACATCCCCTTGTAATAGCGGAGCAACACTATTTTACGCTCCGTTTCGGGCAGCTTGTCCACCGCCTGTCTGAGCGCCAGCGCATCGCTGAAGCTTGCCACGTTGTCCGTCCACAGGGTCTCCTCCAGGGACAGCTCGCCCTCTCCGCTTTCGTGGATGGAGCAGACCGCGCTGGTTGCATCCAGTGCCCTTACCGCCTCCTCCTCGCTCATTCCGCTTATCCGTGCCAGCTCCGATATCTGAGGCTCTCTTCCCGTTTCCGTCAGTATCCGCTGTTTTTCTCTGCAAAGCAGGGCGCTTTTCCGTTTAAGCTCACGGCTGACCTTTATTATCCCATCGTCACGGAGATGCTTTTTTATCTCGCCGCAGATAAGGGGCACCGCATAGGTGGAAAAGCGGGTGCCGTACTCACAGTCGTAGCCTCTTATGGCTTTTATCAGACCTATGGTGCCTATCTGTATCAGGTCCTCCACCTCCGTACCCCTGTCACGGAAGCGAACCGCCAAGGCCTTCACCAGCCCCATATTATCCTCTACCAGCACCGCAAGGGCATCCTTGTCCCCCTCTCTGGCAGACTTAAAAAGTGCCGGCTCGTTCATAGTCTACCAACGCCTATACGCTTGGTCAGCGCCACCGTGGTGCCCTTCCCCTTATGGGAGCGTACCTTAAGTCCGTCACAAAAGGCGTCCATAACGGTAAAGCCCATTCCGCTACGCTCGCCTGCGGGGTCGCTGGTATACATAGGCAGCATAGCCGTGCTTAGGTCCTCTATACCGCAGCCCCTGTCCTTTATCTCTATCACCACCCTTCCGTCGGCAAACATCTTGCCCTTAAGCTGTATCTCGCCCTTGCCCCCCATATCCCTGTAGGCGTGGACTATACAGTTTGTTACCGCCTCCGAAACGGCTGTTTTTATATCGCTAAGCTCGCTTACCGTCGGGTCAAGACGAGCTACAAAGGCACTTACCACCATACGGGCAAAGGACTCGTTTACGCTTTTTGCCTCAAAGCTGCACTTAAACACGTCTATGGCTTTTTTGTTTTTCTTTCTCTCTGCTGTTACGCTCAAGCTGTTGTACCCCCTTCTATTTTGATAATAGCCCCAAGACCTGCCAGCGCCATTATTCGCTCCACCGCCCCTGACGCCTCCCCTATAACAAGCTCTGCGCCCAGGGACCTTGCCTTTTTGTACCTGCCCATTATCAGTCCCAGACCCGAGGAGTCGCAAAAGTACACGTCACCCAGGTCAAGGACCACCTTACGGGGTGCCGTCTCCTCTATGATGGCGTCTATCTCCTGCCTTGCCCTTGCCGCACCGTGATGGTCCAGCTCGCCGAGAAGCCTTACCGTAAGCACGCCTGTGTTTTCCTTGGCTGTTATTTCCACTGTTCAAAACCTCCTTGCACCCTATTGTACTACCCGGGTGCCGTATTTTTTGTCAGTTTGTGACGGCGTTGACAAATAGGGCTTTTAGGGTTATAATTAGCCGTAAGGAGTTGATATTTATGGCAACGATAAAACAAGTAGAAGATTTTTTGGATGCCCGTATACCCCGCAGTCTGTCAGTACCCGGCGACCCCGACGGCACAGCCCTTTGTCTTGGCTACGACAGGCAGGTTACAAGGGTGGTTACCGCCCTCGACGTTACCGTAGAGGCTATTGAGTTTGCCAAGGAAAAAGGGGCAGAGCTGATAATCAGTCACCATCCCTCTATTTATTCCCCTCTCAAAAGCATTACGGAAAAGGACGCCGTTGGCAAGCGTATACTTGCGGCTGTGGCGGCAGGTGTAAGCCTTATGTCCTACCACACCAGGCTGGATGCGGTAGAGGGAGGCGTTAACGACAGGCTGTGTGAGCTGCTTGGGGTTACCCGGGCGGAGCCCTTTGATATAGGGCTTGGCAGGGTAGGCTGTCTTGACAGGGAGTACGGCTTTGAGGAGTTTTGCGCTAAGGTCAAGACCGCCCTTGGTACCGAAAACGTTACGGGCATAAACAGCGGCAAGCCCGTACACAGGATAGCTATCCTTGGGGGCAGCGGCAAGGGCAGCTTTGACGACGCCGTTGCAACGGGGGCAGACACCTACCTGACGGGGGAGGTTATACACAGCACTATGCTGGATGCAAGGGAGCAGGGCATTAACCTTGTGTGTGCCACCCACTACAGGACAGAGTCCCCCGTTATATCGGTTATAGGCAAATTCCTTAAGGAAGGCTTTGCCGATATAGAGGTATTTGAATTTTACGATAACCAGCTTTAAGGAGCGTGTAACACTTGGCAATAGACGGTATGTTTTGCGCCCGTCTGGCAGAGGAGCTGTCTCTGCTTACGGGAGCAAAGATTGAAAAGATAAATCAAACGGGGGACGAGGAGATTGTTTTGCGTCTCTACGGCGAGGGCAAAAAGCACAACCTGCTTTTGTCCGCCTCCAGAAAAAATGCAAGGGTATGCCTTTGCGGAGAGGAGCTTCCGCCCCAAAACCCTATCCCCACGTCCTTTTGTATGCTGCTGCGTAAGCATCTTATGAACGGCAGGGTAAGCGCGGTGTTTGCGCCGAAGGACGAGCGTATCCTGTGCTTTGATATAGAAAGCAGAGACGAGCTTGGCTATCTGTGCCGCCGCCGTATTTATGCGGAGCTTATGGGCAAGTACAGCAACCTGCTGCTTACGGATATTGAAAGCGGCAAGGTGCTGGGTGCCCTGTACCAGACGGATATAACCTTTGCGGCAAGGACTGTTTTGGTAGGACTTCCCTACGAGGGGCCCCCTAAGCAGGATAAGCTGTCGCCCTCCGACGTAAGCAGGGCGCAGTTTTTGGAGCTTTGCGAAAGGAACGGCGAAAGGACTGCGGCAGACTTTTTTCTTAAGACCTTTGCCTGCTTCTCCCCCCTTACGGCAAGGGAGGCGGCGGCAAGAGCAGGTGCCGAGGGCAAGACCGTAGGCGACAGCGATGCCGCCAAGCTTTGGGACGGCTTTGAGTCTATACTGAAGGGCAGCGTATACCCTTGCCGTGTATGTGACGGGGACGGGCACGCCGTAGCCTTTTCCTACACCAAGCTGACCCAATACGGAGAAGGCTTTACCCTGATAAAAGAGGAAAGCCTGTCCGCACTGCTGTGGGCGTACTTTGAGGAAAAGGGCAAGCAGGAAAACCACGACAGGCACAGTGCGGATATACAAAGGCTTGTCTCTACCATCCGTGCAAGGCTTGAGAAGAAGGCGGCACTGCAGGCAGACGCCCTTAAGGACTGCGAGCAGAAGGAGGAGCTTCGCCGATGCGGCGATATGATTATCGCAAACATCTATCTGCTAAAGCAGGGGATGGAAAAGGCAACCCTTTACGATTACGAAACGGAAAAGGAATACGAGGTGAAGCTGGACAAACGCTTGAATCCTGCCGCCAACGCCAAGGTGTACTACAAAAAGTACACCAAGCTTAAGCACGCAGAGACGGCAATGAGCGAGCAGCTTACCAAAACAGCCGCCGAGCTTGCCTATATAGACACCGTTGCCGACGCCATAAAGCGCGCGGAAAGCGATGCGGAGTTTGACGATATAAGGGCAGAACTGGAGGAGGCAGGCTATATAAGGACAAAAAAAGGAGGAAAGCGTAAAAAACAGCTTTCCCGCCCCTTTGAGTACGTGGTTGACGGCGGCTACCTGGTAAGGGTAGGCAGAAACAACGTACAGAACGACGCCCTTACCTTTTCCGCAAGCAAGGGGGATATATGGTTCCACGTAAAGAACGCCCCGGGCTCTCATACCGTAATGTATGCAGGGGGCGAGGAGCCCTCGGCAAGAGCCTATACCCAGGCGGCAATGATAGCGGCATACCACTCCTCGCTGACGGGCTCCCCCTCGGTGGCAGTGGATTACGCCCCCGTAAGGTTTGTTAAAAAGCCGGGCGGCAGTGCCCCGGGCTTTGTAAATTACACCCATTTTTACACCGCCTACGTAGACGGGATATTACCCACGGACGTTGTTAAGAAAAAATAATTAATACAAAAACGTAAAGAGTGGTTTTAACGCCACTCTTTGCTGTTTTTATAAACAAAAAATCAATTGAAAAACAACGCAAAGGCATAACAGTAAGATAAAGCCGCAAAGCGCAGAAAAAGAGGGCGGATGGGGCGAACCGAAGCCGCCCGCTGTACTTAGTACTGCAAGGCGAGGTTCGTCACAAGCAAGAAAATATAAAATATAAAAAGCAAAAAGCGGCTTCATGCCGCTCTTTGCTACTATACAAATAAAAATCAAATTTTCTTGCGCTCCACACCTTTTGAAAGAGCGGTAAAGGGAAGGGCGTAACGGATAGATAAAGCCGCAAAGTGCAGAAAAAGAGGGCGGATTAGTCGTTTTTGACCCGCCGCTGTACTAAGTACTGCAAGCGGTCAAAAACGGCTAAAGCAAAAATAATAAAATATAAAAAGATAAATGGAGCAAAAAGCTCCATTTATCAACCAAAATTAATCAAAGAATATTTTTGCGCTCCACACCTTTTTATGCGCTTTGCCTGCTATCTGGTTTGGGTTACAACATTGCTTTGGGTAAAGGTCAATACCGCCGTGCCTCCCGTAAACGCCACGCCCTCCCCGTAATACAAGCCGCCGCAGGCCTTTTCACCCGTGGGGGTTACTCCTGTGTAAAGGGTGTAGCTGCCGCCTATCTCAAGCTCGGGCACGGAAATTGTAATAGAGCGTGCGGACTTTGTAAGGCTGTAACAGAAGATTGCCTTACCCTCGCTATCGGCAAGAGCAACGGTGCTGCCTGCGGTAAGCCCGCTGTTTACTACAAGCACTGCGCTGTTTTGCTTACTGCCTGCCTGGGGGTTTTCCAGCATATCGCCGCTGCCTGCCGCTACCACGATACCGCCGTTTATAAGTCTGGAGCCGTCCGCATCTATGGCGCTGTTGCCGTTACCGCTGCCCTCCACCGCAAGGAAGCCGCCGTTTACGGTAAGGGTGCCGTTGGAGTCAACACCGTCGCCCCCTGCGCATACGTACACACTGCCGCCGTTGACGTTAATTTTGTTATCGGCGTTGGCGTTACCGGGGCGGTTGAAGCCGCCGTCGCCGCTGGTTGCGTTGATACCGTCGTCGGAGGCGGTAAGGCTGAGAACGCCATCGTTTATATCCACGCTCTTGCCCTCAAGCGCCTCGTAGCTCCTGCTTACCGTAAGAGTGGTCTTGCCTATGGTCAAAGCACCGTCGGCGTGGACGCCGTCGTCCCCGGAGTCAAGACTAAGGGTACCGCCTGTAATGCTTAAGTCTCCGTTGCTGTGCAGTGCATCGTCTGTGGACTTTATGCTTATAGTACCGCCGCTTATGCTTAGCGTTGCCGCCTTTATGCCCTTACTGCTAAGGTCGGCGTTTGTAACGACAGTCTCTGCTACGGGCTGAAGCATATCGTCCCGGGACATATCCATACCGGGATCGGGATTAAAGCCGGGGAAACGGTTGCCGCCGTCAGGTCTTTGCGGTCTTGGTCCGCCGGGCATCTGTCCGCCCCAGTTACCGCCGTTGCTTCCGCCGTTGCTTACAACACCGGTGGTGGTTATATTGATACTGCCCCCGCTTATGTCAAGGGTACCGTCGGACTGTATACCGTCCTCCTTGCTGTTAAGGGTAACGGCGCCGCCGCTTATTACCACGGCGCAGTCCGTTTCTGCCCCCGTGGAGGGTGCCGCCTTGATACAGTCGCCCTCAGAGTTCAGCGCTATAGCACCTTCCGCTATATTGATATCTCCCTCGCTCTCCACGGCGTCACCGCCTGCACTCTCAACCTTAAGGCTGCCGCCCTCTACCTTGATAAAATCGTTGGCGTGGATACCGTCCTTTACCGCAGATACCACCTTAATGCTGCCGCCCTTAAGGGTGATACCGTCGTCGCTTGCTATGGCGTGGCCGCGCTTGCCCGTTACCGTAAGACTGCCCTCCCCCGTAAACACCAGGTCGTCCTCGGAGAAGAAGGCACCCTTAAGGCTAGCTTGCTCCGCAGAATACGCCTCGCTGTCCGTAAGGCTGTTTTCACCTACCAGCTTAACGGTGAGAGTCTTGCAGTTTTTAACGTAGACGGCAGGGCCCGTTGTGCCGCTGATGCTTGCGTTTTGCAGTACCAGCTCCAGCTCCGCCTCCGTATCAATAACCAGCGTGCCCGTAAGCGCCTTGTCTACCGTATAGCTGCCGCCCTTATTAACGGTAAGCGCTACCTCGGCAGGAGCATCCGTTACCCCGCCCAGAGACTCCTCGGTGCTGACTCCGCCGTCGGTGGAGACGGCAGAGCCGTCCTCCCCGGAGCCGTCATTGCCCGCCTTGCCGCCGCAAGCCGTAAGAGCAAGAAGCGAGGCAAGAAGGAGAGCAAAAAGCCTTTTTGTTTTATTATTGAACATCTTTTTTCTCCATTCCGTTTAGTACCGCTAAAGGATAGCACTCAAAGGTTAAAAAACCTTTAACACAGTAAAAACTTTCTAAATATTGTTGACTTATCTCCCTTAATCTGATATCATATTGATATCAGAGGAGGGACTGCTATGTTAAAAATAGAGCATCTTACAAAAGTTTACGGAAAAAAGAAGGCTGTAGACGACCTTTGCCTTGAGATAAAGGCAGGGGAGATATGCGGCTTTATCGGTCACAACGGCGCAGGCAAGACCACCACCGTCAAGGCCTGCTGCGGTATACTTGCCCCCGACAGCGGCGAGATATATATTGACGGCGTATCTATAAAGGAAAAGCCTATACTTTGCAAATCCAAGCTTGCCTATATACCCGATAACCCCGATATGTACGAGTTTATGACGGGTATCAAATACCTTAACTTTATTGCGGATATTTTCGGTGTAAGCGCCGAGGACAGAAAGACCCGTATAGAGGACTACGCAAAGACCTTTGAGCTGACCGACGCCCTTGGCTCGGCAATAGCTACCTACTCCCACGGTATGAAGCAGAAGCTGGCCCTTATTGCCGCCCTGATACACGACCCGAAGCTGATTATTATGGATGAGCCCTTTGTGGGGCTTGACCCCAAGGCGTCTCACAGTCTGAAGCAGATGATGGCAGAGTTTTGTAAGGCAGGGGGAGCTATATTCTTTTCCACCCACGTGCTGGAGGTTGCTGAAAAGCTGTGCGACAAGGTGGCTATCATCAAAAACGGCGCCCTTGTGGTACACGGCACTATGGAGGAGGTTAAGGGTAACGCCTCCCTGGAGGACGTACTCCTGGAGCTGGAGGGCTGATTATGCTTAAGGCTTTAATAAAAAAACAGCTTACGGAAACTATAAGCATATTTATAAAAAACAAAACCGCCGGCAAAAAGCAAAAGCTGGCTTTAACGGCGTTGTTTATATTTTTGTTTTTGTACCTTGGGGTAGCTGTGTTCTTTATGACGAAGGAGCTGGCTGAGATATGCGCCTTTATTGACTACGGCTGGCTTTATTTTTCGCTGATAGGGGCGGTGTCCTCCCTCTTTGGTGCGGTGGGCAGTATATTTACCGCCTACGCCGCCATGTTTGACGCCAAGGACAACGACCTGCTCCTTTCTATGCCCATACCTCCGAGACTGGTGCTGTGCGTCCGTATGCTCGGGGTTTACGCTATGTCTTTTCTGTTCGGCTCCATCCTTTACGTGCCCGCTACGGTAGCCTACTTTTACGTGGCAGGCTTTGATGCGTGGCTGTTGCTGTGCGGGGCTTTGATATGTATTTTTATGCCCCTTATCTCCACCGCCCTCGCCTGCCTGCTGGGGTGGCTGATTGCCCTTTTGCTTTCCAAAATCAAAAGGAAAAACCTTGTTACCGTAGTGTTTTCTCTGGTGTTTATCGGGCTTTACTATTGGGGCTTTTCCTACCTGCCCGAATATATTACAAACTTTGCCGAGAAGGCAGAGGGCGTTGCCGACCTTACAAAAAGCTACCTGTACCCCTTTTACTCTATGGGTATGGCGGCGATGGGAAACGCCCTGCAGCTGCTTCTGTTCGTGGCAATATGCGTCGCCCTTATCGGGGCGGTGTACCTGCCCCTTTCCTACGGCTTCTTAAAGCTGTCCACCACAAAAACAGGCGGTGCCGGTCAAGGCTACGTCAGCAGGAAGCATAGGGCAAAAAGCGCAGACACGGCATTGCTTTCCAAGGAGCTTGCCCGTTTTACAGGCAGTGCTACCTATATGCTTAACAGCGCCCTTGGCGGTGTTATGTCCCTGGTGGCGGCTGTCTTTGCTCTGGTAAAGGCAGACCTGCTTGGGGAGCTGACGGCACTGTTCCCCTTCTTTAAGGAAAGCGGAGTTGCCGCCCTTCTTGCGTCGGCTGTAGTCTGCTTTGCTACGGGAATGAACACGGTTTCCGCCTGCTCTATCAATCTGGAGGGCGGCAGTCTGGGCATACTCAAGTCTCTGCCCGTTGACGGCGGCAAGATACTTAAGGCTAAGCTTAATATGCATCTGCTGGTAAGCCTGCCCTTTGCACTTCTTGCCTCGGTGCTGTTTTGCCTTGCTCTGGGTGCAGACCCCATTGACTATGTGATAAGCCTGGTTATCTGTAGCTTGTTCGTGCTGTTTTGTTCTATGGCAGGTCTGCTTATCAACCTTAAGTTTCCCAACCTGGATTGGAAAAACGAGACCGTTGCGGTTAAACAAAGCCTTAGTCCTCTGCTGGCAATGCTTTTGGGCTTTGTTACCGTTATTACCCTTGGAGCAGGCTGTGGAGTGCTTATGTTCAAGGGATACGTAAACGCCTTGCCCTTGGGGATAGCCTGTATTGCGGCCCTTGCCGTCCTTGACCTTTTGCTGTACCGCTTGCTTAAAGGCTACGGCGTAAAGAGGTTTGCAAGCCTTTGAGGATATAATACAATAAACGAAGGGGTTGTCTCAAATTTTCATTTGAGACAACCCCTCGTTGTTTGCTTTGAAGTATTTTTTGGGCAGGGGCTTTTACATTCCCCTTTTCCTCGGTTATTTTATAAGCTTGATAAGCAACGTGGCAAAGACCAGCAGCTCTGCCGCACAGGTGATGCAAAGAACTGCGTACATCTTCTTTTCGCCGCCCTTTTTGCGAAGCATCTGCACCAGGCCGTATACAAACAACGCCAGGGGTACTACGCCGAACATAAAGCAAAGGCTTGTTTTGGAAAAGCCCTCTGCCAGATCGGTGTCCTCAAAATAGCCGTAGTCAGAGTCGTAATACTCCTCTGCCGCCCTTTCGAGCTTCGTAAGCAATGCCTCGTCCGTTATCTTATGAATAAGGGGAGCCTTGCCCTTGTCATCCCACCGGTCATAACCGGGGTTTTCGTCGTAGTCCAGATAGTAAAAGCTGCCGTCGTACATCTCAAGGATAAGCCCCTTATCGTAAAACAGGCTGAAGTCACCAATGCTGCCCGTAACGTCAAACTTGCTTAGCTTGGCACCGCTGTATATCTCCTTGGAGTCAGTCTTTTCACCGAAAAGCTGGCTCTTTTTTGCTCGTACCGTATTGCCGTAAGGGTAGCCAAAGTCTATCTCGTAGTCAGCCCTATCACCCTCCTTAAGAGCCATAAAGGTGTCGTAATGCTTATCCTCGATATAGTAGGTATTGAGCATAGAGCCGTCGCTGAAGTAATACTCGACAAACCATATTATCTCATCGTAGTCAGACCAAAGCTTGGTATTGTCTGCCTTTCGTCCCTCGCCCTCGTAACGGACGCTCAGGTCAAAATGTGACTCATCCTGGGTTTGCCAAATTCTTCTGCCGTCGCAACGGAGATAGGTGTCGCCGTCGTAATACATCTTCTCAAGGTCCGCAGAAAAGGTAACGACGTCGTCCTCGTCTGCGTAGGCGGTAAGTCCGCAAAGGCTAAGGCTAAGGCACAAAAGTGCAAGTATAAGGCTTAGTATTCTTTTCATTTTTGTTACCTCCTTATGCCAGATTAAGCTTGTTTTTCAGTATCCTGTACTGAACGATGTAAAGCACGGTGCCGAAAACGGAAGCCAGCAGGAACACCGCAAGAAGCACAAGAGCGATGGTAAGCCTTAGCTCTCCCACAGACATACCTGCGGTCCATACGTCCATCGCCTGTGAGCCGAAGATGGTCAGCATTTGAGTAACGTAGGAGAAAAGGTTGCTGCACAGATAGTAAACACCGATGGCGGTAATAACCTTTGCCTTTTTTGCCACGGTTTTTGCTATGCTTATACATACGAATATCAAGAGGGTGCTGAACACCATATACGCTACGGATATCAAAATACCCTCAACCATATACAAAATTAAATAGGGGCCCACCTCTTCATAGAGCTTTTCAAAAAACTCGCCTATAAGCTCGGGAACCTCCTCGCCGAATGCCATCCAGAACATAAGGAACAGATCCAGCAGTATCATAAAGGAACTTGCGACCACGGTAATCACGCTTGCAATAAGCTTGGAGCCGACAATGTCGCCTATCTTAACGGGAAGGGTAAAGGTAAGATAACCCTCGTCGGTAAACAAATTTTTGTGGAAGCGGATATACGCCGCCACGGAGCCGAGAATGGAAAAAGCGATAAAGGCTATAACTACCAGCACGATACCGATAACCGCCGTAGCCTCTACTGCGGCAGGCAGGGTTCTGTCGGAGTCCAAAATGCTTATACAAACCGCACCCACGAAGGACGCCGCAAAGGATGCCGCAGCGGCAACCCACCAAAACTTAAAAATGTGCTTCAGGTCATATTTCAAAAGCTTGCCTAGCATTTGTACACCTCCCTGAACAGAGCGTCAAGGCTCTTGCCGTTTTCGTTACGGGCTTGCTCAGCGTTGCCCTGCATAAGTATCTCCCCACCGTAGGTAAAGAAGATAAAGTCATCCAGCACCTGCTCCACGTCGGTGATAAGATGGGTGGTGATGATAATGGTTGCTTCGGGATTGTAGTTGCCTACGATAGTGCTTAGTATATACTCTCTTGCCGCAGGGTCAACACCCGCAATAGGCTCGTCAAGCAGATACAGCTTTGCACGCCTTGACATAACCAGCACCAGCTGTACCTTCTCCTTGGTGCCCTTGGACAAGGTCTTAAGCCTGGCTACAGGGTCTATATGCAGTGCCGCCAGAAGTCCGTACGCCTTTGCTTTATCAAAGTCCGCATAAAAATCTTCAAAATAGTCTATAAGCTCGTTTACCTTCATAGAAGGGTCGAAATAGGTACGCTCCGGCAGATAGGAAATAAGCGCCTTGCTCTTTTCGCCTACCTCAAAGCCGCCTACCCTTATTTCGCCGCTGTCCGGCTGCAGCAGTCCTGCAACCAGCTTTATAAAGGTGGATTTTCCACAGCCGTTAGGGCCAAGTAATCCGATTATCCTGCCTGCGGGTATCTCTAAATTCAAGCCCTTGAGCACGGGCTCGCCCTTTTTGTATGATTTTACAAGACCCGCTACTTCAAGTACATTCATACGTCTTCCTCCTCAATCAGTTTTATAATATCGTCTTTCACTACGGAGAGCTGGTGCATTTCCTTAACGAAGGCTTTTACTGCAGCCTCCGCCATACTCTTGCGGCAAGCCTCCAGCACGGCAGGGTCATCCGTCACAAATCTGCCCACCGTTCCCTTGGAAACGATAATCCCTTCGCTCTCCAGCTCGGTAAAAGCACGCTGTACCGTGTTGGGATTTACCGCCGCCGTCGTTGCCAGCTGTCTTACCGTTGCAAGCTGTTCTCCCGAGGCGTACTCACCCGACAGCACCATCTTCCTTATCCTGTCTGCCACCTGCAGATACACGGGCTTTTCCGTGGTAAAGCTCCACGCCATACAACCATCTCCTTTCTTGTGTTGTTGTACTAATACAATAATACAAGATGCGCGGCCTCCTGTCAATAGTAATTATGTACAAAATACACTGTCTTATTTTATGCATAAACACCCCATAAAAAAGCAAAAAAACTTGACAAATTCAGTCAAGCTTATGTAATGGTAGTTAGGGTGTTGCCTTTACGGTAGGCGGTTAGCTCCTTTACCTCGTCGGTTTGACGAAGGGAAGGAGGCGGTTGATATGGTTACATACGAAGCATTGTTTGCTTTTGTGGTAATGATTATTGCCGTTATTGATATTGTTATCAAACTTATCAATAAAAGAAAATGACCGCCACTGCTCGAACAGTGACGGTCGCCTGCGTTAGCAGGTAACTAACCATTGTCGGAGCTAACCGTCTATCGGTAGCACCCTTTCTATATACATTATAATTCCAAAGCTAGGCGTTGTCAATAGCTTTTTACCGTTAAGTCTTGACAAAACACGTCAAGTTTATATAATGTTAGTCAGGGTGTTACCTTTACGGTAGGCGGTTAGCCTTATTCCCCGTCGGTCTGATGGCGGAAGGAGGTAGATGCTTATGGTTACATACGAGGAGCTTATTGCTTTTAGTATGCTGATTATAGCAATTGTGGGGCTTGTTAAAAGCTTTTACGATAAAAAATGACCGCCACTGTTCCAGCAGTGACGGTCGCCTACGCAAGTAGGTAGATTGCTCATTCGGGACTAACCGTCTATCGGTAGCACCCTTTCTATATACATTATACCACAGAAAAGCAATTTGTCAACAGTTTTTGGGCTGCCCGCTTTATTTCGACGTTAACGGTACCCATTGCAGTGTATCGGCAATGGATGCCGTTAGAGCAACACAAAACCTCGTCACCCCGAACTTATATATATTTTTTTGCTATACTTTTCGCCGCAAAGCGAAAAAGCTTCGGCACTTTTCCCCTTATAACTATTATATATAACCTCCGTTATTCAATAAACATCGCATCTCCGAAGGAGAAGAAGCGGTAGCGTTTTTCAACGGCTTCCTTATAGATGCGCATTGTGTTTTCGTAGCCTGCAAAGGCAGACACCAGCATTATAAGAGTGCTTTCGGGCAGGTGGAAGTTGGTGATAAGTCCGTCTATCAGCTTAAAACGCTTACCGGGATAAAGGAAAATATCCGTCTCACCGTCGTAGGGGTGGAGTATGCCCTTATCGTCTGCGGCGCTTTCCAGCGTGCGGCAGGAGGTGGTGCCAACGGCAATGACCCTGCCGCCTGCCGCCTTGGCGGCGTTTATCCTTGTGGCGGAGTCCTCCGTTACCCTTATGTACTCACTGTGCATTTTGTGGTTACGCAGATCCTGCTCCTTAACGGGGCGGAAGGTGCCCAGCCCCACGTGGAGCAGAACCCTCTCCACCAGCACGCCCTTCTCCTCCAGCTCTGCAAGGAGCTCAGGCGTAAAATGAAGCCCTGCGGTGGGTGCTGCGGCACTGCCCTTTTCACGGGCGTACACGGTCTGATATCTGTCCCTGTCCTCCAGCTTTTTCGTAATATAGGGAGGCAGGGGCATAACGCCTATCTTATCTATAGTTTCGTAAAAGGAGCCCTCGCACTTAAACTCGATAAGCCTCGTGCCCTCCTCGGCTATATCTACCACGGTGCCTGTAAGCAACCCCTCGCCAAAGCTCAGCACGGTGCCGGGCTTGGTCTTTTTACCGGGTCTGGTAAGGCACTTCCATACCAATCCCTCGGTTTTCTGCTGGCTTAAAAGCACCACCTCGATATCCCCTGCGTTGCGGTTGCTTTTTGCCCACAGTCTGGCAGGTATAACCTTGGTATCGTTTATTACAAGGCAGTCGCCCTTTTTAAGGTAGCTACCGATGGTGTTGAACACCGTATGGGTAATGCTATCCGTGCTGCGGTTGTATGCCAGAAGCCTTGAGGAGCTACGGTCGGCAAGGGGGCTTTGAGCAATAAGCTCCTCGGGCAAAGCGTAGTAATAGCTGGATAAGTTCATAAGGTCCATTTTGTAATCCCCCATTGACAAATATTGCTTGTTATGATAACATAAGTCGAATAGCTTTAATAATATGTATTATACACATTATATACTATTGATTTCCATTTTTCAAGAAGGAGATTTTGATATGTCACACTCCCCTATTTTCAAAGGTATTGCAACCGCACTTATTACTCCCCTTACGCCTGACGGCATTGATTACGAGCTGTTTGGCAAGCTGGTGGATTTTCAGATAAACGACGGTATTGACGCTCTGGTTGTATGCGGCACCACGGGTGAGGCTTCTACCCTTACCGATGAGGAGCACAGGGACGCTATCGCTTTCGTTGTAAAGCAAGCGGCAGGCAGGGTGCCCGTTATAGCAGGCACGGGCAGTAACGATACCGCCTACGCTATCGAGCTTTCTAAGCACGCAAAGGAGGCAGGGGCAGACGCCTTGCTTCTCGTTACCCCCTATTACAACAAGGCTACCCAAAAGGGTCTTATCCGTATGTATACCGAGATAACTGACGCAGTTGACCTGCCCGCTATTCTGTACAACGTTCCCTCCCGCACAGGCTGTAACATTCTGCCCAAAACCTACCGTGAGCTGGCAGAAAACCCCAGGATAGTTGCGGCAAAGGAAGCCAGCGGCAACATCTCTGCCATTGCGGAGACTATACAGCTTTGCGGCGACAAGCTGGATATCTACAGCGGCAACGACGACCAGATAGTTCCTATTATGTCCCTGGGCGGCATCGGCTGTATCAGCGTGCTTTCTAACCTGATTCCCGGTATCACCTCCAAGATGGCGCATCTGTATCTTGAGGGCAAGGTTAAGGAAAGCGCGGCACTTCAGCTTCGCTATATCCCTCTTATCAACGCTTTGTTCTGCGAGGTTAATCCTATCCCCGTTAAGGCGGCTATGGCAAAGATGGGCTATTGCGGCGACTATATCCGCAGCCCTCTCACCAATATGGAGCCTGAGAATGCTGAGCGTCTCTTTGCTATTATGAAGAACGAGGGTATTATATAACTACCGACTGTAGGGGCTGCCTTTAACGAGACAGCCCCGTTATACATTATTAACTTTAAGGAAGTGACTTACTATGAAAGTGATTATAAACGGCGTATTTGGCAGGATGGGCAAGGCGGTTGCGGCTTGTATCAGGGATACGGGCGTAGGCACCGTGGTTTACGGTGCGGATATCGCATCGGGCACGGCAGATTTCCCCGTGGGCAGCTCTTTGTCTGAGTTTGCGGGTGAGGCAGACGCTCTTATAGACTTCTCCCACCACACGCAGACGGCGGCGGTTTGTGCTTTTGCGGCAGAGCGTGGTATACCTACGGTTATTGCCACCACCGGTCAGACCGAGGAGGAAAAGGCACTGATTGCCGAGGCGGCAAAAAAGGCGCCTATATTTGTGTCGGCAAATATGTCCGTAGGCGTGGCTTTGCTTTGCAAGCTCTGTGCTGAGGCGGCGGCAGTCCTTGGCGGTGCCGATATCGAGATAACCGAAAAGCACCACAACAAAAAGCTGGATGCACCCAGCGGTACCGCTCTTATGATAGCCGACAGCATTAAGGCTGTCCGTACCGACAGCCGCTACGTGTACGACCGTCAGTCGGTGCGTGCGGCACGCTCCAAGGAGGAAATAGGCATCCAGTCTATCCGTGCGGGCAACATCGTTGGTGAGCACGAGGTTCTGTTTGCCTTGGGTAACGAGCATATTACTATCTCTCACAGTGCCCTTTCCAGGGAGCTGTTTGCAGACGGTGCGGTAAAGGCGGCGGCTTTTCTCGTTGGAAAAGAAGCAGGTCTTTACACCATGAAGGATTTGCTTGCATAAGCAAAACTAAGTTTGCCCCCTTGGGGCAAGTGAAGTTTACTCCGTAAGTGAAGTTGCCCTACGGGCAGTGAAGTTTTGCCCTGCGGCAAAGCGAATTTAACTTAAAACATCAAAAGGAAGGTTTAAGTCATGGCAAGACGAAGCGGTGTGCTTATGAATATATCCTCCCTGCCCTCTCCTTACGGCATAGGCGTTATGGGCAGAGAGGCAAGGGCGTGGTGTAACCGAATAGCGGATATGGGCTTTGGTCTGTGGCAGATTTTGCCCACGTTGCCCATAGGTGAGGGCAACAGCCCCTATGCAAGCCCCTCTGCTTTTGCAGGCAACGTCCTGTACGTTGACCCCGAACAGCTCCTTGAGGTAGGACTTATTACCGAAAGGGAGCACAGGGCGGCTATGTACACGGGCAGTCCCTACACGGTGGACTACGCCTTTGTAAAGGAACAAAACAGGATGCTTCTTACGGCGGCGTTTGCAAGGGCAGACGAGTCGTTGCTTGAGCAAGTAAGATCCTTTGGCGAAAAACGCCCCCATATAAAGGCGTATTGCCTGTATATGGCGATAAAGGAAAAAGAGGGTGGCAAGCCCTTTTGGGAGTGGAGCGACGGCACCGACTACAAGAGTGCGGTGGAAAATGAAAAGCTGTACGAAAAGGAGACGACGTTCCACCTGTTTTGCCAGTATATTTTCTACAGCCAGTGGGCGTCCCTCAAGGAATACGCAGGCAGCAAGGGCATAAAAATCTTTGGCGATATGCCCATCTACGTAAGCCTTGACTCTGCCGACCTGTGGAGCAGGCCGGAGCTGTTTAAGGTAAGCGGCAAAAAGGCAAGGCCCAAGGAGGTAGCCGGTGTACCCCCTGACTACTTCTCCGAGGAGGGGCAGCTATGGGGCAACCCCCTTTACGACTGGGCGGCTATGAAAAAGGACGGCTTTAGCTGGTGGAAAGAACGTATCGAGGCAAGCTTTGAGCTGTACGACGTACTGCGTATAGACCACTTCCGTGCCTTTGCCTCCTACTGGGCGGTGCCCGCAGGGGCAAAAAGCGCCAAGGAGGGCGTATGGAAAAAGGGCCCCGGTATGGCTTTGTTCAAAGCCGTAGGCAAAACGGCGGGGGAGATAATTGCAGAGGACTTGGGCGAGTTTGGTATGGACGTGGTGAAGCTGCTGGAGGACACGGGCTTCCCCGGTATGCGTGTCGTGCAGTTTGGCTTTGACGGCAGTGACTCTGCCCACCTGCCCCACAACTACGAAAAAAACAGCGTTGCCTACGTGGGCACCCACGATAACAACACGTTGCTTGGATGGCTGTGGGAGATGGGGCCCGAGGAAAGAAACTACGCCCTTGAGTACTGCGGTGCCGACAAGGACGGCTGGGGAAGGGGCGGCAAGGATGCGCCTGCCTGCAGAAGGATTATCGAAACGGTTTGGCGCTCTGCCTCCGATACGGCGATAATATCCTATCAGGATATGTGCGGCTACGGCTCTGACACCCGTATGAACGTACCAGGCGTTGCCGAGGACAACTGGCGTTACCGCACCACGGTGTCGGCGATGAACGAAATGGACAGCGGCTATTACAAATGGCTTAATAAAACGTATAAAAGATAAAGGTGGTTATTATGGTACTTTGTGGTATTGACAGAATTGACAGCTACGAACACATTTTCAAAAACGCACGCATAGGCGTTGTTACCGCCCCTACGGGTGTGGACAAAAATATGCGTCCCACTTACGAGATTTTAGCGGAAAAGTATACCGTTACCGCACTGTTTGCTCCCGAGCACGGCATCAGGGGCGACGCACAGGCAGGTGACCACATCTCCACCTACGTGGACGTCGAAACGGGTCTTACCGTGTACAGCCTTTTCGGTGAAAACAAGCGTCCCAGCGAGGAGATGCTTAAGGACGTAGACGTTCTTGTATTTGATATGCAGGACGTGGGTGCCCGTTACTACACCTACCTCTACGCTATGTGCTACTGTATGGAGTCCTGCGCTAAGTTTGGCAAGGAGATGGTTGTGCTGGACCGTCCCAACCCCTTGGGCGGTATCGACGTAGAGGGCACCATTCTTGACGAGCAGTACAACAGCGGTGTAGGCGAGTATGCGGTGCCTATCCGTTACGGTCTTACTATAGGCGAGTTTGGCAAGTACATAAACGAGACGAGAAACATAGGCTGTAAGCTTACCGTTATCACCTGCGAGGGCTGGGAAAGAGGTATGCTGTTTGACGAAACGGGTCTGCCCTGGATACTCCCCTCCCCCAACGTGCCTACCCCTGTAAACAGCTGTCTCCACTATCTGGCAACCTGCTACTACGAGGGCACGAACATTTCCGAGGGCCGCGGTACCACCTTACCCTTTGAGTTTGTGGGCGCACCCTTTATTGACGGCAAGGCACTGGAGGAAAGGATGGCGGCTTATGATCTGGACGGCATAAAGTTCCGCCGTTGCTTCTTTACCCCCACCTTCTCCAAGCACAAGGGCGAGAGGTGCGAGGGTGTTCAGCTTCACATTACCGACCGTGATACGTACCGCCCCTTTGAGGCAGGTATGTACCTGTTCAAGGAGGTTCGTGAGCTGGCAGGCGATAATCTTACCTTTAACTATAACGGTATGCATCTCGTTCACCTCTACGGCAACAAGGACATCCTTGCCAAGGACTTCGACGTGGACAAGGCTATAGCCGAGGCTAGAGAAAGCAGCGCCGCCTTTGCAATAGCTAAAGAGGCGTACCACCTCTATTAATTCATACTAAAATCAAAAAGCCTGTCATATAATCCCAAGAGGAGATGATTATATGATAGGCTTTGTTTTTGAATTTTTAAGACGTTTTTTGTTTTTGTTCCTTAGAGCAGGCAGTGCAGGAGGCTCCTTCCCGCCGCCCCTGTCCGCCAAGGAGGAGAGGGAGGCGTTTGAAAAGTGCCGTCAGGGGGATAAGGCCGCCCGTGACAAGCTGATAATGCACAACCTGCGTCTTGTTGCCCACATCGTAAAAAAGTATTACACCGCCTACAAGGACCAGGACGACCTTATATCCATAGGCACCATAGGGCTGATAAAGGCAATAGACTCCTTTAAGGTAGAAAACGGCACCCGTTTTGCCACCTATGCAGGTAAATGCCTGCAAAACGAGATACTTATGCACTTCCGTGCCCAAAAGAAGCTGGCGCAGGAGACCTCTATAAACGACAGCGTAGACGTTGATAAGGACGGCAACCCTCTTACCTATATGGATATTATCCCCTGCGAGGACAATATAGTGGAGGAGATTGACAAAAGCATAAAGCTGTCCCTTGTAAAAAAGGCGGTGGAAACCGTACTGCCCAAAAAGGAGAAGGCGATAATAGTAATGCGCTACGGGCTGGGAGAGGGGGGCAGGGTCTACGCCCAGCGAGAGGTGGCAGAGGTGCTGGGCATAAGCCGCAGCTACGTGTCCCGACTGGAAAAGTCCGCCCTGGAAAAGATAAACCGCTTTGTGGGGAGCGGAGGGAAAATGCGCTAAGTCTATTGAAATTCCGTATGGGCTATGCTATAATCGTAATGTCAAAAACAAGGAGAGATGTTATGAAACTAAAGCAAACCTTAGTATGCCTTCTTATTTTTACCTTGGCAATAAGCCTTTGCGCTTGCAGCGGCACCGCCACCCTTAAATGCGGAAGCTGTCAGACCGAATATAAACAGGGCGCTACCTTCTGCTCCGTCTGCGGTGAAAAGCTGATTGCAACGCCCACTGTTTGCTCCTGCGGTGTGGAAAATTCTGCAGGCGCTAAATTCTGCTCCGCTTGCGGCAAAGCTCTTGGCGAAGCAAGCGGCTCTACCGACGATAACACCGGCACGGTAACCGACACCAATTCTTCTACAGTTTCCGACACCACTCCCGACACTACTCCCGATACCACCCCCGATACAAACCAGTCTCAAAACAGCTCGGCAGTACAACAGGGCAGCGCAAAATGCAGCATCTGCCGTAAAGAAGGTCTGGATAACTGTCAGGGTCATACCTGCAACGTATGCAGCGGTATAGGCAGCTCTGCCTGTGCAGGCTGTCACGGCACGGGTCAATCAGCATTTGAAATAAACGGTAGCCGAACCTGTAGAGTTTGCTACGGCGTTGGCAGACAAACCTGCCCCAACTGTGGCGGAGCCGGTAAAAAGTTCTACCAGTCTTAAGCTTTTGAGATCAGGAAAGGAACCGCTGTTATGAACCGTAAAGTCAAAAGCCTTGCCATATTGCTTTGCTTGGTTATTCTTTCAGGCGCCCTTTGCGCTTGCTCCTCTGCGGTCTGCAAAAACTGCGGCACGGATGTAAGCACGGGACTTTCCCTCTGCAAATCCTGCAGTGCCTTGTTCAAGTATAACACCTGTGGCTCCTGCGGGACGGAAAACTCCGCCACCGCCGCCTATTGCAAGAGCTGCGGAAGTGCGCTTACAAAGATGGAGGCTCCCTCTTTTCTCGTAGACGGTAACAACTCCGATACGGATAGCTCTATCCCCGATTTCTATCCCGATTTCAATAGCAACAGCAATAGCAACAGCAATGGCAACAGTAACAGCTCCTCCCAAAACAAGGGCGTTAAGTGCCAGCATTGCAAGGGCGGACGCTACACCTGCAGAGGTTGCGGAGGGGAAGGTATGGTTTTGTCTCACTACTCTTACGGCAAGCCAATGCACCGCCTGTGTGCAGTATGCCACGGCGAGTGTACCGTAATCTGCTCTTATTGCGGTGGCGACGGCATCTTTGGCAACTAAAGATAAAGAAGGTACAGGACTATGAAAAAGCTTATCAGCGTTATATTGATTATTGCCACCGTGCTCAGCCTTGCTGCGATTATTTCCTCCTGTGGTAAAGAGGTAATAGTCTGCAAGGAATGTAATAAAGAAAACGAAAAGGACTGCAAGTTTTGCATACACTGCGGCGCAGTAATACCCGTTGAATCAGACAAAGACGAAAAGGCTTGCGCGGCTTGCGGCACCGCTAACCCTGTAAACGGTAAGTTTTGCGTAAACTGCGGTAAGGAGTTTGTTACGGAAGCTTTGCCCGTGGAAAAGACCTGCTCAAAATGCAACACGGTAAACGGTGCGGACAGCAAGTTTTGCGGAAATTGCGGCAACCCGCTTAACGGCACGGGCAGTGTTCCCAACGAGGATACTACCGTCTCCGAGGTCGATGACACAACGAGTGTACAGGCAGAACCTCCCGCTGACGACACAACGAGTATACAGGTAGATCCTCCTGCCGATGACACCACCTCCTCAAGCGGAGCAGATGCACCCGAGGCGCCTGACCCCGAAAGCGTTTGGTTAGTCATTCGCAGTCACCAAGGTCAAAACTCCACCCTGGTGTTTGAATACGATTACGACGGCAACCAGACGTCAATGAAGTTTTGCCCCTACAACAACGAAAACCAGGTGCTGATAGAATACACCACGGAATACGAGGACGGTTTTGCAAGCTCTTATTCCAATAGCTTTTCATCGGGATATTATACCCACGAGTTTGTAAACACCGCTGCAGGACAAAAGGCGTCGAAAACCGCCACCTATACCAATGACGGAGCTCTTGTGGCTACCGAGTACTTTGAGTACGATTCCAACGGCTTGCTGACGGAAAAGAGAAAATACGACGAAAACGGCAGCCTGACAGAAAGAACCGAGTACAGCAAGGGTCTGGAACAAAAGCGATATAACGGAGACGGCACTTTGATAAACGAATGGGTTTACAACTCAAAAGGGTGGCTTACCAACGAATATCAGTACAACCGGGACGGCTCTCCCTTCGGTATGTCGATAAAAACCCACGATTCCCACGGCAACGTTGTGGAGAACGAGTTTCAAAACTCCGCCACCGGCGAAATAACCAAAACGCTTTACGAGTATATAAGCCTTGCGGAATATCGCAGGCAAAGCAGGTAATAACTGTAAAACCGGTATTGACAAACGGCACTGCGTATGCTACAATAGCTGTGCATGGGGCATTAGCGCAGCTGGGAGCGCACAACACTGGCAGTGTTGGGGTCACGGGTTCGAGTCCCGTATGCTCCACCAAAAATCGACAGGTTTCGACCTGTCGATTTTTTATCCATTGCGAAAGCAATGGTATATCATCA
>JAZSQJ010000002.1:0-21203 GCA_045537905.1 Eubacteriales bacterium
CCGGCTTTATGCATAGTGCTTTTACATCCTCGGTCGTATCGTCGATAATGCGGCTCAAAATGCTGCTTCTTTCCACCGACTCTTTACGCAGAGCGTTATACACGCAGGTCCTGCATTCCTTATCCAATATAAAAAAGTTGGTTATATATTTGTCCCCTTGCTTTTCAAGAAGCGTGGCTTTTCTGAGCAGCTCCACCTCTTCCTCCATATAGGGCAGAGCTATGCCCAGCTCCATAGAAAGTTCCTCCAATGTAGAGGGGTTATTGCTTGCTTGGAGCAATATGTTAACGGGGATAGCTCTTTGCACGGCAGACCAGGGAAGCCCCGAGGGCTGATGTCCGCTGGCCGCAAAGCTTATATTTTCGGGTTTGTAGCTTCTTACACCAAATTCTCTTGCCATATCCATACCTTCTTTCAATGTTTTTCTTGCTCTTACGAGCCTTTGTTTAACCGAATCCACGGAAACAGAAAGAGCGGCGGCTATATCCCTGACGGAGTTATCACTTACATAATAGGAAACAAGCAGTTCTCGGTAGTCTCTTTTAATAAACGCAAGCTCACGCCTTAGCAAAGAAAGCTGTTCGCCTTGAATAATACCGTCAAGCACGTCTACGCCGTCATCCGCTATTTCGTAGTCGCCTATATTAAAGCCGCTTTGAGTTGCCTGCGTTTTGCGTTTATCCTTTGCCCACGCCGCATATCTGTTGCGGGCGATTTTCCACACCCAGGCAGAAAACTCTGTGGGAACCGTACCCTTGCTGATTGCAGACACAATTTGTAAGGATATGTCCTGTGTCAGCTCCTCTGCCGCATCGGTGTTTCCCGTTTTCTTAAGGCAAAAGTAAAAAAGCTTATGGAGATAGTTTTCTGTAAAATCCGTCAAAAGCGCATTTGTCATAGCTCTTCCTCCTTCCGCTTATATAGTGTGGCAAGTTTGGGTTTGGTGACAAGCTTTTTGTTTTATTATATCAAAAAACACTAGCAGAGGGCAAGTGCTTTATGCATAGATTTTCTTCTTAAACCGGTCACAACCAACGGTTGAACAACTTTCAACGGATAGGTTATTGAAATCAACGGTTGTATGGGATAAAATAAAGGCAAGAAAGCTTTCTGATACTGTTTTTTAGAAAGGAAATACGATTATGAATAAATCCATAGCCGAAAAAATAAGTGAATTTAGAAAACTGCGTTCCCTTTCCCAGCAGGAGCTTGGCGAAAAGCTTGGCGTTACGGGACAGGCTGTGTCCAAATGGGAAAAGGGTGAGAGTATGCCCGATATTATGCTTTTGCCCGAGCTTTGTCATATACTTGGAATTACTGCTGACGCTTTGCTTGAAGTACCAAGCTCGGTAAAAAAGGATAGCTGTATAGCATCCCTTGCGGAATACGCTAAGGAGGTAGGCAGGCTTGAGGCAACGAAGCAAGCGGTAGAGGCTTGCGTTAGGGCAACGGACACACGAATGATTACAGGCTCGGCAACAGAAAGCAGCGACGGTATAAGCGTATACGCCGATACCGATGACGGTACGGTTATAAGCGTGATCTACGGTGCCGATATGTTATCCAAGCTTAAAAGCCAAAGCCTTGCCGATATCAAAAAGGTTTGTGATCTGCTTTCTGACGAAGATACTTTTGGTGTTATATCCACCCTTGATTTTTGCAAGGGTATAAGTGCCGAGGATATCGTTAAGAGCACAAATATCCCGCTTGAAAGGGCGGAAAACGTATTGTTTAAGCTGATGAAGGGTGGCTTTTGCGACTGCGACTTCGACGGAAAATACGAGCTGGGGCATTCTGCATACGCACTTGTGTCCATGCTTGCCGCAATTTTCTTCACTACCGAAAACGGACGCAAAGCCGTAAACAGCGTAACGAAAAATTATCTGGCATAATAATTGCAATAATCAAATGTGTCTGTAATGCAGAATAATTGTGCAGATAATGACAGAATTTAATATGTTTTTCATTTAACAAAACACATCGGGAGCGCTAAAAGTCTACGTAACGTCAAATAAAGTTGAAATATCAATGAAAATGGCACAGTCAAACTGCGGTCGTAAAAACAAAGAAAGAGCCAAAAACCATCTTGAATAGATGGTTTTTGGCTCGTTAAAGGGCTAAAAATGTTTGTCTTGCAAGAAAATCCTTACTCCCATTCTATTGTTCCGCAAGGCTTAGGTGTGAGGTCGAGGAGGACGCGGTTAATTCCTTCCACCTCGTTGGTGATGCGGTAGGTTATATGGTGCAGGATGGGGTAGGGGATTTCTTCTATAGTTGCGGTCATAGCATCCTTGGTGTTGACAGCACGTATAATAGCAGGCCAGCCTTCGTAGCGGCTTTCGTCCTTAACGCCAACGCTTTTAATATCGGGAACAGCTATAAAGTACTGCCATACCTTTTCTGCAAGACCGTTCTTATCAAACTCTTCACGAAGGATTGCATCCGCTTCACGGAGGGCGTGCAGTCTGTCACGGGTTATTGCACCCAGGCAACGAACGCCAAGACCTGGGCCGGGGAAGGGCTGACGGTAAACCATAGCGTGGGGGAGACCCAAAGCCTCGCCGACAACACGAACCTCGTCCTTGAAAAGGAGCTTTATAGGCTCAACCAGCTCAAACTTCAAATCCTCAGGCAAGCCGCCAACGTTATGATGAGACTTAACTGCTTTTTTGCCCTCGGCTTGTTTAATGCTCTCGAGTATATCGGGATAAATAGTACCCTGTGCAAGGAACTCAACGCCGTCAAGATTGCGTGCTTCATCAGCGAAGACGTTGATAAACTCGGTGCCTATAATTTTTCTCTTGGTTTCGGGATCGCTAACGCCTGCGAGAAGGTCAAGAAAACGGTCAGTAGCATCAACGTAGATAAGGTTGGCATCCATTTCTTTGCCAAACATCTCAAGCACAGCTTCGCTTTCACCTTTACGCATAAGGCCGTGGTTAACGTGAACGCATACAAGCTGTTTGCCGATAGCCTTAATAAGCAAAGCGGCAACTACGGAGGAGTCTACGCCACCGGAAAGGGCGAGAAGCACCTTTTTATTACCAACCTGAGCCTTAACAGCTGCAATCTGTTCCTCAATAAAAGCATCAGCCAGCTCTTTTGTGGTGATGCGCACCATGCTGTCGGGACGAATAGTAGCCATATTAAAACATACCTCCATAATATCATTTTTTAATTGTAGTGATTATAATACAAACCCGTCCGATTGTCAATAATCGGACGGGAAAATATTGCATAAAATTGTCATAAATTTTAAGTTATATACTGTCTATAATTTGCGTGTAACATGTTGATGCAATAAAATGTCGGTAAAGGTTACGTTTTTTACGCCTAGGACTAATAACGCATTGCCGGCATGGCTATAAATAGTAGCCGTATCAGCGTTAACAACCTTTTCGTTTGCTTTCAACGCAGGGAAAAAAGTTATTTGTTTAATCCTCCTTACTTATATCTCTGGTAAACCGGGGTTGGGGTGGACGTAATGAGTGTAGTCCTTAAACAGAGTGGTGCCGTTTGTATCACTTATAATTTCGCCGTTTACGCTGATTTGTACCATGTCGTTGTAATCAAGCTCCGCATGGGTTGCAAGAATGGTGTTTGCCAAAGTAGACAGCAAGTTGTTTCTTCGTAGCGGAAATTCAAAAAAACCCGTGGAAAACTCATCGCTCAAATCGATGTATGCTATTTGCACGTCTGCTTCGGCAGTGCTTTCAATGCGGAAACTGTTTACCTTGATGTCGGTGTTGAATTTGTACATCGGTAACGACGAGCGTATTAAGGCATCTACTATTCCTTGAATGGTTCCATCGTATGTAGAATATCCCGCTTTATCAAACACGCCACTCTCTTCGAAACTGTATATCTGCATAAACCCGCCTGTTCCATCGGTACATCTTACCTTGGCACTAATTATGTTATCTATATTAGACCATTCATCCACAAAAGTATCGATGCGAATAGCCTTCCATTGATCCAAGGTGCCGCCGTAGCTAACTTGCGTTAGCTTAGTACAGCCGGAAAAAGCTCCCAAGTATATTTTTTTGAGCGAAGATGGCAGATATACGGTTATAGCGTTGCGGCACATTGCAAAGGCGCAATCTCCTATATCGGTAACACCTTCCGGAATGATTATGGAATCAAAATCGCAAAACCAAAAAGCTTGGCTTCCTATGCTTTTTAAGTTTTTAGGCAAGAGCGCTTTTAATTTGGTGCACTGTTCAAACGCTGAGTTCCCTATTACTTCTATGCTATCTGGAAGAGTAGTGATTACAACGTTGTTGCACATTGAAAATGCGTGGTCTCCAATAGCTGTAACATCCTTGGGAATAAAAATTTCGGTCAAATTGTTACAGTGGGAAAACAAGCCTTCGCTTATATTGGTTAGCTTTGTTGGTAAATCTACCTTCACAAGTGCGTCGCAATCGCTGAAAGCGTATTTACCAATAGTTTTAACAGTTTCAGGCAAGCTAACTTTTTCCAAAGCGGAACATACCTGAAATGCGCAGTCCTCTATAGTTTCAACGCTTTTTGATAATGAAACTTGCTTAAGTTTTCCGGCTTGTGCAAAAGCGTAGCTTGAAATTGTTACAACTCCATCGGGGATCGTGTAGCGATAAGCTTCTTTCAAAACGGGATAGGAAATTAAAGTGCTTTTGTCTTTATTGAATAATACGCCGTTTTCGGAGGCAAAAGCAACATTCTCCCCATCAACTTCGTAGTGCTTTTGTTTACCGAAAGCCCCATCGCCTATGTTAATAAGGTTTTTGGGGATAAACAGCTTCTCTCCGAAACAATTTTCAGGGAAGGATGAGTTCCCAACAGACTTTAAGCTTTGCGGTAATGCTGTGATTTTTAATTGGCTGCAACCGTAAAATGCAGAATCGCCTATAAAAGCGACGGTCTCGGGGAGCTCAAATTCCATAAGCTTTTTACAGTTTAAAAAAGCCTCTCCTTTTATGTTTATCAGACCTTTAGGCAATTTAACGCTTGACAACGATAAACAGTTTTTGAAAGTTGAGCTTTCTATTGTCGTTATGCTGTCAGGCAAGCTAATGCTTTTCAAGGAGCTGCATTCATAAAATGCTCCTGCGTCTATTTGTTTAACTGTGCGGGGAACAACCACTTCTGTTACAAGATTAAATTGGCTAAAGGCGTAGCTTTCAATGGAGGTAACACCTTCTTCTATGACAATCTTTGTTACAACAGAGCTAAATGGTTTCCAAGGTGCTTCGTCTATGTCTATAAACATTTCACCCTCTCCCTTTATAGTAAGTGTTCTGTCGTTTGTAACGTCCCACACTATGTTGGCAATTTCGGGTATCTCCTGTGGATACACTTCAAGCTCACTAAGACCAAAAGTTCTTTGGTCACACCTTATCGTAAGCTTTACGTATCGGCAGTTTTGGGGTGTCACAAAAGTAAAATAATTGTCTTTGCGAACAAACTTGGTTGTTTCGTGTATTAAAAAGCTCGAGCGATATGAGGAAGTGTAGCTGTAATTAACCTTATCATCGGAAACGTAAACCAGCACGTCAAGCTCTTCAAATTCTCGTCCGTCAAGCTTTGGCAAATATACATTTTTGAGGGCAACGATACCAACTTCCTCATGAACTTCGCCTAAATCAACAACTATGGTAAGGCTGTAAACATCATTATAAAAGGCGTTTTTTGCTGTATCACCATACCCATCGGCAAATATGGTGTCGTCAGAAATTCCGTCTGTAAGCTTAACAAGCCCTGTGTCGTCGTAGTTGTTCAAATAATAAGGACCGTTTTGTATTAAAATGCCGTCACGGTAAACCTCGTAATCGCAACCTTTAGCATAGTTGCTTGTGTTTTCCTCGTTAGAGCTTTCGTGGCCGTCCTCGCTAGCGTCTGTGGAAGCGTCTGCGCTTATATCCTCGGAGACATCTGTGCCGTTGCTCTTTTCGGGTCTTGTTGCAAAGCAGGACACCAGCACCAAACAAGCAACAAGGGCGATACAAATAGCCATTACGGTAGGCTTTTTGTAGTTCATAACCTTTTTAATGCGTTCCTTTGTTCCTACCTCGCCAAATGCAAGCAGGGAATAGGCGGCACCCTTTTTACCTGCGGTGCAATTAAGCAAAGCCAAGGAGTAAGCCTGGCGTTCCGAATGGCTCATATCCTTTATAACCTTTTCGTCACAGGCTATCTCCACGTCACGGCAGAACAAAGCATAGGCAAGCCATACAAAGGGGTTAAACCAATGGACAGCCAGTACCAAAAATGCAATTATCTTGCTGATATGGTCGCCACGCTTGATGTGGGCGTTTTCGTGAGCGATAATTAACGCGCTTTCTTTATCATCAAGTCCGGCGGGTAAATATATCCGCGGCTTTATAATGCCGAACACAAAGGGCGTTTTCAACGTTGTTATGTGTATACGGTCTTTATATACAGCCGCATTTCGTATCTTGAAATAAGTGGATATAAAATTGCAGCCTATATAGCAAAGCATTAACAGTCCGCCTGTAAGCCAAACCAGGGCGAGAACGCTTGCCGTACTGTAAGGAGCTTTACCGTCGGTAACAGGGGCTGTAATTTCTGTATCAATAGGTGTGTCAGGAACAGTGGGGTCAATATCAGGCACTACGGGTGCCGTGCTTTCGGGTGTAACAATCTCCGTAGGTGGAGTATAATCGGGTACGGAAACAGAGGGCTTGCCTGTGTTTTCTGTATATCCGATATCCGGGTAGTTGGTATCGGGTATATATACGCTTTCGTTATGCTCCTCAAAATCAATCTTGCCGGGCATAAGACTAAGGGCGCTTTCAATACTTACGGGTACAATTAAACGCAGGGCAACCACCGCCCAGATAATACAGCGTATGTACGCAGGGCATTTCTTAAGTAAAAAACGTAGCACAGCAAAGGCACCTATGATAAAAGACGCCTCAATGCTGACGTTCAAAAAGGCTAAAAATATATCCTTCATTATTGGTCCTCCTGTTTTTTGTCTGAGATGATACTAATTATCTCTGCAATTTCCTCGTCACTAAGGCTGTGCTGTTTGGTAAAGGTTGCAAAAAACGCTGGAAGGGAGCCGTCAAATCGTTTTTCGATAAGCTCATCAAAGTCCGAAATCTGCGCCTGTTCCTTGGTGATAAGGGTACTGACCACCGAGTCCTCGTTCTTTATTATGCCACGCTGACACAAACGGCGTATAACAGTGTAGGTAGTCGCCTTAGACCACTCAAGCTGTTCCTTGCATAGCTTAACCAGTGCCATACTGCCTATAGGCTCGTTATCCCAAAGTATGCATAAAAATTTGTATTCGCTTTCATAAACCTTTAAGTTTTCCATAATTTTTACCTCCAAATTGGTTTAATGCTATAAACCTCGATGTAAGTTTATCACGATAAACCGGTTTTGTCAAGAGGTAATTTTAAAAAAATAAAATGACCGAGTTTATTCGACTCGGTCATTATGTTTATTATTAGTGTGTATTAGTCGGTAAAGTTATCAAAGTAGCCCTGAACGAGAACACCGGGTGTCCCCTTGTCGCCGCTCCCGCTGGTAAGACCGCAAAGGGAACCGATAAGGTCGGTAAGCTGTCTGGGTGTAGTACCCTGAGAAGCCATGTTGCCGACAAGGTTTGCGTTTTTAGCCTTGATGCTGGCGGCGATTGCTTCCTTAAGTGCTTCACCGGAAAGGTCTTTAAAATCGTTATCAGCAAGATACTTCAGCTTAAGCTCGTTGGGAGTACCTACGAGACCGCTTGTATAAGCAGGGGAAACAACGGGGTCAGCCAGCTCCCAAATCTTGCCCTGAGGGTCCTTAAAAGCACCGTCGCCGTAAACCATAACCTCAACGTGCTTGCCTGTTCTTGCAAGTATATCAGCCTGTATACCCTCAACAAGGTCAAAGCATTCCTTGGGGAAAAGCTTAATGGTATCCTCGGTTGCCTTGTTAGAGCCAAGCAAACCGTACTTTGCGTTGTAGCCGCTGCCGTTTACAGGAGCGTTAAGCAAATCGTCCAGACTGCAAACGACCTTAGCACCGCCCTCAAGCAGTAAACGTTTCGTTCTCTTACGGGTATGTATATCGCAGTTGATTATACAGTCAGCGTAGGGAAGTATGCTCTTAGCTTGATTGGCAAAAACGATCTCCACCTCAGCACCTGCGTTAGTGATTATCTCGGAGTAGTATTTTACGTAGTCAACGCCTGTAAACTCGTGTACGTTGTCACCAAACAGCTCACGGTACTTTTCAAGGGAAAGCACGTCACTGTAAGGGTTAATACCGGCATTATCAAGCTGGTCGTAGGTAAGAAGAGCGTTACCAACCTCATCACTGGGGTAGCTGAGCATAAGCACAACCTTCTTTGCGCCCATTGCAATGCCCTTAAGACAAATAGCAAAACGGTTACGGGAAAGGATAGGGAATATAACACCTACAGTACCGCCGCCAAGCTTAGCCTTAACGTCGGCAGCAATAGCGTTAACGTCTGCGTAATTGCCCTGCGACCTTGCAACGATAGACTCGGTCAAAGCAACAACGTCTCTGTCGCGAAGCTCAAAGCCCTCACACTCAGCAGCCTCGATAACGCTGTCTGCAACGATTTTAACCAAATCATCCCCTGCTCTTATGATAGGGCAACGAATACCTCTGGAACAAGTACCAACTCTTCTTTCCATAAAAACACCTTCGTTAATATAAAATTTAAGTCAAATAGCAGTAAGCACCGCATTTCAACAACCTATATTATACAATTATATCGTCAATCTTGCAAGTGAAATTTTATATAAATTATTCTAAAATTTGCGTCATTTAGACGGCTCTTTTTGTTTTTTTTGATTACATTATGTATGTTGGCAAATTTTTGTTGTATTTTGCGTGCTTGTGTGATATAATAAATAAAATACACAATAGAGAGGAAATGTATGAAAAAGTATCTGCTGATTTTGTTGGTGTCGGCTCTCGCCGTCACTCAACTTATTTCTTGTACACAAATACCTATAGACAATTCCCAGGATGCCATCCAATCAAAGGAAGAAAGTGTTTATACCGAGTCATCTGCTGATAATGGGTCCGAAGCGGAAAGTAAGGAGCATACTGACCAAAGCCTTGTTGATTCTTCCGTTGACGATGGCTCTTTGTCAGAGGATACAAGCGATATCATAATAGATAATTCAAGCTCTGCGGAACCCCCTGTTGACGACTACGAATACGCTATAGATATAACGCCCTATTTGCAGTATATAACGCAGGAAAATCTGCTGCTTGTAAACAAGCAAAACCCCGTAGGCTCTACTTACGTTACACCGGGTATGGTTGACGTTACCTATATGCGTACAGACAGAGCAAAGGGCAAGATGGATGCAACGGCCGAAAAGGCGCTTTGCGCTTTCTTGAAGGAGGCGGCGTATTACGGCTATGGCAACGTTACCGTTACCAGCGCATACCGTAGCTACGGTGATCAGGAGTGGTGGCATAACTATTATATTCAACAGGAGATGAACAGCGGCAAAACAGAGGAGCAGGCAAAGGCAGCCGTTTTAAGGTATTCTGCTCCTCCCGGTACGAGCGAGCATCAAACAGGCCTTGGTATCGATATGCACAACCTTTCCTCTGCCAACCAAAGCTTTGGTAATACCGAGGCAGGTAAGTGGCTTGCGGCAAACGCACACCGATTTGGATTTATCCTTCGTTATGCTAAAGATAAAGAGGCTATAACCGGTTATATGTACGAGCCTTGGCATTTCCGTTTTGTGGGCAGAGAGCACGCAACTAAGATATATAACGAAGGACTGTGCCTTGAGGAGTATCTTGCAAAGTATTATCCCGATATGGAGGAGACACAAGGATGAGCTGGCTTGACAATTTTACGCCGGACCGCATGGAAAAGGACGTAAGTGCTTATCCGCCTCAGTTCTTTTTGGAAAAAGGGATAGACCGTGTAGTATTTGACCTGGACAACACCATAGCTCCCTATGATAAACCAACTCCTGATGAAAAGGCGATATCCTACATAGCTTCCTTAAGGGAAGCGGGCATAGAGGTTATGCTTGTGTCAAATAACGAAAAAGAGCGTGTTGATATTTTTAACGAACAACTTGGTCTGTTTGCTGTTCACAAGGCCGGCAAACCCGGTGTAAAGGGCATAAAGGCTTGTCTGGAGCAATCCAAAAACAAAGGAAAAGCGGCTTTTGTGGGCGACCAGATTTTTACCGACTGCCTGTCTGCACGTCGAGCCGGCTTGCCCTGCTTTTTGGTGGAGCCCATACAGCCCAAGGAAAGTCTGTTTTTTAAGCTGAAGCGGCTGGGAGAAAAACCCTTTATAAGAAGATATAGACGAAAGGTTGAAAAAACAAAATGAAATTTACAGAGCTTACCATATATACCAACACTTTAGGCAGTGAAATAGTTGGCGGTATAATCACCGCCGCAGGCATAAGCTGTTATTCGACCGAGGATCCTGCTGACCTGCAAGCGCTTCTTGACGACAGCACCGTTCCTTACGATTATATAGAAGAAGGTCTGTTGGAAAAGACCGATGGCGAGACAATTGTTCGTGTTTACATCTCTTGTGACGAGCAGGGACAGGGACAGCTGTCCAGAATAAAGCAGGGTATTGCCGCTGTAGAGGGTGACTGCTACGGCAGACTGCATATTGAAGAAAACGAGGTAGACGATGCGGATTGGGCAGACGGCTGGCGTCAGTATTTCCATCCCATTGAGATAGGTGAAAAGTTTATAGTCAAGCCTACCTGGGAGGACTGTACTCCCGGCGGCAGAATAGTGCTGGAAATAGACCCTGCATCCTCCTTCGGTACAGGCAGACACGAGACAACCTCCCTTTGTCTCCGTGCCCTTGAGAAGCTGGATGTTAAGGACGCAAAGGTACTTGATATGGGCTGTGGCAGCGGTATACTTGCAATTGCCGCCGCCAAGCTTGGAGCTGAGGAAGCGGTGCTTGTTGACATAGACAGCGTTGCGGCTTCTATAGCGGAGGATAACCTTAAGGTTAACAGTGTGGATGAGCGTTGTACGGTTCTTTGCGGCAACGTTCTTGATGACGAGGCTTTGGCAAGCAAGGTCTTTGGCAAGGCCTACGATATAATTCTTGCAAATATAGTTGCCGATATTATTAAAGGTATGGCACCTATGTTTTACAGCTCCTTGAAGACAGGCGGCGTGCTTGTATGTAGCGGCGTTATAGGCGGCAGAAGGGCAGAGGTAGAAGAAGCTCTTAAGTCGGTAGGCTTTATACACGTTTCTACCGACGAGGATAATGATTGGGTGGCTATAAAATGCACGAAGAAGTAATTAAAGAAATGCGTCGTTTGGAGAGGGAGCTGGAATACCACTCTAGACGCTACTACGACGAGGATGCTCCTGAGATAAGCGACAGGGAATACGATATGATGTTTGCCAGACTGCAACAGCTGGAGGCAGAGTATCCCCAACACGCCTCTCCCGCTTCGCCTACGAAAAGAGTAGGCGGTACGGTAGCAGAGCGTTTTAATAAGGTTCGTCTTGAGGTGCATATGGGTAGCCTGCAGGATGTGTTTTCCATGGAGGAGCTATCCGCTTTTGCTAAGAAGATAGGCGAGGATTTGGTTTATACCGTTGAGTGTAAGATAGACGGGTTATCCGTTTTGCTTACCTACGAGGACGGTGTTTTTATCCACGGTGCAACCCGTGGCGACGGTATTTACGGTGAGGATATAACCGACAACCTGAAAACGGTTAAGAGTATACCATTAAAGCTGAATACACCAGTAAAGCGTCTTGTGGTCCGCGGCGAGGTGTATATGCCCAAGCCTGTTTTTGCCTCTCTTAACGAAAAAAGAGAGGAGGAGGGAGAGACTCCCTTTGCAAATCCCAGAAATGCGGCGGCGGGTTCGCTGCGTCAGCTGGACAGTGCTTTGTGTGCAAAGCGTGGACTGGAAATTTTTGTTTTCAGTCTGGAGGTGTGCAGTGAGCCTTTACCTCAAAGCCATAAGGCAAGGCTAGATTATCTCGAAGGTCTTGGATTTGCGGTAAACCCTTACCGTAAGCTGTGTAAGGGTGTAGCTGAGGCTGTTGCGGCTGTCGAGGAAATAGGTACTCTCCGTCCCACCTTGCCCTACGATATAGACGGTGCTGTTATCAAGGTCGATGACGTGCTGCAAAGGCAGGAGATAGGCGAGCTTTCCAATCTCCCCAAGTGGGCAGTTGCGTATAAATACCCGCCCGAGATTGTGGAAAGCATCCTTCTTGATATAGCCATACAGGTAGGGCGTACCGGTGTGCTCACACCTAATGCAGTGTTACAGCCGGTGAAAATAGCAGGCTCCACCGTATCCCGTGCTACTCTCCACAATATCGACTATATAAACGGAAAGGATATCAGGATAGGTGACAGGGTTCTTGTACAAAAGGCAGGGGACATTATTCCCGAGGTCTTGCGTCCTCTTACTGAAAAAAGAAGTAAAGACAGTCAGCCTTACGTAATGCCTGTAGCGTGCCCCTCCTGTAACAGCCCGGTCAAGCGTGACGACGGCGGCGTTGCTATCCGTTGCACTAATACCGACTGTCCTGCACAGCTACACCGTACCCTTTTGTATTTTGCAAAAACCATGGAGATAGATAACCTGGGAGAAAGCGTAGTACAAGCTTTGATTGATAAGGGCTTTGTAAAAAGTGCCGCAGATTTGTACACCCTGGATTTTGATGCTGTTGCCGATATGGAAAGATACGGCGAAAAGAGTGCACAAAAGCTGAAAGCGGCTATAGAAAAATCCAAAAAGGCACCTCTTGCCAAGCTGATAAGTGCTTTGGGCATAAGGCAGGTGGGTGAAAAAGCCGCTATCGCTTTAGCTGAACGGTTTTGCAGTATAGACGCTCTTGCGGCGGCAAGCGTTGACGAGCTTGTTGCTATAAACGATATAGGTCAGATTACAGCCAACTGTATAGTAGAGTATTTCGGTGTTCCTCAAAACGCCCTTCTTATAAAAAGGTTTAAGGAGCTGGGGCTTAACGTTGCCGAGGAGGCAGAGGAAAAGGGAAGTGCTCTTGTCGGAAAAACCGTAGTTGTTACAGGTACCCTGCCCACGCTTAAGCGTAACGAGGCGGAGGCACTGATCAGAAAACACGGCGGCACGGCGGCATCCTCCGTTTCCAAAAAAACAAGCTTTGTTTTATGCGGTACAGATGCAGGCAGTAAGCTTACCAAAGCGCAAAGCCTTGGCGTACCCGTAATAGACGAAGGGGAGTTTTTGAAACTGATAGGTCAATAAAAGATAACAGGGGAGACGGTAAAGCCTCCCCTGTTATACTTTTAGTTTATGTCGGTATTAGCCACAGCAGCAAACAATGATAATTGCGATCAAAATGATGATCCAGCAGCTGTTGTTACCAAAAAAAGAATCAAAGCAGCCCATCGCTAAACCTCCTTCCATGCTACATCTTATGTCTGTGTTGCTATCTGTGTTACCCGTAAAAATATACAACTGTCAAAATACACATAAGAAACAGATAAAAGATTATAAAATATTTTGAAAAAGTATATAGACAAATGGCATTTTTTTTGCTAAAATAGTAACTAAAGTATAATTGGGGAAATAAAGGCATTTGATGTCTTGTTTCTGAAAGAGTTATAACGAGGAGGAGTTATAGTATGTCTTTTAACCTTACGCAGTTTGCAACTATCGCAGGCGAAGAGCCTGTTGGTGAAACTGTATCTCTCGTAGATGCCGGCATTTATTCCGGTCTCGGTATTGGCATAGTTTTTCTGGTGCTTGTCGTTCTTATGGCGTTTATCGGCGTTATGTCCTTCTTGCTCAGAGCTAAGTCTGACAAGCCTGCCGTAAAGCCTGTGGAAAAGAAGGTGGAGGCACCCAAGGTTGACGCTGCACCTGTAGCTAAGCCTGCCGCTGCCGCTCCCTCTGCCGTTCCGGAAGGGGCAATGTTTGTTACCCTTGGCGGTAAAAAGCACACCGTTACGGTTGTTGAAAAAATTCCGCAGTTTACCGTTAAGCTTAACGGCAAAACTCACTCCGTAGACGTTGAGCCTGTACAGGAGGTTTAAGCATAATGAATGTTGGTGAAATTTTAACAAAACTTTGGAGCGACTCCGGCTTTGCAGGCCTTCAGTGGGAATCCTATGTGATGATCGCTATCTCCTGCGTGCTTCTTTATCTTGGTATAGTTAAGAAGTTTGAGCCTCTTTTGCTTATAGGTATAGCTTTTGGTATGCTTATATCCAACCTTTCCCTCGTTGAGGGCAACGCACTGTACCACGCTGATTGGTGGGTAGGTGACGAGGCTGTTAAAAACGGCGTTAATTACGGTCAGGTTCTGCGCCAGGGCGGCTTTGCAGACATCCTTTACATAGGCGTAAAGACGGGTATATATCCCTCCCTTATATTTATGGGCGTTGGTGCTATGACAGACTTCGGTCCTATGATAGCTAATGCTAAGAGTATGATTCTCGGTGCAGCCGCACAGATGGGTGTTTACGTTGCATTCTTCCTTGCTATCATTCTCGGCTTTAACGGTCCCGAGGCGGCTTCTATCGGTATTATCGGCGGTGCAGACGGTCCTACGGCAATCTGGCTTACCAAGAGCCTTGCTCCCCACCTTCTTGCTCCCATAGCCGTTGCGGCTTACTCCTATATGGCACTTATCCCCATGATTCAGCCTCCCATTATGCGTGTTCTTACCTCTAAGAAAGAGCGTAGCGTTAAGATGGAACAGCTTCGTACCGTTTCCAAGGCAGAAAAGATAGTTTTCCCCATAGCCGTTACCGTTATCTCCTGTCTTGTTCTTCCTTCCGTTGCATCTCTTCTCGGCTGTCTTATGTTTGGTAACCTTCTCAGAGAGTGCGGCGTTACCGAAAGACTTTCTGATACCGTTCAGAACGCTCTTATGAACATCGTTACCATCTTCCTCAGCATTTCCGTTGGTGCTACTGCTGTTGGCTCCAACTTCCTTGCTGTTGATACTCTTAAGATTATCGCTCTTGGTCTTATGGCGTTCTGCTTTGCTACTGCTGCAGGCGTGCTGTTCGGTAAGCTTATGTATAAGCTTTCCGGCGGTAAGATTAATCCTCTTATCGGTTCTGCCGGTGTTTCTGCGGTTCCTATGGCTGCCCGTGTTTCCCAGCTTGAGGGTGCAAAGGCTAACCCCTCCAATTTCCTGCTTATGCACGCAATGGGTCCTAACGTATCCGGCGTTATCGGCTCTGCGGTTGCCGCAGGCTTCCTTATGGCAGTATTCGGTTAATTATACCGTAACAAAATTTACAGGCAGGCGTATCAGCCTGCCTGTTTTGTAAAGAAAACAAGGAGTCAATATATGAAGCGTTTATTATGTTTACTTTTATGCTTTGTGATGGTTTTAAGCGTTGCTTCTTGCGGCAGTAAGGGTAACGAAACGTCTACAGACGGCACGGTCTCATCTTCTGTTGATAGCGGGGAGCAGTCTGTAAACAGTACTGAATCTGACGGTGTTTCTGTGGATGAGCAATGGGAAAGCTTTGATGAAAACGGCAAGTATATTCCTAAAAACTTTGATTTTCCCAAGATAATGAAGCTAACCCAATGGGACCTTAGTGAAAATATTCTCCTTACCTCCAGCGGTAGCATTCAGCCCGAAAAGTCCTTTATTAAAAAAGCAAAAACCATAATGCAAAACATCAAAAACGGTGGTTACAATACCGTTCTTCTGCAAATCAGACCCTTTGCCGACAGCTTTTATCAGTCGGAGTATTATCCTCTCTCTACATTTGTAACAGGTTCTTACGCTAATCAAGCTGTAAAATATGACGCTGTTCAAATATTTATTGACGAGGCACACAAGGCAGGCCTTTCCATCCACGGTTGGATCAACCCTATGCGTTGTATGACAAATAAGGAGCTGGAAAAGGTTACGGGAGACTGGGCAATTACCGATTGGTACAGCCATATGGGCGATGATAGCGAGTATGGCGAGTATATGTTTGCAGGCACTGACGCAGGCGGAACTGCCCGTCTTTACCTCAACCCTGCATACGAGGAAGTAAGAAGTCTTATCATCAACGGCATTGACGAGATACTTACCAAATACAACGTTGACGGCATTTTTATGGACGACTATTTTTATCCCGAGGAGGTTAAGAATAAGCCTGCCCTTGATGCCAAGGCGTATGCTAAGCGTACAGACGGCAGTACCACTATACAGGAGTTCAGATGTAATAACGTCAACACGCTTATAAAGGGGATCTACTCCAAGGTTAAGGAACACGGTCAGGACTATATTTACGGTATATCTCCCAACGGTCATATCTCCCACGCCTTTAATACCGAATGTGCCGATATTTATACCTGGTGCTCTGAGGAAGGCTATTGCGATGTTATGTACCCTCAGTTCTACTACGGTATGATTCACGGTCAGGTAAGCATCAGCGTTCTTATGGACGAATGGAACGCCGCCCTTACAAATAAAAACATAAAGCTGGTTCCTATACTTACCCTTCACAAGGCAGGTCTTAACGACCAGTGGGCGGTTACCACCTACGGTCAAGAGGAATGGACAAAGTATAGCGACATCGTCCTTGAAAGTATGACCTATCTGCTTCTTAACGAGTACCGTCCCGTGGATGGCTTAGGCTTCTTCTGCTATGCATATTTCTACGGCGGTAAAACTACCGAGGCTGTTAAGAAAGAAATAGATGCATTTACACCTATTTGGCCTGAATACGAAGCTATGATAGGCAAGAGTAAGGCGGAGCTTGTGGATATATTTGACAAGCTTGGGCTTGACCTTAAAGAGCTTGGACAGGAATGGGACGAAAGACTTGAGGTAACAGGTATGTTTGACCCCTTGTTTAACATAGACTAAAAACTATATAAAACGAATAACCCCTCTCTTGCTGTCAATAATAGCAATAAGAGAGGGGGTGTTTTTTTGAAGCGTTTTATAAAAAAGATATTACTGTGTCTGTTGCCCAGTATATTTGTTGGCATTTGTATGCTTGCGTATAACCTATTATTCGGACTGTTGGCTGCTTAGATATCTTTCGTGGTAAAACAGATACTGTTGAGCAATGCCTGCATATTTTCCAAATACCGACGGTGTAAAGCTTTCGTCAAAATACTTGTCGATAACACGCTTAATCCATACGTCAACGGGAAAGGCGTCCATATGTCCAAGTCCAAACAGAGCAACACAGCTAGCCACCTTGGGGCCAACACCCTTTACGGTGCATAGCTCCTCTATGGCATCCGTAAGACTTACGTCCTTTAGCCTTTCCAAATCAAGCCTGCCATCGGCAACACGCTCTGCGGCGTCAATAATATATTTGGCACGGAACCCGGCTTTTATGGGAGCCAGACCGTCAATTCCTGCTGCTGCAATTTTTTCTGCGGCGGGGAAGGAATAGACACCCTCTGCAATTTCATCACCAAACAAAGAGCAAAGGGCGGCAATTATTTTTTTAATCCTTGGTATGTTGTTGTTTTGGGAGATGATAAAGGAGCATAGCGCCTCCCAGGGCTCCTGCCTTAAAATATGTATGCCTTTACCGCTATTCAAAGCACTCGCATTCAGTCCTGCCTTTTCTAACAGAAGTCTTACCTCAAGGTAGTCACGCTCAAGGTCAAAATACCGTACAAAATCAGCCTTAAATTCATCCGCGCTCATTCCCTCGATGTAAAAACCTCCGTCAACCGTAGCAACGGTTAACAGTCTGCCCAAGGCAACTCCTTTGAAGGTTTTTTCATCCACTGCGTCAAAACGGAAGCACTGTCCGCAGTCAAAGGTTTTATATAAATCAATACCGCAGTCGGTAATCAAAACGCCGCCTGCTTTTTCTGTTATATGCATAGGCTTCTCCTAAAAAGTACTTGAAATTGAAGGTAATATATTGTATAATTGCCTTAATATAAAGGACGGTGAAATAATGAAGGAACACATATATACCATACCTGTTAACGAGGCCTTTGATACCGCCGACGGTAAATGCCCTTTCTGTTTGTTGTACGATAAGCTGGAAGAGGACGAGCTTACCCTTATACTTGGTGCATCTATGATGCAGCCTGACGTGCGTATTAAGACTAACGAAAAGGGTTTTTGCGGCAGACATTTCGGTATGCTTGTTACCCGTAAAAACCGCCTTGGTCTTGCTCTTATACTTGAAAGCCATTTAGAGGAACTTAAAAAGGATATGGGCCTTGGCGGAATGCTTAGCCGTGATAAAACTGCCGCGCCCCGTAAAAGAATAAAAGAGCTTGAGGATACCTGTTATATCTGCGAGCGTATCGAGAACAACTTTGAGGCTATGATAAGCACGGCGGCAATTCTTTACGAAAGGGAAGAGGCATTCAGGAAAAAGTTTGACGGTACAAAGTGCCTATGCCTTTCTCATTACAGCCGTATGCTGGAGGAAACCACCCATATGCATAAGCCTTACAGTACCCAGATGGCAGCCTCTGCCGCAAAGATTGTGGAGGAATACCTGGCAAAGCTTAAAAACGACGTATCGTGGTTTTGTAAAAAGTTTGACTACCTTTACGAAAACGAGCCTTGGTATGATTCAAAGGACGCGATAGAACGGGCGATAGCGTTCTTGGGTTCAAAATGAAAAGGGAAGTAACACTGGGAAAACGCATTCTTGCCATAGTATCCTTTGCGGTGGTTGCGGGTTTGGTTACTTGGTTTGCGTTTTGGATATGGAACGCAATCAAAGCCGATATTGATACCCCCGAAAAGTTTAAGACTTATATCGATAGCTTTGGCTGGAAAGGGTATCTGGTTGCCTTCGGCATACAGGTTTTACAGGTTATAGTGGCACTTATACCCGGTGAATTTGTAGAGATAGGTGCAGGCTGTGCCTTTGGCTGGCTGGGCGGCACCCTTATCTGTATGTCGGGCGTAGCTCTTGCCTCTGCCTTAGTGTTTATGCTTACAAAAAAGCTGGGACTAAGAATGGTAGAGCTGTTTGTAGACCCTTCCAAAATAGATAGCCTACGGTTTTTGAACAGTGAAAAAAAGCTTAAACGCACCGTTTTTCTGCTGTTTTTCATTCCCGGTACACCAAAAGACCTGCTTACCTATTTTATCGGTCTTACCCGAATTACTTTGTCAGAGTTTATGGCAATATCTCTTATTGCCCGTATACCGTCCTTGCTGTCCTCCACTCTTGTAGGACACTATGTTATAGAGCAAAACTACCTTACGGGTATAATTATTTTTGCAATAACCGGCGCAATTAGTCTTATTGGCATAATCGTTTATAATAAGATTGTTGCAAAAAAACAAAAGCCATCGGATTAATTATAACACAAAACCCTCTCTTAATCAACAGATTTAGAGAGGGTTTTAATTGTTCATATTTGGATTATCAGTGCGGTTTAACAGATAGTCTACAGAAACTTCGTAAAAATTTGCAAGTAAAATAAGGGTCTGAGTTGGAATGTCGATATCGCCCCGTTCATAGTTGCTGTATACTCTTTGACTGCATGAAAGAATTTTACCCATTTGTGTTTGGGTAAGATCTCTGTCTTCTCTCAAATTTCGTATTCGTGGATAATGGGGCATTAACTTCACTACCTTTATGATTTTCTACAGCTTATTATACCTAGAAAAAATATCCCTATTGACTTTTAGCGAAAATTCCGCTAAAATATAGAAAATCATAAAAAGGAGAGAGGATAATGAAGGCAATTAAGTGTCAAATGTGCGATAGCACAGATTTTGTAAAAGACGGTGATTATTTTGTGTGCGAAAGCTGTGGTGTTAAATACACGGTTGAAGATGCTCGTAAAATGATGATTGAAGGTACCGTAGATGTAAAGGGTACGGTAAAGGTTGATAACTCTGACATTGTTGAAAAATATTTGCACAATGCCCACCGCGCACTTTTGAAGGAGGATTGGGAAGAGGTAGAAAAGTATTACAATCTCGTAGAGCAGAATGCACCCGATAATATGGAAGCGGTATTTTTTAGCTCTTACGGCAAGGCGATGCTTTCTATGACTGATTCTGATTATTTCAAAAGAGAACAAAAATTTCAGGTGCTTAACCGTTCAATGTCTGTTCTCAGTGAGTATTATGAAACTACCACTGAAAATAAAGAGGAAGTTCTTGGTAAAATATCTTCTTACATAGCCAAAATGTATGATGTATCTTTTGTTTATAACAGGCAAAGCTTTGACGTTAGCGGCGCTGTTCGTACTCTCGGAGGTGCTACCGGTACGAAGAAATGGTGTATCGCTCTTATAGATTCAACAAGAGATGCTTTCGTTAAAGAATTGAGAGAGATTGCTTATAAGCATAACGATCTATTTATTAAGAGTCTTTTAGCGCAATGGACGGTTCAACAATCGGAGAACTCAGATCAACAGAATGATAATAATACCCCCGGGAAAAATGCATTAGCTATCGCAATAGTTGTTATATCTGTTTTCGTTGCCATAATGTTCATTGCTTTTGCGCTTGGTGAGCTTTAGATTAATAGTTAAATAGACCGAGGCAAGCAACTTCAGTTGCTTGCCTCGGTCACAGATTACTGACAAACCCGTCTTTGGAGGCGGGTTTGTGTCATAAATAAAAGGATTTCAAATTTAGCAGATAAGAAACGCAAGCTCCTCTTCCAGAGGATGGTTGCAATCTTTTTCATGTTCTGCACCGCTGCGGTAAGCAGACATTGCTCGGAAACTTTTTCAATTCCGCGCATGCGACAATAGCGTAGTCCATGCAGTTCTTTGGCTTCTGCAAAACTACGCTCAATTTTTTCTTTACGTTTGGCATATATCGCTTTGCCTTCTTCCGTGCGTGTAAAAATATATACCGCATCACGGTAATCTTCCCACACATGACGGCGAAGACTCTTTGTCTTCTGCTTTTCACTTAAACATTCACCTCGTCTTGGACAATTGGCACATCTGTCGTTTTTACACTTGTACTCCTTGTAACCATTCCTATCCGTAGTTACATATTCAAGATAATTTCTTTCGGGGCAGATATACACATCCCAATCGTGGATATATGTGAATTTGTGTTTTCCGTATTTACCTTTTTGCTGACAGCCTCTCCTTTTTCCCATTGCCGCCTGCATCTTTAAATCTTCAAGTAACATCTTGCATATCGCAGAAGTGTTATATCCTGCATCAAGACCCACCGTTTCAACCTCAAACCCGAAGGTATCCATTTGATATTTTAATCTGCCTATGTATGGTTTTACGTCATTTACATTGCCGGGGGTTACAAAAGTA
>JAZSQJ010000059.1:0-1603 GCA_045537905.1 Eubacteriales bacterium
TCCGCACCTTTAAGATGCATAAATCCTATTATGTCCATAGCAGTAAGGCTTTCGTCCACAGTAAGCTCCTTTACGGAAGCAAAGGAACGAAAATCGCTATGACTCATATCGGAAAGGTCACCCGCAAGGGTCAACGCCTCCACATTTGCCAAGCCCGCAAACGCAGCACCGCCAACGCTTACCGTACTGTCGGAAAGCACAAGGGTGTTCGCACCGATACAGTCTGCAAACGCCTCACTGCCTATGGTGGTTACTGTATCGGGAACAATTATAGCTGTAATGGCAGAGCACTGCAAAAACGCCTTACTGCCTATTTCCAAAAGCCCGTCGTTCATGGTTACCGAGGTAAGCACCCGGTTGTAAGCAAAGGCACGCTGTGCTATTGCGGTAACGCCCTCCGGAACCGTATACTCCGTTGCCGAGCTACCTGCCGGGTAGCAAACAAGGGTCCCGCCGTCTGCGGTAAACAAAACACCGTCTATCGCCTTATAATACGTGCTGTCTGCGGCAACCTTGAAGGAAGCAACAGCATCGCAACCGTAAAACGCATTATCCTCCACATCGGCAACGGTGGCAGGCAGGGTTATTGATGTAATATCCTTACAGTTGGAAAACGCCCCCGTGGAAATAAAGGTTACGCCGTCGGGTATCACAACGTCCCCACGGAACGCATCGTTCTCTATACTCTTTGCATACCTGAGAGGGCTGGAATACTCGTCAGTAAAATCTATGCCCAGCCACTGCTCCAGCGAGCCGTCAAAATAGACCGCGGTCAGCCTTGAGCAGCTGCCAAAGGCGTTTGCGCCCACGTATTTAAGGGTGGTGGGGACGGTTACGGAATACAGCTTCTTACAGTTGACAAAAGCATCTGCCCCTATGGCCTCAAGTCCCTCGGGAAGCTCTATACCCGTAACGCTTTCTCTGTCGCAAAACGCGCTGTCGGCAATGTAACGGGTACCTGTCTTTACCTTGACTGCCCCGGACACATCCTTCTTTACCCTTAAAAGGCAGTCGTCAATATACAAAACGCCGCCATCCCAATTACCGTCGTCATTATAATAGCCTGTTCCGTAAAACGCGTCATACTCTACTGTTTCAAGCCCCTTCGGCAGGTCTATACTGTTAAGGAAGGAGCAACCGTAAAAGGCACCCTCGCCTATTACAGCAACGCCGGACGGTATCTTTATCTTCTTAAGCTGGGTACAGCCCTGGAACGAAAACTTGCCTATTTCCTTAAGGCTCTCGGGCAAGGAAACCTCCTTAACCTTTGCACACTTATAAAAGGCGTAGTCGCCCACGGAGGTTATGCCCTCCTTTACAACTATCTTTGTTATCTCCTCTCCTGCGGAAAGGTCAAGCCACTCCTTAAGGTCCTTGGGGTCAAAGTCGTCCATATCACCGCTACCCTTTATGGTAAGCACGCCTGTGTCGGACAGGGTCCAGCTTATGCCGCCGCCGCCCACCTTCTTTACCCCGAGATACGCCATTGCCGCCAGGGACAGCACCAGAACAGCCACACATATATAGATCATGGTACGGTACAGACCGCGCTTGTTATCATCGCTGTGGTCCTGCGTTCCCCCATTGTTTACGGCAACCGCTT
>JAZSQJ010000038.1:0-76517 GCA_045537905.1 Eubacteriales bacterium
ACGTTTACAACTCTGACGGTATACGTACGCAAAAGGTGCATTACGACGAAAACGCCGAGTACGTAGGTACTACCAAGTATACCCTTGATAATAATAAGATAATAACAAAAAATAGACTTGAAACAAACATATATTATACCTACGACGACAAAGGCGCCATAATGGGTATGATATACGACGGCTATAGCTACGTATTCTCCAAGAACCTACAGGGCGACGTTATAGGTATCTATAACGAAAACCACCAGCTTGTAGCCAAGTACGAATACAACGCCTTCGGTGAGATAACTGCTATTACAGATGCCAACGGCGTTGACATTTCCTCTAACGTATCACACATCGCCAATGTAAACCCCTTCCGCTATAGAGGCTATTACTATGACACCGAGACGGGACTCTATTATGTATCCAGCCGTTATTACGATCCTGAGATCGGTCGGTGGATAAATGAAGATTCACAATTAAATACTTCTCTTGGGATTCTTGGATTGAATCAGTTTTCCTACTGTCTAAACAACCCAGTCAATATGGTGGATTATGACGGTAACAAACCGGGAGACTTGTTTGATACAATGGATGAAGCGGCAAAAGACTTTGCTATGATTTATGCACAACTTGGATATGAAAATCGTGTTGAATATGCTTCGTTTATTTATTCGAAAAAAGTTACTGAAACTCGCTATCGCATAGTGCCAACCGGAAGATTCTTTATTAACTTCTCGTGGCTTAGAGGTTTTTTCTTGGATTTTAAGTTTACGGGATTTAAAACGGAATCGTATAAGGTCAGAGTAACCAAATATTCATATGTCGAGCCTAACAAAGGAAGTGAAAGTGAAGTTTCTGTGCCTATCAATTGGTTTGGTATAAAGAAAAAGGTTGCCGAGATCCACAATCACACATGGATACCGGGACACTATAATGATTGGTTTTCACCAGGAGACTTAAACAAATGGATTAATTACGTATCTACTCCATCTGGGACATTAAGGAAATACGATCCCAATAATGTCTCTTCGGAAAGTGATGATGGAGCTATTGAAATTTTCCGGGATACTCCGGTAGATCCTAATTGGGGGAAATAATTATGAAAAAGAGAATTATAATTATCTGCGGCATACTATTGATCGTTGTGCTGACGGGAGGTATTATTATCTATAATGATTTTGAAAAGGCAGAAGTGAAATCTTTCAGTCTGAATGACCATCCTTATTACCTTCAGGCGATTCAAGATTTTCCGTCTGACAAATATTTAGGGGAAATATTGAATGCAGAACAGGCAAAAGAAAAAGCGATAAACGAATGGCTTGATTTGTTTGGGGATAAAATTAACAATGAAAAACCGTATCAAGTTTTCTTTGATAAGGAAAATGATGTTTGGCTTGTTAAAGGATCTTTGCCAAAAGGGAGCAAGGGCGGAGTGGCATACATTTTGATGAAAAAGTCCGATGGAAAAATTCTCGCAATTTGGCACGATCAATAAATTATTGTTACCAGCATTGTGGGATAGCCTCTAACCCTTAAAGGTTTCAGGAATATTCCTGACAAGTCTGTGTTTGGGTGACCAAACGCGATGCTTGCTGGTACATAACAGTTCTATTCCCCTATTGGCAGGCTTTCAACATTCTCTAACCTAACGGTTACAAAATTGCTTCCAAGTGAGGAAACAGTTGGAGGGGTTAATCTCCCTTCAACTGTTACTCTCACGAAGAAGGAGGCAATTATGCGTAAGGTGAAATTGATCGTTCACGAAACCTACCAAGGCAAACGTAAAACCGAGGATGTCTTTGCGGCGGAAACACAGGGGACGGTTCTCTGTGTTGACATCATCTGCTATGCTTATCACATAAGTGTTACATTATAACAGGGGACGGGAGTTTCGTCCGTCCCTTGTGGGACAAGCTATTGTGATACCCTTGGGGCGACCTGCTTACAAGCTATAACGGCACGGCTATTACCTATGATGCGATAGGTAATCCCTTAAAGTGGCGTAATGCTCAGATGATAGAGTGGTACGGCAGGCAAATGACCCTGTTTGCGGGTACAAACAATATCATTACATCCTACGTTTACAACTCTGACGGTATACGTACGCAAAAGGTGCATTACGACGAAAACGCCGAGTACGTAGGTACTACCAAGTACACCCTCGACGGTAACAAGATAGTAGCGGAAAACCGCCTTGGAACAAATATATATTATACCTATGACGACAAGGGTTCGATAATGGGTATGGTATACGGCGGCTATAGCTACGTGTTCTCCAAAAACCTGCAAGGTGACGTAATCGGCATCTATAACGAAAACCGCCAGCTTGTTGCTAAGTACGAGTATAGCGCCTTCGGCGAGATAACAGCAATTACCGATGCGAATGGTAATGATGTTTCTGCTAACTCTAACCACATAGCAAACATCAACCCCTTCCGCTATAAAGGCTATTACTATGACACCGAAACCGGCTTCTACTACCTCATAACAAGATACTACGACCCCCAAGTAGGCCGCTTCATCAACTCTGACATTCATATTTCCACAGGTCAAGGCATTCTTGGCAATAATATGTTCGCATATTGTTTGAATGACCCTATAAATAGTATTGACAGTTTGGGTGCTTTTTCTCTCAAATGGAAACTTTTAAGAGAAAAGTTATGGATTGGATACATACATCGGCAAGTTCAACTTGATATATCGAAAAAATACGGATATTTGCGTGAGGTAGCATTAAAAAACGGAAAAAGAGTAGATGTATTGGACTCTGAAACCGGTATGTTTTGGGAAGTGAAACACAATTCTAAAACTTGCGGCATATCATTGGGACTGATGTCGTTATTAAAATACAACGGAAAAGAATATGACGGAAAAACACTAATGCTTGGAAGTTTAACTATATCCGGAGAGTTTTTTTGCGGGGCAGAGTATTTCTCGGGGGAGTATGCTTTTAAGGTTAGTTATCGAACAGTAGCTCCGGGGATTATTTTGTACGATTTTGATATTGTAGAGTATGAAAAACCGTTGACTCAAAGAGAACCGGTCGAGGAAGCTGTGAAAAATCCGACAGCAAACTATAGTTTTAATTTTAATCTAACACCCGATATAGGTACGAATATATTTGGTGTAGTAGTTGTTTTGGCAACGAGCGCAATTGCGTTGATATTCGGTACTGCGTCCGCTGCGGCTGCTGCCGCTGGTTTTGCAATGGCGGCTTAATGTTTGGAGGATAACAAATGGCAATAAAACATTATTTGAAACCGACTGAGGAATTTGTAAAAGAAAATTTTTACGATCGTTTAATACAGAAAGGCTTTGTTCCTTTTAAGAAAAGCTGTTTGCAGTGGGCAAAATTTGTCCACGACGACGTGTTGGCACTTATATGCTTTAATGTTGAAACCCTGGGGGATTTTGACCTTTTTTATGGTGCTACAACAACTGTACAAAACTTGCCCTTTGGTTTAACTCCTCATAATACTTATGTGCGCTATACTAATGAAATGCTTTGGGCGAACAAAGAACTGCCCAAATACAAAGCACCTTTGTCCCAGCCTCGTACATACGGGATAAAGCTGCAAAGTATAAGTGAACAGCTTGAAAAAATTGTTTTTCCTGCCTTTGATAAAGAAATTACACCAAAAGATGTAGTCTCTTTATCCAGATACATTCCCTATATCTCTTGCTATGAGTATTTGTACGGAGATTTTGAAAAGTTTGAAAACAAAATTAAAGAAATAGCAAATGACGAAGACAGAAAAAGACGCATTTTGGAAGAGTATAGAAATCTTGAGTTTATAGAACGCCGTTGCCCTTGGAGTGAAATGGTAATTTACAATAGTGTTTTGGCTTATATAAATCAAGATTACAGTATTTTGGAAAAGCATATCCAGCGTTGCAAGGAATTTAACCTTAAACTGCTTAAGAAAAACATACCAATGCTGTTCGAATAATTAGCATAAGCATAACCAAACAATAACAGGAGGACGGGATTTGCGTCCCGTCCCTTGGGGGACAAGCTGTTGTGATGCCCTTGTGGCGACTTGCTTACAAGCTATAACGGCACGGCTATTACCTACGATGCAATAGGCACCCCCCTCAAGTGGCGTAACGCCACGGCGATAGAGTGGCAAGGCAGGAATTTGACCCTGTTTTCAAATTCCAACGGTGAGATATATAATTACACCTATAATGCCGACGGCATACGTACGCAGAAGAACGTTTTTAATGCAAACGGTGATTTTACCGGCTCTACCGAGTATATCTACGACGGCACTAAGCTGATAGCGGAAAGCAGAAGCGGTGACTGGCTATACTACTTCTACGACGCAAACGGTGCAGTCACGGGTATGTCCTATAACGGCACTCTGTACTACTATCGCAAAAACCTACAGGGCGATATAACAGGCATCTACAACGCCTACGGCACCTTGGTCGTAGAGTACGAATACACCCCTTACGGTGCTATACTTAGCACCACAGGCTCTATGGCAAGCACCATCGGTTCTGTAAACCCCTTCCGTTACAGAGGCTACTACTACGACTCCGAAACAGGCTTCTACTATCTCATAACAAGATACTACGACCCCGTTGTTGGTAGGTTCCTTAACGCTGATGCTCTTGTCTCCACCGGTCAAGGTGTTCTCGGCAACAATATGTTTGCTTATTGTTTGAATAATCCAATTAACGGAGCAGATGCTTTTGGGTTATGCTCTACGGCTTCCGGTATAAAGTCTTGTTTGCAAGGCGGATGCGACTGTTCTCATAACCATTGTACTGCTGAATATATTATTATGAAACATTTCGTTGAGCCAAATACTCAGTGGATTGAAATACAGGATTATATTCGTGAGCATAATAGAACTATGTTGTCGTCTGTGGTGTTTGAATTGAGATTTGATGCAATTATGTTTTTAGCTAAATCATACGATGCAGGACACACTTTATTTGTAACATGGGGATCAAGGGATGAAGACCCTGACTTCACCTACGGTCCGCACATATATGGATGGGCTTTCGATTTCCAGTTTTGGGATGAAATGTATTATGATGATATAACTTCCGGAGATTTTAATGCCGAATATTTTCATAATAATGTTATTTATCAGACATATAACGTAGATGATCCTCGTTGGGACATCGTCGGTCCTATAGGCGAAAGCTGCGGTCTTGTGTGGGGGAGAACATTGTGTCAGATAGGTGCCTTTTTAATTGATGATGATCCCTGTCATTTTCAAATTAGTGGTTTTTGGATATTAAGAGAGCAACTATACGGAATTGGAAATTGGCGAAATATTAAGGTGTAAATAAAGGAGACGTGTGGTATGAAAAGATGCATAGGACTATTATTACTACTGGCAATTATCGTTTCTTTAGGCTCTTGTACCGCTGAAACCGACAATGTCGGTTCGTCAGAACAAAGCCTTCACTCCTCTTACGTTTCAGCCGAAAACGAAAAGATAGGCAAGTTCGGTGGCGAGTATACCTTTGATTATCACTATGCCCAAACGCCTGACAACTTCTTTTACGTAAAGGCATCTATCGGCGGCGATAAAGACGACGGAGTGGTACGCGTTTCAAAGTCTGACTTTGCCGACAAAGCCATGATAGTATCAAAGGCGGCTTTTGGAGTGGCAGAGGGTGACCGTTTGTATGCCGACGTTGTAGGCGTTACCTCGAAATGGCTGTACGTGGCTGTATCAAACGCTTCGGGCTCAGATGATGTATATGGACTTTCCCACGACGGCAGCACAAAAGAAAAGCTGCTTGAAAACGTAAAGTCTGTGTATTTCCACATGGGAAGCGGGAGTCTTTATTTTACGCAAAACGATGAGGACGGCATAGGGCATCTGTATTCTTTAGACCTTATAACCGATGTGACAACGGAAGTTGATACGGGTGAATATACTGTTAGCGGTCTTCGTTGGTGTAGGCTAAAGGGCGATAGAATAGGATTCCTTAATTATCCCAACAGCATTATTGTTGATGCCGACGGCAAGATAGACGTGATGCAGACAATACCCTCCGATGAAATGGCGGAAAAATGCTCCGGCAGAGACGAATCACTTAAAGAAAAGGTAGAGGGCTTTGTAGAGGATGGGCGTGAGCTTGTGAGTTATGCCGAGTGTGGCGATTATATCTATTACATAGATAAAGGCACAGATGGCAAGACTACTGTGCTTAACCGCATAGACGCGGACGGAACGGATAAAGCCGTGCTCAAAGAAAACACCGAGGTTATTGAGTTGTATTCTTATGAAGGTGTGCTGTACGGAGATATTACCGATGGCGATGTTGCTTACTTGGTTAAGGTAAGTAATAGCGGCGAGGTTACACATACCGAAGCTGTCACAGGCGTTGGACAATGGGGCAATATCAAGATAGAAGATGGATTGTTTATCAGGACGTATGAAGTAGTTCCTCACAACCCTTCTCTCGTTTACGTTTATAATCCACAAACAGGACAGGTAGTTATGAGGAGTATTAGCTAAAAAGGCTTTATAATTAGCATCACAACAGGGGACGGGATTTGCGTCCCGTCCTCTAGTGGACAAGCTGTTGTGATACCCTTGGGGCGATTTGCTTACAAGCTATAACGGCACTGCTATTACCTATGATGCAATAGGTAATCCTCTAAAGTGGCGTAATGCTCAGATGATAGAGTGGTACGGCAGGCAAATGACCCTGTTTGCAAATACCAACGGCTATATTACGTCCTACGTTTACAACTCTGACGGTATACGTACGCAAAAGCTACACTACGATGAAACCGCAGAGCATGTAGGTACTACCAAGTATACCCTTGACGGTAACAAGATAGTAGCGGAAAACCGCCTTGGAACGAACATATATTATACCTATGACGACAAAGGCGCCATAATGGGTATGGTATACGGCGGCTACAGCTACGTGTTCTCCAAAAACCTACAGGGTGACGTTATAGGCATCTATAACGAAAACAGACAGCTTGTCGCAAAGTATGAATACAGCGCTTTCGGTGAGATAACTGCTATTACCGATGCAAATGGTAATGATGTTTCTGCTAACGCATCACATATCGCCAATGTTAATCCTTTTAGATATCGTGGCTACTACTACGATACCGATACAGGCTTCTACTATCTGCAATCCCGCTATTATGACCCTGTTGTTGGTAGGTTCCTTAACGCTGATGCGTATGTTTCCACGGGACAAGGCATTCTCGGCAACAATATGTTTGCTTATTGTTTGAACAATCCAGTCAATATGATTGACATTGACGGTCAAGATCCTATTCCACAGTGGGCAATCAGAATAATTCAAGGAGATGGAACGGAAGAGGATTATAAAAAGGCTTTGTCTGTTAACGCAGATGCTTGGGAAGGTGGCGCAAGAATATCGGTAGATAGGGCGATCGAAATTGCATACAGCAAGTATAATCAAATGCGACAAGATTATATGGCTAATACTCCAAAATGCTACCATGGACTTTTTCCGACCGTTGAAGAAACGGTAGCGAGATGCCGTGTTGAACGAGCTTTTGAGTACTGGCGTACTAAATTGAAAGAATCAGACTTTAGTGTGTTAACAACTGCAAAGGCGGCTGTTAGCATAGGCACGGGGATGTACAACATAGGAAAAGGTACAGGTTTGCTTTTAACTCCGGAGCCAACGATGGTTACCAAGGCAAAAGGAATATATTATATTGTTTCTGGAGTTATACGAATGGTGAAAGGAATAGCTCAAGCAATTGAATAGAGGTGAAATCATATGAAAAAATCAGACATTATCCATTCCATTCTATTGGTACTTTCCATAGTTCTTTCTGCAATAACGATAGCGAATAATGGTGCAGACGTTTGGGATTGGATTATTATAGTAGATTCAGGCGTTATCTTATCATTCTTGCTTTATAAACTAATGAAGCGGTGATGTTAATTAGTCCCAAACGAACACAGGGGACGGTTCTCTGGAACACAGGGGACGGTTCTCTGTGTTCCCTATATTAAAAGAGCATCAAGGCTTGTCACCCTTGGGTGTAAAGGTAACTTCTTCTTGACAATTTTCGGGGGGGGGTGATATAATTTTAATAGAGGGAAAATTGTTTAACTTTTAGCTCACGGGAACTTGATTTTATGCAGTATAATAAAAGGAAAGGGGTAGTGCTATGTATAGAGCAGAAGAAGGCAGAACAGACCTGAGAAGAAAAGAGCTGTTAAGCGCTATAATTATGCTTATATCTACTGCTGTTTTGTCGCTTTTTATCTGGGCGACGGTATCCAGATACGGAGTGAGCGTGCCTTATGTGGGCGTGTACGTTTTGTGGTTTGCCCTTAGCGTTTATTTTACAAAAGCCTACCTGTTTTTAACGCCTCGCAAACGCTTTGGCACCGTGACTGATATAAAGGATTTCAAGGAAACTTATATTAGGAGCCACGGCGGAGCTAACGGCTTGGAAACGTATAGCGGGATGGGCGTTGTTGAATGTACCCTTGCTATCGCTTTTGATAACGGTAAGGAGGGAGACTTTGTTTTCGTTCACAAGGGCGACCTTAAAACACTTAAGGTTGGTGACCGTGTTGGAATCTTCCGTTTTCTTAGAATGCCTGTATGGGAAACCAACCCAAATTAATGATGAAGCACAAACCGCCGAGGAGCTAAATGTTCCGCCCCACCTGCGGTAAATACGACACCTGCGTTATGGTTGAAAACGAAGAGGACAAATACAAAAACGTTTAATAAGCAAAAAAGCCGAAGCGCCTGAAACAACAGGAACTTCGGCTTCAGACTGCGGACTTTTAGCTTTGTAAGCGGTCTGAATGCCTTTCGTTGTAAAACGGGAGGTGTTTTTTTGTAAGAATGGATTTATCGTAAGCGATTTTTGGTTTTTGTATTTACTTGACAATTATTTTATGATAAAATAAACGCAGTACGTTTGTATAACTACTTATATAGCATCGAAAATCGAAGATATATCCTATAAGGATTTACCTTTATAATCCAAAAGCAAAGGAGGTGTGGTTTTGAAAGACAATCCCAAGCCAAGCTTTATTTTAACCAATGACCAAAGGGAGTTTATAGAGAATTTGTTGACAAAAAACGAATCAGCTATAAAACATATGATTCGGAAAACTCTTGGAGATAAGCACGGGCATTTGATTGAGGAGTGTATTAGTGAGCTGTGTTTGCTTATGTGCGAAAAAATATCTGTACTTGAGGCTCATCCCAATCCGGCGGCTTGGGTTATAGTTTCTGCAAAGCTAACGGCGTTTACGGTGATAAATAACAATAAAAAGGGCGCTAACTCCTTTCCGTTAGAGCAAGCCAAGATAATCGGGCCCGATGCAACCTTTGAAGAGGCTTTGTATAGCATTTGGCTACAAAATGGCACTCCGCAAAAGCTTTTAGATACGCTGACCAAGCGTGAAAAGCAAATATATCAGAGTTTATATATAGAAAAGAAAACTGCAGAAGCCACAGCAAGGGAGCTTGGTTTAACTCCCAGCACGGTCAGAAACGTTAAGAAAACCATAAAAGATAAGATTTTAGATCAAATAAAGAAAAATATTTGAAAAAATAAAAAAATTTTCTAGACGTTTTCCGTGTTTTGTACATATTAATAAGTGAGGAGGGATTTAATGGATAAAAAAGAACTTGAAAACCTTACGCTTGGTGAGATAAGAGCTATGCTTGCCGCCGGCGACCTTGCTTTGCAAGACTTAGACACGGCTACCCTGGAAAAGCTTGTGGACAGTGAGACTGATATGCTTTGTTTGGGAGAGGGCGACGTTGATTTTATAAGCGAATGCGCGGAGATACTCAGTGAGAGACAAACGGACATAATGTCTCACGAGGACTTTATGGCGATTGTTAACAAGACCTTGGAGAAACACACCGTACCTGCACGCAAGCGTTTTGGTATGAAGCGTGCCCTTATAATAGCGGCGGCTGTTGCTACGCTTATAATCGGCGGCACCGTGGTTGCCTCTGCCCTTGGGTTTAATTTGTTTGATTATATCGGCAAAATGGCTATGTCTTCCGATGGAACCAAGTATAACGAGGGCGATTACACCTTCTTCAATCAGGGCGAAGCCAGAGAATACGCAACGATAAAAGAAGCAGTAGAAAAAGAAAGCTTAAATATTATGTATCCCGCATCCTTCCCTGAGGGTATTACGTTTGACAGCGTGAAAGTAACCAACAGTTACAGAGGCGGTAAGTGGATATTTATAGGCTCTGATAAAGACGAAGTAAATATATTAATTGAGACGGAGCTTTTGCCTACCGAGGGTGCCTTTGAGACCGAAGACCTTTATATGCACGGTGGCGTTGGATATGTTATGCATAAACCTACAGCCTATGAATACGGAGCCTACACCAACGTTGATAACTGTGGATATACTATACAGGCAAATGAATACGAGGACTTGATTTATATAATTGAAAATATGGAGGAGTATAAACAATGAAGAGAATAGTTAACGTTTTATTATGTGTGATTTTACTTATGACGGCAGGCTTTGCCGTTTCTGCCACAGGTGATAACGGCGTTTATAATTATGAGATAAACGGTGAAGAATACACGGTTAGCTTTGAGGATGAAAGCCTTTCTGCCGATACCAAGCAAATTATTGCAGAAAGCCTTGTGGGACTTAGAGACGGTTCCGCACAGACCTACGGCTTGGGCTGCACCCTTTTCGGCCACGACTATATTACAAAGCAGGTTTCGGTTATTCATCATAAGGTAAGAACTATTGTGCCCAGATGCGATTTGAAACTATACAATGTTACTATTTGCGAGGACTGCGATTATATCAAGTCACAAACTCTTTATTCTACTAATTCGATTGACTGCTGCCCCAAGGACTAATTGAAATACATAATGCGAGGATACTATGAAGCTTAAGACTGCTTTTTTACTGCTTCTTGTTGCCGCCCTTTGCTTTACCGCCTGCGGCGGTGAGGCAAAACGCCCTACCGATTACCCAAACACCACCTGGAGATGCGATGATGGCAACATCACCTTTTCCGTCAGTGCCGACGGCAAGGTAGAAAACGCCTCTCTCGTGGGCGCAAAAGGCGATGCAGTAAAGCTAAGCGTAGTTTTTTCCGACGTTGCGGAGAAAACAGCTTCCTTTTACAGCGAGGACGGAAAAGAGCTTTACTTTTCCGGAAGCTGTGTGTTTGAAAAGGATTCTTTTACCCTTACGGTAAAGGATATCTATAACAACAGCTTTTCTCACCTGCCGCCTATGCTCATTTTTTCAAGCAAATAATTTCAAAATCCACCACCTCCCTCCTCAAAGTTGTAAACAAATTGTAAACACGATAAAATTTATTTAGACGTTTCCCCCTTTTTATACACTTATAGGGTGAAGACCGAAAAAATGCCGTGTTGTAAAGGAATCGGTTTTTCAAAAATCGGTTCCTTTTCGCTTATTTTCGGCAAAAATCTATAAGGGGTGCGGATGCAATGAAAATGTTAAAAATTCAAAACAAGGGATGGTTTTGCAAGAGTTGAGTAAAGATGCTGCTACAACGGCGGCACTTAAACTGAGTTAGGAAAAATAAGTGTTTATTTGTTATTTTAGGAGGCGTATGTATGTATATCAAGAACAAACTTTTTAGCAAGACATTTGCTCTATTGCTTTGTATCGTTTTTGCTTTTTCCTGTACAACATCACACAGCATTAACGCAAGCAGTACAGATTTGGAGCAAGACTGGCGTAGCAAAATTGATGAGGAGCTTTGGGCAGTAATGCAAACAAAAGCTGACGACGATTTAATTTCTGTGTACCTTTGGCTTGATGACGGTGCAACTTGGGAAAAGTTCGAAAAAATCATGTGCGAAGAAAAGAATATGGATCCTGCAGTATATGAGGACAGAGACAGATTTAATGCCGAAATTGTACCAAGTTTAGCTATGTCTTTCCAAAACGACGAAATAAAAGATATTACAAAATCGGGAATCGACATTAACAAAAGTCTTGAGGACAAAATATATAATGTTAACAACAAATACCGAGAAACAAAATTAAAAGTTCTTAAGCAAGTTTTTACCCAATCAAATGAAGAATTTTTAGACTTATATGTTGATACTATTAACAGAAAAGTAGAATATAAAGGTAAAGTAACTGCTACACTTGTAGTGGATGCGACAAAAAAAGAAATTGTTGAATATGCGAAACTTAAAGAGGTTAACGACATTTCATTTAATGCACCTGCGGAATTAGTAGAGGCGGAAGATCCTGCTTTGTATCAAATTCACGCAGACACAGTAACAGGCACAAAAAGCTCTCGTTATAACGACGGAACAGGTTACAAGGGGCAAAATGTAAAAATAGGTATAATCGAACCAGGGGTTTACGATGCAACCCATCCGCAATTGCTCAATCTTCCTGAAGAAAGGTTACGCATTTTGGATAACGCAGGTGACAACGGAGCTCCGTTAAACAAAGGAGTAAGCCTCCATGCAACAAAAGTGACAAGCTTAATCGTTGGACAACCTATTACTATAGGCGGAAAAACATATGAGGGAATAGTTCCTATGGCATCTGTGATTTTAACGCCCATATCCAGCTCCAAGACCTTGTACAATGCAATACTTTCATTAACAGAAGAAGGGTGTTCGGTGATAAACATTAGCGCAGGTTATCGTGTAGAGAGTGATGCAGCAAAATATTCGTACATAGACCGAGAAGTTGACAGAATTCTAGCTTCCAACGATGTAGTGGTTGTCAATGCGGCAGGTAATATCCGCAATTATCCAGATTCAAACGAATTAGATCCTAATACGATAAATTTAATAAGTCCCAGCAAGGCGTTGAATGTTATATGTGTCGGCAACGCTTATACTAAAAATTCTGCTACAAGCACCTTGCCTTCACCGTATAAAATGCTAAGCGGGTCAAGTTATATTGAAGCCGACTATGTTCCGAACAAACCCGACATTTCTGCTCCCGGTTGTAATATTTCCTATGTAACTTCAAGCCTTACTATCAGCCCAAGTCACGGGACGAGCCTATCCGCACCGAACGTTACCGGCGTTGTGGCACAAATGTTTGAGGCTAATCCAGATATAACTCCCCAAGAAGCAAAAAATATACTGTTAGCCAGTGCGGATTACAGCAAAATCAATCCCGACAGAGACGATACTGAACACTACTATTGTGTTGATGATGTGAACATTGGTAGTTACCTAAGAGAAGTAAGCGGTGCGGGCTTAGTTAACGCAGCAAGGGCGGTAAACGCTGCGAAAAATCTAGGCTCCGGTACACAACTTTTCAATTTAACCGAAAGCAATTCCGTTGTTGAAATGACACTGGGACAATTGAATCAAGGCGAAAGAGTTCGAATTTTGATGACATTTTACAAAACTCGTGATAGTCTTATCACATCGGTAAACGATTTTGATAATGTTGACCTTTCACTTTTGAAAACTTCGTCTTATTCTGTAATAAGCTCTTCTGCCTCTCCCGTCAATAATATAGAAATTATTGAGTATACTGTACCAAGCGGAGAAACAGGAAATTATCATTACAAGCTGAATGCAAGCAGGATTGTTTCGGCAAGTATTCCTGTTTGTGTAACTTGGATCAAGTGGAGGCCGGGCGACGCAAACCTTAATGGTGTTACCAATAATTTAGATGCAGGTTTTATATTACAATATGATTCAGGCGTTGTCGAACTAACTCCCGAGCAATTTTTCATTGCCGATGTAAACAAAGACGGTAAAGTTAATAATATTGATTCTACATTGGTTTTGCAATACGATTCGGGTTTAGATATCACACTTCAATAATATTTTTCTTGCACACGAAGGAGGAAACGATAATGAAAAGAATTATAGCTATTTTAACAACCGTATTTATACTTATAGGCATTTGGGTTTTACCCACCACCGCTACAGACACAGCACCGTGGAGCGACAAGATCGAGGCAGAGCTTCTGGAAAAAATGGAGTCTATGACTGAGGACGAATTGGTATCTATTTATATTTGGCGCAACGGAGGGGAATATGAAGCCATAACACGCGTTTTGCGTGAAGACTATAATATGGACCCTGCCGTGTACGAGGATAGCAACGCTTTCAAAGCTCAAGTTGCTCCCGCCATAGAAGAGGCTGTACGCATCGAGCTTGCAGGTCAAGGCTTGTCGGAAGAGGATATAAACACGAAAATCGACGAAGAAATATACAAGGAAAAGGAGAACTACAGAGCTACAAAGCTTCTTGTCTATAAGTCGATCTATAAAGAATCAAACGATAAATTCTTGGCTACCTATGTTGATACCGAAAACCGCAGGGTCGAGTATGTAGGCGCAGTTACAGGTACTATTATATTGGATGCCACAAAGGAAGAAATAATAAAATACGCCAACGCCGAAACAGTGACTGATATATCTTGGAATCTCGGCGGCAGGTTAGATGAAGGCATCTCCGGTGACGAGGTGTTCGTGGGCGATGTAAACGGCGACGGAGAGGTTAATAATCTCGACGCTTCTACCGTGCTCAAATACGATGCGGCTATAATAGACGGTATAGATACCGATTTGGCAGATTATAACGGCGACGGAGCTGTTAATAACCTTGATGCTGCTGCTATACTTAAATACGATGCAGGACTGATATAAGCTCTTGAAAAGGAAAAAGTATTATGAAAAGAATTATAGCGATACTTTTATGCTGGCTGTTGACTGTAAACCTTGGATTTTTGTACTTTAACGGCTTGTTTATCACAAAGGCTTCCGCTGATGACGAAACGAGTGATTACAGTGAAAAAAGCATCATCGTAAAGCTTGAGACATCTATGGAAACCAATTTTGATACACAGGATTTTCCCGAGGTGGAATGTTCTGCTGTACACATTCTGAAAAAAACAATTGTTGACGGAACATATTGCTATACTCTAATTTTAGATATCTCTGAAAACTGTGATGTTGATGAAGCTATATCGGCGCTTTCGGAAAATTCTTTGGTAACAAGTGCTTCTACAAATCACTACAAAAACAACTATGAAAAGGATATTTATATGAGACTATCCGAGGAGACTGTTTATGTTTCTCTCGGTGGTAAAACTGAGCTTGCTATTGAAAGCTATGACTCGGAAGTTTACACCTCCTCGTGGAGAGGTATTGCGTTTTCCGTTGACCCGAATGTGATTGACGAAGACGCTTTTACAGAAGAGACATTTGCCCAACAGGGGATATGGCATTTTTGGCCTCACATTGATGTTTTTGGAGAAGAAATACTGATAGACCGCCCCTCGGGACTTCAAGCAACAAAAAGTGAAAGCCATTTGTATTACGGTGAAGTAGATCTAACGAGCGACGTTTTTTACAACTATGGATATGTAAAGGCGGCGGATGCGCTGTCACGCCTTGAAGGTATAAAAACTGTATATATTTTTGATGATTTGTTTATAGGCGGCCCTGGCGGTGCAATAGATTATTACTTTGAAGAAATATGGCAAAGCAACAATACTGATATCGCAAGCGTGTCCACCTATGGAGGAACTACAAGTTCCTCAACAGGCGACGTTTATAACAAAACTGCTGTAATTTCAGGCATTACAGAAGGTGAAACTTCCGTTACGGTTATACGCAAAGGTGAATACGGTTGGGTAAAACAGGTGTGCAAGGTGTGCGTTTTTGCCCCCTGCGATGTAAACGGTGACGGTATATGCAATAATTTGGATGCAACGGCGATATTAAAATACGATGCCGGAATTGATGAACTGCCCGAAGAAAGCGCCGGCGATTTCGACTTGAACGACGATGGCAAGGTTAATAACCTTGATGCTACGATGATGCTTAAATACGATGCAGGACTTATATAGTTTAAGGAGGAAGAAATAAGCTTATTATCTGTTAAAGGAGGAAAAGATTATGAAGAACATTATTAAGATTTTGATTTCCGCAATGTTGATTTTAAGCATGGCTGTATTACCCGTGGCGGCTGTGGAAAACGAAAGTGACGACACCGCTTGGATGGAAAAGCTTAGCTCCTTCCCTGAGGGTGAGTACGAAAAAATGACCGACGGCGACCTCAGAACGCTGGAAATATGGTTGGTTGATTCCAAGTATGTTCCTGCCGAAATCGGTGTTGTCGATTATTACGAGTCAAATATGAGCTTTTTTGAAAAGTACGTGCCCGAGGAAAGAAGGGAAAGAGACTTCTTTGTCTCCCGCTATACCACCAATATAAGCGTAAAGGGTACGGCGGCAGAAGCTGAGTATTACTGCCGTTTGGATGAGGTTAAAAGTGTAACCGTATGTGGAGAGGCGCAGATAGTTCGCCCCGAAGTTACTGTTCCCATGCCTGCCGTATGGCGTGTAGAAATTTCCAAAACGGTAGCCGAGCTTAAAGCCGAAATGGGGAAAGAGCTTGACTGGAAGGATCCTAACGGCAATATCCTGCCGGATAACGCTTTTGTCGGCACAGGCTGTTTCGTAGTTGACGGCAACCAAAGATACAATATGTCAATTTACGGCGACATTAACGGCGACGGTGCGTTTTCTGCCATAGACTATCTCAGTCTTTCCGCATCCATAGTGAGCAGGGAAGGTCTCAAGCCTGCCTACAGGACGGCTGCAGATGTTAATAATGACGGTGTCGTTTCTGCGGCTGACTGCCTTGCTATGAAAAATCTCCTTAGAAAATAATTAATTATAATTTACTCTCCCTTATTAATTGTATTCAAACGGGGGCCCCGTAGGGCACGGTAAATAAGCAGCCTGTGGAGTTTTAATCTTTTACCGTCTTTTGACGGAAGATTACCGGCAGCTATCGTGCACCGATTAGAAACAATTACTTTTGATGTCTTGAAAAACACATCAAGGAGCTACCTCAAATGCAAAAACGTAGCATTTGAGGTAGCTCCTTGTCTTTGTTTATCGCGTGGCGACGGTTGACGGTTACAGGGCGAAGGCGTCGGTCAGACCGCCGAGGCGGGTGGTGTCTTTTTTGCTCTTAAAAAAAGTGTTGACAAGTGGTATTAGGTGTGTTAATATAAACTTGTGGTCTATAGGCGATAGACCGAACGGAAAGGAGAAAAGGGTTATGGAAGAAAAAAGGCTGGGCGCGGTTGAGGCACGTTTTGCCGATATCGTGTGGAATAATCAACCCTTAAGCTCGGGCAAGCTTGTGGAGCTTTGTAAAAACGAGTTGGGGTGGAAAAAATCTACCACCTATACCGTTTTGAAAAAACTTAGCCTTAGAGGAATATTTTGCAATGAAAACGGTATAGTTAAGGCTGTCGTAACCAGAGACGAGTTTTACAGTATGCAAAGCCAGCAGTTTGTTAACGAAATGTTTGAGGGCTCGTTGCCGTCCTTTATCGCAGCGTTTACCTCCGGCAAAAAGCTGAACAAGGAGGAAAGCGAGCTTATCAAACGGATGATAGAAGAAATAAGCGGAGGCGACGATGAGTAATATATTTGAAACAATATTGAGAATGAGCATCTCTGCCGCACTTGTGGTGATTGCGTTGCTTGTTTTCAGACCCATTCTTAAAAAACTCCCCGGTGGTCTGTGCTCACTTTTATGGGTTATGGTCGCCGTGCGGCTTTTGTGCCCCGTTTTGGCGGAAAGCCCGTACAGCCTTATGCCCGATAGCGTTACGCTTGCGGAAACCGTCACAAAGACGCCTGCTTACGAAGCGCCGTTAACTGTGCCGCCGTTACAAGTGCAGTTGCCGCAGGAAACGCCGATACCAAGCCCCTCGGAGCCGGCATTGGAGAACGTAACCACAGCACCTAAGAGGATACAGCCCCTCGCACTGGGCGGAAGTATATGGCTGGCAGGCACGGCTATTATGCTTGGGTACTTTATCGTAAGCTATCTGCGCTTAAAAAAGCGTGTGGCGGCAAACGTAAAAACAGGCGAAAGGCTTTATATCTGCGACAACATATCCTCTCCGTTTATAATGGGGATTTCTTCACCAAAAATCTATCTGCCCTCATATATAAACGAGAGTTACAGAGACGTGATAGTTGCCCACGAGCGTGCACATATTGCCAGATGTGACCATTTACAAAAAGCTTTGGGCTACTTTATACTGTCTTTGCATTGGTTTAACCCCTTCGTGTGGTGCGCATACACCCTTTTCTGTAAGGATATAGAGAGGGCGTGTGACGAAAGAGTAATAAACGGCAAAACGAACGAATACAAAAAGCTTTACGCAGAAACGCTTCTGTACTTCTGCACGGATAAAGGCAGTCTTGCACCCTGCAGAGTTGCTTTCGGTGAAATAGATGCAAAGCAACGTATATCCAAGGTTATCAAATACAAAAAAGCAAGCCTTTGGGTTGTGTTGGCAGGGGTATTGATAGGCGCCGTTATTGCCCTTTGCCTGCTGACAAACCCCGAAAGCGAGCCTGACGCTTTGCCTTCCTCCTCTCAAAGCGACAGCAGCGAGAACGAAAGCAAGACAGAGGATAGCGTAGCCAATGGAAGCTATGAGGCTGACGAGAGCACTGAGGCAAGCACCTCCGAAGAAAGCTCCGATCCGGACGAGAGCACCGAGGTAAGCGCACCCCAAGACACCTCTCAAGATAATCCTCGGGACACCCCCCAAGACAAACCCACGGATACACCGTCCGTACCGACCCCCAAGGAGCACCTTTCGTTGCAGAGCACACGCATCACTCCTGAAGGGATATACCCGAATGATGATTGCCGAAACTACGGAAAAAACGACCGCATCCCTGTTTACATACAGGTGTACGACAAGGAGCGAGCAGTACGTTACCCCACTGCCAGCCATTACATAAGGGAAGCAGCCCTGACAGTATGGCTTTGTGACAGCAAGGGCAACAAAATAGACTACGTAAACACCAACAGCAACGGGCTTGCAAGGTTTGAGGTTTTCGAGGGGAGTTATACCGTACACTTTGGCGGTACGGACACCTATGCCGCTTATACCACCGACGTATTTGAGGCAAAGCATCCGCTTATATCCCTCTACAGCTCACCGATAAGGATGTTTGTAGCTACCTATAAAAAGGCAAGCTTTGCACCTTGCACCGTTACCGTGCTGGATGCAGATACAAGCAAGCCTGTAAGGAACGTACACGTAACAAGGTACAAGTACAAGGACAGCGGATTTTACACAGACGCAAACGGAAAAGTAACTTTGCCGCCGCTTATAGAACACAACGGAGAAGGCGAAAAAACTTGCGGACTAAGCTTTACCTGCCAAGGGTATATAAGCCAAAGCCTTGAGGTGGATGTGTTTGAAAGCAACATCACCGTAAGACTTTCCAGAGTAAAGGAGCACCCCTACACCGTAAGGATAGTAGATGCCGATACAGGCGAGGGTGTAGAGGGCGTATGGCTTATTCTTTCCGATTACGCCGACACAAGCAAGGTATACACGGCGGTATCGGGCAAGGACGGCTACGTTAGCGGTATGAAAACCAGCAACGAGCTTGCACTTTTCCCTCAGGTAAACCTGTACTATTCTGCCGAGGGCATTCCCTACGAGCTTAGAACTGAGAAGGGCAAGGGTATCTACACACGACTTTCTATTGTCCTGAACGAGGGCAGTAACGAATACACCGTTTATTTGAAAACGGACGAGAAAAACCAAACGGTAACGCTGTTTTGGTAGGAGGGCTTTTTAATGAAAAAAATAACATCTTTTATACTTGCGGCGTTGATGTGCCTTGGCTGCCTTGCCGCATTTTCCCAAGCGGCAAGTGCTTACGATTGGGGCTGGATAAGCAGCGTTGTAAAATGGAATCTGTACGATAACGGCTTGCTTAACTTTTCAGGCACCGGGCTGGCATACTTCGGCTACTACGGGGTACAAAGCCAATACTTTGAAAAAATAACGGAGATAACCTTAAGCGAGGGTATTACGGGCATAATCTTCGAAGGCGAAAATATGCCCAACCTTACTAAAATAACCCTGTCCTCCACCTGTACACGGGTGGACGGCACCCCCTATAACAGCTCCAAGCTGGAAAAATATGTGGTTCCCTCGGGCAACATCGCATACAAGTCGAAGGACGGCGTGCTGTATGAGCGCTGCAAGAAAGAAAACGGCACCTACAGCAGCACCTACAGCTTAAAGCACTATCCTGCAGGCAAAACTGCGGAAAAATACACTATGGAAAGCAACACAACCGCCACAGGTGACCATTCCTTCCGCAACAACAAGCACTTAAAGCAGCTTGTGTTTGCCGACACGGTAACCGCCATAGGCACCTCCGCCTTGGAGGGCTGTACAGCGCTTGCTAAGGTAGAGCTTCCCTTGTCTTTGGAAACAATGGGTGACCACGCCTTTATGGGCTGCAGCGCCTTGACCTCTGTGGCAATAATGGGGCGCATCAACAGGCTGGGCAGAGGTGCGTTTATGGACTGTACCGCACTTACAACCGTAAGCTTTCCCGCAACTCTGCAGCATTTGAACAGCGGCTGCTTTGCAAGCTGCATTTCTATTAAAAAGCTGGACCTTAAAAACATAAAAAGCATAGGCATAAACGGGCTATACGACTGTAGGTCGCTGGAGGAGCTTCATATCCCTGCAGGGCTTGCCTTTCATTCCGATTACGAGGACGGCGATGCCACCTTGTACGATGCTTTTTTAGGAAACAACTACAAGCTTAAAAGCATAAGCGTGGACAGTGCAAATCCACACTATTCCGCAACGGACGGAGTGCTGTATTCCAAGGACAAAAAGACCCTCTATTCCTATCCCGCGGGTAGACCTGATAAGGAATACACTATGCTAAGCACCACCGAGGAAATCCACGACCGTGCGTTTTCCGGTGCAAAAAATCTGGAAACCTTGAACTTTTACGGCAACAGAATACACAGATATGTATTTGAGGGCTGTGACTCAATAAAAAAGCTGGTTATAAAGGGCAGACAGATACCTTTTTCCGCAGAGTTTACCTTGCCCAATCTGGAAACGCTGGTGCTTCCCGATACCCTTAGCGGTACCTTTGTACTGGATTCGTTCTTTTATTGCCCCAAGCTGCCTGCGGAGATAGTTTTGCCCTCGGGCGTTCTGTGCGTGCAGCACGTGGACTTTGGCACGCCTTCCTCTTCCCCTATCAAAACAGTTTACATCTTCAAAACAAAAGAGGTTTTTGAAAACGGCGAGACTGTCAGCCACACTTGGCACTGTATGAAAAACTACAAGGAGGAGCTGTCACGTGTAGGTATAGACCTTATAAGGCTGGACGAAAGCGGTAAATGCGGCGAAAACGCCGAATTTACGCTGGATAAAAACGGAAGGCTGGTTATTACCGGCACAGGCACCGTAGACAGCTTTCCTTGGAGCGAATATCCCCAATTTATAAAAGAAGTAGTGGTAAGCGAAGGAATAAGCGGCATAGGAGCAAACGCTTTTGCCGACTGTGCTATGGAAATGATTGTTCTGCCTTCTACGCTTACAGAGATAGGGGAGTCTGCTTTTAAGGGGTGTGATAGCCTTAAGACTGTGATAGACTATACCGTATCTCTCACCGTAGCAGAGGATAATGCTCCTATTGAATCCGCCCAACACGTACGCATGGAAAAGGGTGATGTAAACGAGGATGGCAAAATCAACAACCTCGACGCCGCAACGGTGCTTAAATATGACGCAGGCATAATACAAACCTTTACTAAAGGCGACGTGAACGGTGACGGCAAAATCAACAACCTTGACGCAACTTTAATACTTAAATACGATGCAGGCTTAATATAGTCTGATTAAAAAATAACGTTTACACATTTTCGATAGACAGGAGGTTACGTAATAATGAAGAGGATTTTTACTATAGCTATATCCTTATTGCTTGCGGCTTGTTTTACCCTTACGCCTGCTTTTGCAGAGGGGGCTTTAAGCATAGCCGAGGAAACCGACAACACCGCATCCGGTGATGTCAACGGTGATGGCGTTAGTGATAACAGGGATGCTGCTACGGTGCTTAAATACGATGCAGGGCTTATTAACGAAGATGACCTTGCACTTTCCGAGGGCGACATAAATGCAGACGGTATTACTAATAACATAGACGCCTCCCATATACTAAAGTATGATGCAGGCTTGGTAAGCGAATACAAATACTGTATCCCTACTATGGACAATCTTTCCTTTACCATTAACAGCACCCACACCGCATATACCGTGGGTTGCAGTGGAGGGCTTTATGATGTGATTCCGTTGGTTGTATTCCCCTCAACGTACAACGGGCTTCCCGTTACCAGAGTTGGCGGCGTTGCAAGAAACGTAAAAGAAATATATATACCCGAAGGCGTTCTTGTCATAAACGACGATGCATTCAGGGAAAGTGATACTTTGGAAAAAATTAATATCCCCTCCAGCGTATTGTATATAGGTTCCAGGGTGCTTTATAACGTACCCAAGCTTAAGACGCTTGATTTCCGTGCAAGTAACCTGCTTGAATGCAAAGCAGACTTTTCTATGTTGCCCAGTGCGGTAAGAAGCACCTATAACGGCGTGGATTATTTGGGCAACGCAAACAACAAATACCTGTACGCTGCCTACGCCTGCGATATAAAGGAGGCGGTGCTTCATCCCAATACCAAGGTTATAGGCTATCAAGCCTTCTCTTTTTCCTGGCTCACCCTTGAGACTGTAAAATTCAACAAGGGCTTAAGGGCTATATGCTCACACGCCTTCCAGGGCTGTGGCTTGATCAAAGATATAAACCTGCCCGAGGGACTTGTAAGCGTTATGGGCGGTGCCTTCAGCCACGCCGAGGAGGCTACCGTATCCCTCCCCAGCAGTGTTATGTACTTGGGTGTAGACCCGTTTAGCTCTACCTGTTATACCCGCTACAACGGATTTGATTATTTAGGTAACGAAAAAAATCCTTACCACGCACTCATGCGCTTTAACATCCTTGATGCAACGGATGATTCAAAGCTTCATAAGGACACCAAGATAATTGCCGAGCTGGCTTGCTCGGCTACCAGCGGCCCTGTAAATCTGCCTGAGGGGCTTTTGGTTATCGGCGGCGGTGCTTTTTCAAGCTATACCGTTACCTCCGGCAGTATAGCTATCCCCTCTACGGTTATATACATCGGCGGTTCGGCGTTTAACGGATGTAACTCCCGAGAGGACGTGGTTTTACCCAAAGGGCTCAAGCACCTGGGGGCTAACGCCTTTAACGGCTCTACGATAACCGGTATTGATATACGCTCAAATATAAAGTACATCTCCAAAGACGCTTTTGCAAATACCACTGCGCTTAAGAGAATAACGCTTCCCAAGGGGCTACGCTCCATTGGTGACGGCGCTTTCAAGATAGACTATTCGGACGGATACCTTGCCAAGCAAATAACGATACCCGAGGGTGTTGAATACATAGGTAAAGAAGCCTTTGGACGCAGATTCTACGAAAAAGGTGCCGCAGACACCCCCCTCGTTATACCCGACAGCGTTAAGGAGATGGGGATAGGTGCGTTTAACCTGATGGCTTACTACGGCACCGACCAGGGCAACAAAGAAATAAAGCTCAGCGCCTCCTGCAAGGTTATTCCTCTTAACGCCTTTGAAGGTCACTCCATCACAAGCCTTACCGTTCCCGAGGGCGTCATTTCCATAGAGCAGGGTGCTTTTGAGGATAATATCTATCTTGAAAAGATATACGTTGGAAAATCCTTAAAGAAGCTGGGATGCGTAGCCTTTGCAAGGTGCAAAGAGCTTAAGGATATTTATTACAGCGGCACCAAGGCGGACTGGAACGCCATAGAAAAGTTTGACCAAGGCAACACCGGGTCTGAGTGGAATGCGTATTGTTCCGAAATAACGGTACACTGCGCTGACGGCAACTTAATAGTTCCCGCTTGGCAACAATAGCGCTGTTTAATAAAAACCGTTGGAGAGGAAAAAGTACAGACAAGACGAACCGAGGCGAAAACTGTAATACCACCCCACAAAAATACATTTTTTGCGGGTACCCCGATAGTACTGCGAGCCGAGGTTCGTTTTGAACTAAAAAACAAATATAATGCAGAAAATTCAGGGAAATTTTCCCTGAATTTTCTGCATTAGTATGAGTATATTTTATTCTTTTTCGTGCTCTGTGCCTTTGTCAGCGGTCTGAGGTTCCGCTTACAGGCACGAGGGGGTTATAAGGCAAAACGGCGCCGCCTTAAATGATAAGGACGTTTTTAGTTAAAATGCCGAAAAATTGTATATATACGCTCGTTTAGGCACTATTTATAGAATTTAATTACAAAAAAGCTGTGCATTTGCACAAAAAACACGAAAAAGTATTGACCTTTTTGTGCAAATGGAGTATAATTAATCTGTTAAAGTATCAACAATGGTATAGCTGTCTCATCCTTTAGGGGAATGGAGGAATATATAATGAAAAAAACGAGATTTACTGCAATATTTTTGTGCCTTACAACGCTGTTTGCACTCTTTACAGGGGGCGTTTATGCACAAAACGGCGAAAGCGTATATATTGAAGAAACCACCCTCGTAATAAAGGACGGCAAGGTCATAAGCGGCGACAAAAGCCTTATCGACAGCGGGATTGTTGTTATAGGTGACGACGCTTCGGAGGGAGCTCCCTCCGCCGACGAGGTGCTTTCCGCCGATACGGAGGATGGCTCTGCCCAAGCTTCCCCCACCGAAGATAGCTTTACGGAAGAAACAGAAGAAGCCGATAAGGAAAGTGCAAGAGCCCCCGTAAAGGATAACTCTGCCGTTGTGGGTGCCGTAGACAAGGATGAAGCTGACAATGCTGCTGATACAATCGTTACCCCTCCCGACATCGCCCCTAATGCGATCAATCCCGATGTGCCCACTATAAGTGCGAAGGATTATAGATATCTTGGGGCAGGAAACTATTGCTTGGGTTATGATACGGATATACTAAGCGATTTCGGCACGCTTTATTGGAGCCCGCTTTTGCTTGCCGAGGTGCAGATGGTCAAGCATCCTGAAGATCCCAATTTGGCAATGATTAATTATCAAACAACAGATTATTATTCCGGCGACGGCGGCCCTGTCACAATATGCAGGGATAGGCAAACTGGTTATACCGGTATGATGTTTGACGTTGAGGCGAACAAAACTTTTAAGCTTACAGGCACCAGCACTAATAAAATTACCGTTTCCGCAAAATCTAACGCCCGGTCAAGTACGATCAGTTTAAGCACTGTCAATGCTTCTGTCCCTATGTTTCGTGTTAAGGGTACGAATGCTGTTTTGGAGATGAATTACGTCATAATTCAAGACTCAAGAAGCTCTGGTAACGGTGCGGGTATTTATGTTGGTGCAAGCGGCCACGCAAAGTTGACTAACTGTACTATAAACGATTGCGACACTACGGCAAACGGCGGTGCTATATACGTTGAAAACGGTGGCAGACTTACGTTAAACGCCGTTACGATACAAAATTGCAACGCTGCAAACGGCGGTGCTATATATTTAGCAGGCAGTGCAACTCTTAGCTTTACCAACGTAAAAATAATAAAAAACAGTGCTACTAACGGCGGCGGTATGTATATTAACAACGGCTTTTCCGCCACCGTCAGTGATACAGACGACCTTGTTATAGGCGGCTCCGATGCCAATAAAAACACCGCCACCAAGGGCGGCGGCGTATACGTTAATTCCGGTACCGTTACCTTAAACAACGTTCAGGTGACCTACAACACCGCCAGCGTTGAAAATGGAAGCGGCGGCGGTATGTATATAGCCGGCGGTAACGTTACGGTAAACGGCTCGTCAAAGATAAATAATAATACCGCCTATAATCACGGCGGCGCCATACGTGTTGCCGGCGGCAGCTTAACCGTTTCCGGCAACAGTCAGGTGAATAACAATAAGTTAGAACAATATGTTGAGCCTGCAACTGTAAATCTTTCCTCCGGAGCAAAGTACAAAGGCGTCGGGAACATTTTTACAAGTAATGGTTATGGCGAAAATGGTACATGGACGTCGTATCATACCAACGGTCGTTTGGTTGATGGGAATGCAAAGTTTTACGCAAGTACGTGTGTATATTTCGGACAAGGATCTAACACTGCATATATTGTTTTTGACTACGGCGAAAACAAACCTATTACTCTTACCAGCATTAAGATTTACATGTTTAATGGTAACGGTGTAAACAAAGCTATGTCTACAAGCATTTATTATCCAAATAGTATCGTTGCGTATTTAAGCGATTCAGAAGTTTATAGCAGTGTTACAGACAATGATAAGGTAGGCAATTTTACTCCTAACAATAGCACCGAAACAACGCTCGGCAGTGAAGGATTAAGCAATTATTTTTTGAATCGCAAGGAATACACGTTAACCTCGTCAAGCGATAAAAGCGGCCGATATCTAATTTTGAAATTTAACAAGAACACAAGTTGGTTATTTTGCTCAGATATTGAAATCAATGGCTATTATACGCCCAAACCTGTTGCTGCTACCACCTACGGCGGCGGTATATACAACGAGGGACAGGCGACTGTCAGCAACGGTACCGTAAGTGCCAACACCGCTACCTACGGCGGCGGCGTATACAATACGGGCTCCCTTGGCATATCCGGCGGTACCATCGGTAGCAACGTTAATTCTACTCAAGGCGGCGGCGTATACAATACGGGCAGCGTTACCATGTCCGGAGGTACCATAAGCAATAATACCGTAACAGCCCACGGCGGGGGAGTAAGAATAGACGACGGCGCTTCCTTCGTTATGACAGGCGGTACCATAAGCGGTAACAAGGCAGGCACGGGCGGATACGGCGGCGCTATTCACAGCGGTACGGGCGCAGTCTTTAGTATGTCCGACGGCACTATAAGTGGCAACCAGGCGAATGTCGGCGCAGGTATAGCGACCGGCGGCAGTACCATTACCTTGTCCGGCGGTACCGTAACCGGCAATACCGCAACCCTCAACGGCGGCGGCGTGTATCTTAATACCAACAGCCACGTAACCCTAAGCGGCGCTACCGTTAGTTCAAATACCGCAAACAGCACCACGGAAGGCGGCGGCGGCTTTTGGGTTCACGGCGGCACTCTGACTGTAAGCAGCGGAACCGTAACGGGTAACACGGGCTTTATGGGCGGCGGTATATATGCCGTTGAAAATAACGCTGTAAGAGGCACTTTGGAAATAACCGGCGGCACTATCAGTAATAACAACGCAACCTGTGGCGGCGACGGCGGTGGCGGCGGTATATACGCAAGGCAAAGCGACGTTACCATTGGCGCAAAGGGCTCTACAGTGGGTCCCGCTATAACAGGCAACGGCGGTAACAGAGGTAGCCTTAGCACGGCGGCGTATGACGGCGGTGCAATTTACTGCACCGGCTCTGATATAACTATAAACAGTGGCGAAATTACCAACAACCGAGGTGCTCATAGTGCCCTGTATTTTGTCGGTACCGTGCAAGCTACGATGAACGGCGGTAAAATAAGCAACAATTCTGACGGCGGAGTGTTTCTTAACGGCGTTAACGTTGATTTTATAATGAACGGCGGCGAAATATCAGGTAACACCTTAGGTAAAACAGGGTTATCCCACGGCAGTCAAAACTATGGCGGTGCGGGTATTTGTTCCTACAACGGCGCAGACGTAACAATAAACGGCGGTAAAATCTCGGGTAACACAAATTATAAAAGCAGTGATATCACAACAGAGGATTTTGATTCCATCAAAAACGGCGGCGGCATCGCTATGATAAGAAAAACCACAAGTAATCCCGTTGGCATCCTTGCCGTAACCGGCGGCGAGATAAGCGGTAACGAATCGGTTAACGGCAACGGCGGCGGCATTTACGTGGAGGAGGGCGGCACCCTTAATATCAATGCGGCGGCAGGTAAGACTGCAACCGTCAGCGGTAACGAGGCTGTATTCGGCGGCGGTGTTTATATAAACGGCACGGGTGCTGATACCAAGCTTTATATAAACGGTGCGGGCGTAAGCGGGAACAGTGCGACTGCAGGCGGCGGTGGCGGTATATATATGTACAGCTGTAAGGGTATAGATACTACTGCCATTACCGTAACCAACTCCGTTTTTGACGATAACCACGCCAAAGGAGAAGGCTATGACGGCGGCGGCATTTATTGCTCTTATGCTGACCTTGATCTGTCTAACTCTGTGATAAGCGACAACACTGCTACAGAGGGCAAGGGCGGTAAAAACGGTGGCGGTGTTTATTTCGATAGAGAATACACGCTGACTGTTAACGGTTGTCAATTCAACGGCAACCAAGCCTACGGCTGGGGTGGCGGTATGTATTTGTGTAATAAGGCAGAAGGCACGGTAAGAGATTGCACCTTTGACGGAAACGTTGCCCGCCAATTCGGCGGTGCTATACTCGTTTATAACACGGTGGATCTAAGCGTAAGCAACTCTTACTTCGGCAATAACAAGGCGTATATCGAGGGCGAAACCACTGAAACAGGCGGAAGCGGCGGTGCTATCGGTATTACGGATGATCCGGGTAGAAAAAGCACCTTAACCCTTTCTGATAGCTATATAGGCTACTTGCCGGTGCAGACTGCTTCCGGAGACGGTTCTCTGACTGTGGCTCCAAACGAAGCATATTACTGGGGCGGAGGCTTGTGCGTTAACGCTAATTGCGAGGCAACTATCAGCGGAAACCTTTACGTTTGCAACAACGAAGCGGGCAACAACGGCGGTGGTATGTTCTTTGCCAACGGTTCAACGATAAGCTTCGGTACCGGCACTTACACCGTAAGCAATAACAGTGCCGAGCAAGACGGAGGCGGCATATGGACAGCTACCGATTTAACGGTTTCCAATCTTACCTTGGAAGGCAATAACGCAGCTCGCAACGGCGGCGGTATGTATGTAAGCGGTGATACAAATGCGGATATTTCATATACAAGCTTTGACAGCAACCAAGCCACAAACGGCAGCGGCGGCGGTCTTGCTACAGCTGATACCGCAAGCGCTACCGCAGAGTACACCTTATTTGGCAAAAACCAAGCCGCAAACGGCGGCGGCGTTGCCGTATTGGGAGCAAGCTCCGTAGAGCTTATAAACAGCAAAGTGGGCTGTTTGCTGAAGGCGGATGCTGAGGATTTGGATGACGTAGATCCGGCTCCTAATTGTGCAACCACGCAAGGCGGCGGCATCTTCGTTGCGGAAGGAAGCACGGTAAGCTTTCACGGCAACGTACCTGTTTGCAATAACAGAGCAGGCTATGATGCAGGCTACATCCTCGTTTCAAACGGCGCAAAGGGCGGCGGTATGTACTTTGCTGCAGGCTCAACCGTTGTTTTTGGCGAGAGTGCTACGGATATCGTTACAGTCAGCGATAATGTTGCCACAGAAGGCGGCGGCGGTATCTACACCGCGCAGAGCTTTGACGTTTACAACCTTATTATGACAAATAACAAAGCCGCAAGCGGCGGCGGTGTATACGTTGATAACGCCACCGTTAATATTGACAATACTGGCAGAGGCGAGACCTATCAGATAAGCCATAATGAGGCAACTAACGGCAACGGCGGCGGTATTCTCGTTACGGGTGAAAACGGCAGTCTTACCTTTAAGAACGGCTACGTGAAAGGTAACACGGCAAACGGCAGCTTTAACGGCGGAACTGCAAAGGTTGCATCTACTGAGGTGAACGGTACGGGTGGCGGCGTTGCCGTATTTGACGGCGGTAGCTTTGCGCTTACGGGCGGTGCCATCTACGGTAACACTGCAAGCGTTGCAGGCAACGACGTCTTTGCCAACGGACTGGACACCAAGCTTACGCTTCCCGCTCCCAACGCTATGACCGTAAGTGACGACAATTACAAAAACGGTCTGTGGTGGGAGGACTATATGGCAGGCGATACGAGCTATGCCAGCGGTCTTAACGGCGACAGCAGACTGGTAGACAGGTACGCAAAGCTCCCTGTTTCCGTAAGAGCTTATACCTCCACGGCAGAGGGACAGTCACCAAGCGGTCAGTATATCAATACCGACGGCGAGTTTGTAAGCATAACCTTTAACGTTAAAAAATACACCACGGGTAGTATTACCATAACGGCACCAACGGTTGCCGATAAATCACAGCTCTTTGTGTTTACCCTCGAGGGAGAGAGCAATTACGGCGATAATATAAGCCTCAGCGTAAGCCTGGGACAGGGCGAGACTGTAACCGTTGCAGAGCTTCTTCCCGGTAACTACACCGTAAGCTTTGAGGGGGGCTGGTCCTGGCGTTACAGCCTGACAAGCACCAACCTGGACGGCGTAAGCAAGGGCACCGCAAAGTCCGTGGCGGTAACTATAGTGGGCGAGAACGTGGGCGAGGTTCACCGTGTTGTATACGGAGCATCCGTCTCCAACAACAAGTGGCTTACCCATAACACCGACGCAACTGCAAACGTTCCGACTCTTACCGCTGTGGCAGCCTTTGATATGGCGGAGGCAAAACGGGCGTACGTGCTGTAATAAAAGTTAATAAATAAAGGCACCGTTTCATTATAACGAAGCCTTAAACACAACAAACCACCCTCGAATAAGACTTAAAACGCTTATTCGAGGGTGGTTTTGATGTCTATTTAATTTTGTTGTATGCCTCCCGCAGATCCATTATAACTATGTCGTCAAGTATATCGTCAAGCTCTATAGCTTTCTTGGACTTAAAAAAATCTATGGTGAAAACGTAGCGGTTAAAAATGAAGTTGATATATTTTATACCGTTGCCGTCATTTTCGTCCACGTATACCTCTACGTCGATATACTCATCGGTTATTTGGTTGTACATTTTAACCGTTTGTATGTTTTCGGACTTAAAATCCCGTCCCATTGCCGCCCAACAATCGGAAATGGTGCCAAGGGTTGCTTGGTAGTGTTTATTATACTCTGACAAGCGGGCAACGTGCATACTTACTGTTACGTCTTCGAGATTGTAACGGATACCATACCAAACTCCGCCATTTTCTTCCGTCCAGTCGTCGCCTACGGGTTTAGAACAATCAACGCCGTTGTTCTGCACGTTCATCGAGCGTCCCCGTATTCTTATCGTATAAAAGTCGGTTTCGGTAAAAGGCTTATGAAACAGTTCGGCATCAAACAACTCGTAAATGCTTACTTCCTCGCCTCCATACGTGGAGGGGGTTTTCAAATCGCTTGTTCCGTCCAGCCACTTTTCAAGCTCCGAAAAGGGTATCCTTGCAGTTTCAGCTACAGGGGTAAAATCTGCAAAATATTCGTAATTGTATTCAAAATCAAAATACGCCAGTGCGTCCTCTTTTGTAAAATCAAGGCCGGCATCCTCGGAGGACACGGGCTCTTCTGTCGTTTCGGCACCTTCAAGGCTGCCGTCCTCCTCGTCGGGTAGAGAGGCGGAAGAGGCATCTTCGTTGCTTGAGCTCCCTTCCGAGGAGCCTTGCTCTTGACTTGCTATAGCCTCCTCAGACGTATTCGGCTTGTCTGTGTTTTTGTTGCCGCACCCCGCACAAAGGGACAAAACCGTGCTGAGTGTAAGCAAAAACAATAAGTATTTTTTCATTTTTTCCTCCTTATTGACCTTTTTAGGTATGGCAAAATAAAGAAAAAAGCCATTCTTGTTACACATATTATACGGCTAAAGCTTTGTTTTTTGTACAATTATTTTGCTTTTTTCAAAAGTTTGGCGTTTTTTACAAAACAAAAAGACTCTTTTTGTTTGTAATTAACAAGAACCGTGGTTTTTTCCGTAATGGATTGAAAATGCTTGGGCTTCGTGTTATAGTAGGGAAAAGACGATAAAAAGGGTGTTGATTATGAAGCTTTACGCACCGTCCTACTACAAAAGCTTTGTATGCATTGCGGACAAATGCGAGCATAGCTGCTGTATCGGTTGGGAAATAGATATAGACGGCGGAACCTTAGAAAAATACAAAGGCCTTAAAACCGGCTACGGCACTGCCATAACGGAAAGCGTGTCTACGGAGGGCAATCCCCATTTCAGGCTTTGCGCAGGTGACAGATGCCCCCATCTTGACGAAAATGGGCTGTGCAAAATCATACTGAACCTGGGGGAGGACTGGCTTTGCGGTATTTGCCGTGAGCACCCACGCTTTTATAACTACACAGGTCTTGCCGAGGTGGGTCTGGGTATGTCCTGCAGGGAGGCGGCAAGGCTTATACTGTCCTCCCCGGATTACGACGTGTTTGAGGAGATAGGCGAGCTTGACGCTGCTGAGGACGCTTTCTTGTTTGACGGACGGGCAGAACGGGAAAGAGTATACAAAATATTAAAGGACAAAAGCACGGACTATAAATCCGTACTTGAGAGGATATATCGGGAATACGGCATAGAGCAGGGAGACGATAGGGAATGGCTTGCAGTGATAGAGTCCCTTGAATATCTGGACGACACCCACAAGGAGCTGTTTATGAGCTATTCCTCGGCAAAGCGTCCCTCTGTCGGGGAGGAGTATCTGGAAAGAGCCTTGGCGTATTTCGTCTACCGACACTGTACCGAGGCATACGATAAGGAGGATTTTTGTGTACGCCTTGCTTTTTGTCTGTTGCTGGAGCGGCTTTTGGCGTCGCTGATGTGCTACCGCGGGGCAGAGACCTTGGAGAAGGTTGCGGTTTTGGCAAGCATAGTCTCGGAGGAAATAGAGTATTCCGAGGACAACACCGAGGCGTTGATGCTTTGATGTAATAGGGGCCGTCAGGCGAAAGACTGTCTCCGGTTGCTTGACAATTATTGTAGATAATAGTATAATAAACCGTGAAAAAAAGGGTTGTTTTACACTTCTATAGGATATATAATCGGTTTTTTCATAGAAAATCAGCCAAACGGGTGCGGTTTTAATTGAAACTTCAAAACAGTACGGTAAAAAGAGTCTTTTAATCAGAGCAAAAACAAAGCAAAAGGGTAAAGCGTTACAAAAAATGCAACTCGAGTATTTGTGATAAAAGCTGTGAAAAAAGGCGCTTTTTGTCTTTTTATACATATTACGGAGCGTAAGGCTTTAGAAGCCTTATATTTGAGGCTTCACGACGAAAAAGGAGGGCGGATTATGAATTTTGATTTTCTAAACACAACGGATTTTGAAAGCAAATACAGGGGCGAGCTTATATCAAACGCTTTGAAATCGGAGGTGTATGCAAGAATTGACCCCGGTGCGTCTCTTGCGGCGTCCCGTATGGTGCTGGAGGCTTTGATAAAAGGCATTTTGGAGGGACACAAGGAAACAAAAAGAACGTATGATCCTCTTTACAAAATGATTGATTTCTGTCAGGAAAAAGGGTATATTTCCGCAGAAGACCACCATAAAGTTGTAAACAGCATCAGAAAAAACGGCAATCTGGGGCATCATATCAATTCGCTGAATCTGAGAGTGCCCACGGAGGGGAACGTAGAGCTGGCTTTTACCGTGCTTAAAGATTTGTTTGCCCTATTGAAAAGCCATTTTTCAATAGACCGTGACTTTGATGAGGACGGAGTTCCCTTTGAAGGCTATGAAGTGATAAGAAAAGTTAAAAAATCCGAGAGGGAAGTAATTGTTGGCGAGTACAATTATTTTGTAAGGGCAGCAGATGGAGACGAATACTACCTACAGCTTGTTCCACGCTTCGGTGACGAAGACGAAATGGCTTTGGTAAGAAGAAGCGAGGAGGCACGGGTTGCTATAAAGGAGTCTTTTTTTGCACCCCGTTATTACCATATAACGAACATGGACATTATAGACGCTCCCTTCAGAATAGTGCTGTATCCTGTTAAAAAGGACTCTTTTCTTCTTTCTGAAAACAAAAAGGTTTTTAGCAAAAAAGATCTTCTTGACATCGGGCTTGGTATTGTTCGTGCTTTGAAGGAGCTTAAGGAAGCTAGGCAAGGAATATATCACCGTAATATCAATCCCGGTTGCGTTGTTATAGTTCCTTTTAACGGTATGTATTACGCCGTCCCCGTAAATTTGCAGACGGCAAAAATCCAAAACAGCGACCTTACCGTTATGCCGCAAATAAACCTGAACAACAATTCTTATATCCCCGAGGACGTATGGGGAATGAAAACGGAGGATGTGTTAAGGGTGGATTGGGAAAAGGTAGAGGTCTACTCTGTAGCAAAAACCGTTCTGTACGCCTTCGATCCCAAGCTGGCAATAGACAAAGTTCCCACGTCTAAGGCTTTGGCACAGATGAGCAGAAAGGGCTATTCCGTTGACTTTCTGGACTTTTTCAAAAACATTTTAGACGGGGATCACAGCAACAATCCCAGCTTGGATGAAATGGAGCAGGTGTTTCTCGACGAGCTTAAATAATCGGGAGAGAAAAATGGAAAAACGCAAAACAGAAAAAATCATTTACAATAATGAGGAAACAAATACCCTTTGCAGCTTTGCCGTGGACCGGGAATACGGAGAGTGCTTTGTAAAGGTTTTCAATTACGGTAGGTTTTCCCAGCGAAAGCAACGGGAGTCTTGCCTTGCTTTGGCAAAAAGCGAGGCGAAAACGCTATGCGAGCTTTCCGAAATTTCCGCTTTGGCAGGTAAGGTACCCGCCTTGTATGAGCACTATGACAACAAAGCCAAGGGTCAGTACGTTATAGTTATGGAAAAGATGAAGGGGAAGACCTTAAGAGAGTGGATGGGCGATCACCCTGCGTCCGCTATGGATCAGAAGGGATTTTACGCCAGACGGAAAATCGTTCAGCAGATATGCGAGATAATGCGGACTATAAATAAAAGACATTCCAGGATAGTACACCGTGACCTGAAGCCCGAAAACGTTATTATCCGTATGGAGGATAAGCGTTGGAAGGTAGCGGTGATAGATTTTGGCTGTGCAGGTCTTAATTTTGCCAGGAAGCTGGGAACAAGAAGCTATTGCGCGCCCGAACAGCATCCAAGCTATTGTGAAAGCCTTTCAACAAATTACGGTGCGCATACCGATATATTTGCCATAGGTCAGATTTATTACGAGCTTTTGCTGGGGGAGGCACAAGCCTTTGGCGTGCATTACGTGAAAAGCAGAGGAAGGGCTGAATGGGAAAAACGGCCGTGTCTTAGCGAGGCTTTGCAGAAAATGCCCGGTGGAAAAGATATAGACAATCTTCTGAAGAGGATGACGGAATTTGACCCTGAATGCAGGAAGTATGAAATAAGCTACGACAGAATTATTTCGGTGTTGAAATAGGAGGCGTTGTGAATGAGCGATAGGGTACGAAGTCTTTTTACAGACGAGGAATGGAAGCTTTTGACGGAAGCGGACGAGAGACTTTGTTATAGGGCGGAGGCGTTGCCCTTATCCGGAAATACCGACAAGGAAAGGATTTGCGAAGCTAATGAGTCTATTGCAGTTGCAACCACAAAATAGCTATAAGGTATTAACCACTCCGTTTGTTATATATATTACAGAAAAAATGTCCATCGACAAGGTGGATAAAGTGGTTGATGTTTTAGGAAAACGGAAGCACCTTTCTTTTTGCATAGAAAAAAACAGGAAAACAGGCGATACCAGGTGTGTTCTTACCGACCGCAAGTTTTGTATGAATCTTGCCCTTAGCTATGACAACAGAAACTTTTCCGTATGCTGGATAAGCAACGACAAACGAACTCTTGACAAGTACAATAAGCCCGGCTTGGACTTGTTTCTCGTGGAGCTAAAAGGCGGCATTAAGATTATTTATGCCAACAAAATGTATTATAACAGTGCCAAACCCGATATCTTCGGTGACGATTGGAAGATGGACCGGGCAGACTTTGACGATGTTGTAAGTCGAATGGAGCGTCATTATGCCCTTGGCGGTTTTGTTGACGAAAAAGACGAAAAAAGCAAAATCAAGCTCAGAAAACCCGGCTACTTTTTTGAAGCAGAGGTTATGGCGCCTTTTAAGGCTTACACAGAAAAGGAGCGCAAGGTTGCGGAGGATAAGGCAGGCAGCGGAGATGGCGTAGGCTTTTACAATAGTGCCTTTGCCTATCACGTCGGCAAGGGGACTACCTACGTTTTCTATTCCAACGATCCTGCCGCCAACCCGGAAAAGCCTCTTCTTAAGGAAGGGGATATGGTTACTCTTTACGATTTGAATGATAAGCTTTGTCAAACGGGAAGGATATCGGAGATCGACGCCGACTCAGAGGAAAGCGTTAAGTTTTATATAGGCTTTCTTTTTCAGACCAACGACGTGGAGATACCAAGAAATGGCAAGATGGTTCTGGCACATAACGATACCCAGGACAAGGTTCGCGAGAGGGTAATAAGAGGCATTAGCTCCGGCAAGGTCAAAGCTCAGTATATGTACGACGTATTTGAGACCTTCAGCGGAGAGGGATATTTCACTGCCGACTACAGGGACCAACGGGAACAAAGCCCTGTGGAGCAGGGGAAGGTGCAAGCAGACCTTGCAGCTTTTCTTGACGGACTGCTGAAGGAAACGGACAAAAAAGGCGGCCCTCAGTATCCCCCAAACGAGATGCAGATGGAGGCAATAATAAAGGGCATTCTTACAAAGGATATGCTTTTGGTTCTGGGCCCTCCCGGCACGGGTAAAACCACCGTTATTACCGCCTGGGTGGATTATTTTGTAAGGAAGGGGATGCGTGTACTAATCTCATCGCAAAATAACGCCGCCGTGGATAACGTGTTGTGCCGTGTTGGCGAGGACGTAAACGTGGTGCGTCTGGCGGGAGACGAAAAAAAGGTTCAGGAAAACTGCCGCGGGTTTATGCCTATGCATAAGCAAAAAGATATGCAAGCGAAGTGCCAAACCAACAACGACAAAATATTGTCCCTGCTGAAAGCCGATCTGGAAGTCATAAGCCAACGCAAAAAGCGTCTGGAAGAATATTTGAGACTTATAAGCCATTGCAAGGAAAAGAAAGAGGCGTTTGAAAAGGACAGAAACCTGGTTTTATATCAAATGGACGGCGTGGTAACCTATGACGGAAAAATTAAACACTGTCTGTCTGAGATTGACCGACTGGTGGAGGAAAGAGCACATAAGCAGATTTTTATTGAGGAAAACAAAAAGAAAAACTTTTTAGTAAGGCTTTTTACCAAACGCTACGTAAAGCGTGCGACGAAGGAGCTAAAAAGCACCGAGCAGGCTTTGAGGGAAACCGTGACGGAGTACGAGGCAAGCGTAAATGGTTACAACAAGAAAGTGGAAGCGCTTAAGCTGCAGATAGAGCAGGCAAGGAAAAACGGTTACTACCGTTTATACCTGGAGTCAAGCCGTTCTCTCGAAAGCTTTGCCTCTGAGCACATCGTTGCCCGGGACGAGGATAAAAACGTGTCTGTTATCGGCATCAGCTTAAACAGCGAGCTGGGCTCTTTGTATGAAAGCTTTGATTACAGTCCCGATTCCACGAAGAACGAAAGCACGGCCAATAAAGAGATATCGCATCTTATTTCTTTGGAGAAATCAGCGGCGGCTTTGAAGAAAGCCGTTACAGAGTGGCAAGTGGCTATTGAGAATGGCGGTAACGAGATATTTGAGGAAATGCTTATTTCCACCTGTCAGGTTGTTGGTGCAACCTGTATCGGCATAAACTCCAACAAAAAATTTGCTGAGGTGGATTTTGACGTGGCTATCGTTGACGAGTCGGGACAGATTCAGATTCACAACGCTCTCGTTCCCCTCAGCAGAGCGCCCAAGGCGTTGATGCTGGGCGACTATAAGCAAATCCCCCCCTGTGCCAACGAGGAGGTTTTAAGCGCTTGTGAAAACGAGGGTATAGATACAAAGCTTCTTAACGAAAGCTTCTTTGAGTTTGTGTTTGAAAAGATGCGTGAAGAGGAAATCGAAAGGTTTATCGAAGAAGCGAGAGAAGGCGGAAGCGAAGACGCCGAAATAAGCGAGGAAAAAGAGCTTGCCTTAAGGCGTGAAGCCAAGGCAAAGCTGTTAGCCCCGGTTTTAACGGAATACAATCCCAAGCATTACCGCTCCTTAAGCACGGAGGAAGAAAAACGGCAGTATCTTAAAAACATGGTTGCAACTATCGTTACCGACGATAAAAGGATCGTCAACCTTAACAGCCAGTTCAGAATGCCGGGTAACATCTCCGACGTTATTTCCGAGTGGTTTTATGAAAGCAATTACTACTCAAGCTATGCTATGAGCAGATTTGCACCCGTACTGCCTAATACGGAAAAGCCTATGGTAGTAGTAAATACCGCAAATTTCAGCTCCAGGTTTGAGGGTCAACCCGATAATAAGCTGGGTTACTTCAACAAATACGAGGCAGGCTTGGTAGCGGATATCATAGAACAGGTTATAAACAGTCTGCCCGAGGAAAACCGAAGCGAATACGTGGAAAGAATCGAAGACAAGGTAGGTGTTATATCTGCATACGGTGCCCAGGTGCGTATGATAAGGAAAACCTTGGGCGAGCGTAAGCTGGGCATCGGCGACAGCTCTATCAACGGTATGGTAGCGTCTCTGGACAGCTTTCAGGGTCAGGAGAGAGAGCTTATCATATACAGCTTTACCAGGAGCAAGGAGGAGACAAGCCCTCGTTCTGCCCGTGTAGGTTTTATGAAGGAGCTGCGTCGCTTGAACGTTGCCTTTACCCGAAGCAAAAAACAGCTTGTGATTATAGGCGACATAGATTACTTAAAGAAATGCCTGTATATGAAGACTGATGAGGAGGAAGGCGTTATTCCTTGCTGTACAAAGGGTCGGGACGGTATAATCACAGAGGAACAGATAAATCAGTGTGCAGAATGCCCCGTGATGGAATGCGAGCGTAAGTTTGCCCGTTTCGTCCGTTTGCTTATGCAGCACGTTGAAAACCCCCAAAGTCCTGCAGGGGACCTTATAGGGTCCGAAAACCTCGTTAAGCATCTGAAAGGAGGTACAAAGCAGTGTTAAAGCTTTCAAAGGAAAAGATAAGAGAACACTACCTTAGCTTTATGAAAAATCTAAGCCCCGACGTTTTTCTTAAGCCCTTGTATTTTCAACCCTTTCAGTGTCCCGTAGCTATGACCGATGTAATGGCTATAGAACGCCAGGTTCAGGACTTCAGCGTGTTTTCGCTGTTGATTCTCCGTTTGATAGAGGCAGGCTTCAGAAAGCCGGAGCAATTGGTTTCAATTTCGGGAATGAGCAAATCAACGGTAGAATCGTTTATTGTCAGATCCGTCGTTGACGGGCAATGTGAGTTTGTTGACAAGGACGATCACGACAAGGGCGTTGTGCTTACTGCTCTGGGCTTGGAGACCTTGGAGGAAAACGAAAAACAAACCGCAAACGTCCTGGAGCCCAAGGGTTACGTTGAGTACGAAACCCCTCGCAGGCTGCATATAGAGGCTGTTACGGGGACGGTTCTCCCCGTGTATATGGAGCGGGGAATGAAGGACGCCGAGCCTGACGAGACTTTGGGAAACCATATTCTTCCCAGAGAAAGCGTGGAACGGGACGACGAGCTTCTCCGTGAGATTAAGGCCAGAATAGGGGAGTATGTAGATACCGACCGTATAGCTTCAGGCGACGTCGTTCAGACCGTCAAATCCATAGAGTCCATACGCATTCGTTTCCGTTGGGCGTATCTTGTCAGGTTTGAGGGAATGGTCTACCCCATGATAGTTATGACGGGTAAAAAAAGCGCAGACAAGCTTAATGCGGCAAGCAAAACCAAAGGCAAGCTTGGTTTTGTTGCCACGCCCTTGGCTGTATCCGAAACCGATAGGGCGTTTTTAGGCAGCCTGGGCGAGGAATTCAAAAGGGTGATGGTAAGAAGCGACAAAAACTTTGAGTACCTTGAAAAAAGCATCAGCTCCTTCCGCTTCGACCCTCTGCCCGTGCTTGCCTCCGAGGGGGACGATAAGGAGGACAAAGAATGAACGTAACCAGACAATGGACCTGCTCCTGCCGTAGCGTAAACGGTTTGAGGCATAAAGCTTGTCCTCTGTGCGGAAAAGCTATCCCCGCCGAGGTCTGCCAAAAGGTATACAGCGAGGAACTGGCTATGCAAAAGCAAGCCGTTGCAGACGAGCTGCGCCGCCGCCACAACCGCTTCTGGCAAAGGAACGAGGGCAAAATTCATAGGGGCGCAAAGCTTTGTCGGTTTATAAGTCTTGTTTTGGTTGCGGTATTCATAGGCTCTTTTTACGGGCACAGCAGTCAGATAAGAGCCGAGGATTTAGACAGCAGATGGAGTGCTGTTTCACAAGCCGTGGTCCAAAGGGTGGAAAGCACCGACTTTGAGACCCGAGAAGGCGAGGTAAGCATCACCCTGTTTGAACGCTTTGCTGAGCTGGACGTTGACGGGCTGAACAAGTGCTTCAGTGAAATAATAGCCTTGTTCGAGCAAAGGATAGAGCAAATTTTTAATACAAAGGAGAATTAATCTGATTATGTCACCGGAAACGATTAAACTTATAATTGCATATATAGCCGTCGCTATAGGCGGACTTTCGGTATTTCTTCTGTGGGTCTACGCCATCGAAGCCCTGAAGGGCGTAGCCGTTACGGAATATCAAGTCTATAAACGCTACGTCAACGTAAGCTATGCGTTTTTTGTGTTTATTTCTGCAGTTGTATGGTTCTCTACTACCGTAGCCGACGCTTTGTTTTTCTGGTCCCTTTTGATAATGAGCGGACTTTGGCTGCTTTCGGGTTTTGTAATTTTCATACTTTCCTTTTTCGCCTCAGAGGCGAGCGGCAAACAACGTGTCCGTTCAACTCTTATACCTTGTATTATAAAAACGGTAGTATCGGCTTTGATTCTTATGTTTATCGCTTAACCTAAAAAGGGGGGATATTGCAATGAAAATAAATAAAAATGCGGTATTGCGGTATGCGGTTCCCTTCTGCTTTGAAGCGTCGGCAGACTACGGCGTTTTATGCAAGACCTTGGAGGCTGATAACGAAAGGTGGACTCCCGAGGCGTGGACAAACGTGGAAAGGGATACCTTTGAGTATCTTTACCGCTCCCTGTTTTATGAGAACGATAACTGCCACATCGGTAGCGGCTGGCGATACAGCCTTGCAAAAGCTCCTTTGCACTTGCGTTATTACCCTGATGAGGAGCAGAGGGAGATATCGTACAGCTTCTCGGTTAAAACTATGGGGCTTTATATCTTTCGCACCAACGTGGGGGTCTTGTGGTACGAAATCACCCTTCCCAAAAAGAACGGGAGGGAGGAAAACAAACTGTTGGATGCAAGCGTCCTCGTGGATTTTCAAAACCGTTTTAAGGAGCTAAACTATCGCCGCAACAAAAACTTTACGGTAGTCTCTCCCCTGGGGGAAGAAAAGACTTTGGTAATGGGTGACGTAATCGATGGGCTGTTAAAAAGTCTTTCGTCGGATATTCACTATCTTAACGGCACCAGAGAGAGTGACGATGGCGGGGAACGGCCCGATAAAGCGCTGATATTCAATTACGTGCTTACGGAGGGGCAAGGATACGACGAGGACGAGCTGCACAGAAGCTCCTACGCTTTAGCAAACGGCTACAATTACCGTTACCGAATGGCAAAAAGCGTGAAAGAGGACTTTATAGAGCCTTTTGACAAAGCCTGCTGGTATGCCTCCCGAGGAGGCTGTGGATATTTTGCTTACGTGGATGAAGCGGAGGATAACAGCTTTTTCAGGAGAGTACTGCCCAAGCGTATAAGGGGCGACTATTTCTTTATGTATATTCTCGTCCTTTATCAGACCTATAGCATTCTTAACTATCTCCGTCGCCTGATGCAGTACTATCCCGCTGACCCAAAAAAGTATTTCGAGCCGGAGCAGGCAGAGGAGCTTGATATATTTACAGCCGAAATAAACACCTTTTTGATGAAGGGAATGTATTCCTCGGTAAGTAACGTTAACCACCACAATGTTTTCTTTCAGTATTTGCAAAAGCGTCTTAGCGTTAAGGAGGATATCGAAAGCATTACGATGGGTGTAAACGCTATGGCAAAGGTGCAAAGAGTTTACAAGGAAAAGGAAGAAACACGCTTAAAAGCGGAGGAGGAAAAAAGAGAAGCCAGACACGGCAGTCAGCTTAACTTGATTCTTACCGTGATCTCCCTGCTATCTGTGTTCTCTGCCTTGGTGGATATGCACGAGTTTATGAACCGAATTGAACTAATCGGTACCGATGGCGGATACGTAAAAGGAATATGGAAGCTGCTTACCAACGGAGACGTCCTTACTTATTTACAGCTGTTTGTGGGCTTGGCAGTGATAGGCCTGTCTGTAGCCTGCGTTGTGATTTTGATAAAGAATTGCTTGGAAAACCGCAAAAGCAAGCAAAAATAAACACCACTCGGAAAGGCGGTGTGAAGATGAAAAGCTATAGATTTATATGCAATTGCAGTGCAGATACCTTCCGCTTTGAGCTGGGCGCCATACTTGGCTCCTATTTCGACGGCTGTTACTTTAACGGCAAGGTAGAGGAAGGCTCCTTCAACGTAAGAAAAAACAACTTCCCCGGGGGGCGTAGATTGCCTCGCCCCGATATCGTTGGAAGGTTTTACGGGGAGCAGGGCAAGACCCACGTAGAGATAAAGCTTGTTTACCGTACGTGGTATAAGCTGTTGATAGGCTTTTTATCCTGTATCCTTTTGATAGGCAGTCTGGTTAATGCCTTTACACCGGGAAAGGACAGCCTTGTTAATATAATAGCGCCTTTGATTATATGCGGGGTTATGAACCTTACGGTTGTGATAATCGCCCGTTGGCATTTACGGAAGCTGAAAAAGCTGTTAGGTGTAAAAATGTTTTAATAATTGGTGGGGTATATGATTGAAAGACTCATATTTTTAAGCCTATTCACTGTAGGACTGGGTGTTTTATTTTTTATTATCGCCTTTGTTTTGATTAAGCTGAAGGCACTGAACTACCCTATGGCTATACGCCTGAAGCAAAAGCTTATAAGCTTTGTTTTGTCTGCTTTTATTTTCGGTTTATTACCGTTGCCTGTGGGGTTTATTGTATGGACGGCAGTGTTTTTCCTGTTGCGATACCTTGTATTCAAGAAGGACAAATACGCTCTTAACACCATCTACAGGCAGTTTGAGGGAAATCTGCCCATAGTATCCACGCCAAAACAGATAATTGATGCCATAAAAACAAAGGAAACAAGAGAAAAACCTTTGCGAGAGTACGGCTATAGCTTTTTAAGCTATGTCGACAGCACCCTTGTACCCGTTTTGTTTTGCTGTATCGGGCTTGCAGAGCTTAACAAAACGCCCTTGCTTTTGTATATAATAGGATATTTTGCCATGGCAATATGCATCAGTCTTTTGCTTTGCAAGCTGTTTTATAAAGTGTTTTTGAACGCACCCCAATCTCCGTCATATTTAAGTCCCCTTGGAGCAAGTATTATTGTAGCGGCTTTAGGATTGATTTATTGGTTTGTTGCGGTGTTTATTTTTTATACAACCGTAAGGTAGTTTACAATGAGACACCAAACGCCGACACCTACCTTGTTGATTAGTAGGGGATGGGCGGCTACGCTATACAATAAAAGCCTGCGGATTTCCGCAGGCTTTTTGCTGATATAATTACGCCTTGAGCATAGCCATCAAGGCTATATAATCTGCCGAGTTGATTACCGCGTCCACGCTAAGGTCGGCGGCGGCGAAGGTGCATCCTACCGGCTCCGTTTTGCCTACCAGGTAGGAACGCATCGTAATGTAATCGCCTGAGCTTACTGCACCGTCACAGCTTACGTCGCCCATTATGACAATGTCTGCGCTGTCTGTAACCGTACCGCCAAAGTCCAGGCTTTGTACGGTGCAGGCGGTGGAGATAATATCTCCCTCAGCCAGCACTGCGCCGTTTTTTACAACACGCAGGGTGTTTACGTTAGAAAAGGAAGCTATAATTTGAGAAACGCTCGTACCGATTACCGCATCCATTATAAGCCCATCCTTAAGGCTTATGGCGGCGTTTGTGCCAAGGCTTAGCTTGTAGCTCTCCTGCAAGGGCGGGTCTGCCGTATAGCTGTTTGACAGCACGCGGATGGCGGTCTGGTTTTTGTTATCGGAAAGGGGTTGAACGACAACGTACGTATCGTTACCGTAAACCTTTATGCCCTGTACGGTAAGCATAAGGTCGGCTATACGGTACACGGTCTTAAGGGTGGCGTTGCCGCCGTTGGTGTACAGATACTTATATATCAAGGGTAGCTGGAGCTTTGATGCAGAGCCGCCTACCATATACAAAAACTTGGCGTCGGTACCTACACCGTCAGCCTCAAAGCCCTGGAAGGAGCTGTTTGGCTGGCTGTTAAGGCAAAAGTGGCTTTTTACCATAGAGGCGGCGTTTTTCATAGAGTAGCTGCCGCTTGATGCGGTGATGGCGGCGTTAAGAGTGGTAGTAGTATACACCGTGTAGTAAATATCGCCCGACACAAACTGGGTGCGGACAACAAGCCTGTTATCCCCCTTGCTTGTCATTGCAACGGCAACACGCTTAACCCCCGTGCTATCCGTGGCGGTGCCTGTAGCGTTGGCGTAGGCAAGGTCGGTAATGCTTTTTGCACTAAGGGTAGCGCCGCCGTTGCCTACCGTATATTCAAGCCTTTGCAGGGTGGTAGCGTAGCTGTCACTGCCGTAAACGGGTGCACCTCCCGTCCACAGATAGGTCTTGCCGCTTACGCTTTCGTCTACCTCAAGGCTTTCACCTATGCCTGCCCCCGTAAGCACGGCGTAGTCTGCCACACGGGCAACGTTGCCGTTAAGCAAGCAACGGGAGATGTAGGTGTCACTGCCCGAGCGTTGACTTATATAAAGCTCTGTCATAGCCTCGTTAAAGGCAAAGCTTTGGGTAGCGTTGTTTACGGGCAGACCCTTGACGGTGTACTTGTGGTTGGCGTGGACGGTGGTTACGGCGTAATCGTCCAGGGTGTATATCTTGGTTTTGTTCTTCTTGCCGTCGCCCGTTTCGTCATCAATAAAAATACAGTAGAAGGAGCCGTTAAGCATATAAGCGCTTTCTATCTCCACCATACTCTTGTCGGGTACCGTCCAAACCTCTTTAAGGGTAATAGAGGAGGAGGTATAGCTGTATTTGTGGATGGTGGGGGTTTGCTGGTTGGAGCCCCCTGAGAAGTACAGGGTGCTTGTACCGTCCAGCCCCATCCCCTGCATAGAGCCGTTAGGCAGGTCGCCGTTGTAGCTTATCTTGGCAAGGAGGTTTGAACCCATAGTGCCCATATCCACGGCGCCGCTAGAGGCGGAGAGGGCGGCGTTAAGGGCAGAAAACTTGTAGCAGCAAAGGAACTGCTTGTAGGTGGAGCCGTTTTTGAACTTAAGCCAAAACATTATTCTGTCGCTGTTGGGGGAGGCGGAAAACGCCATACGGAATATACGGGCACCGGAGTATATAGAGCTGCCGTCAGCGGTGGCGTTTATAAAGTCGGTAAGACGCTTGGTGTCGCTGATACGGGCACCGGTGGCCTGGCTGCTGTCGGGCACATATTTGAAGCGGTAGAAGGTGCGTGCCCAGTAGGTGGTGGTATACAAAGCATCGGTCTCGTCGGTGATGGTGTTGCCCACCACGTACACGTAAGGCTCACCCTCGTAGTCGTAGACTGCCAGTGCCTCACCGTGACCGTAGTTGGTAAGCACCACGTAGTCCAGACGGGTGGCTGTAAGTCCGTCGTCAGAGACCAGACAGCGGGAGAGATACGTGTCTGCCTTAACACGCTGGGTGGCAAATACGTAGCGATTGCCCTCTGCATCGTTATAGAAGAAAAACTGCTGTACCGCCTTGTTGGTGCCAAGGTTTTTAAGGGTCATAACGGGGTTAGGCGTTTTCGTATGGGAGGTGTAGGCGCCTACGCTTTCCGCCGTGAAGCAAAAAGCACTAAGCAAAATTACTGCCGTAATAAATAAAGAAACAAGTCTTTTTATCATATCAAAGCCCCTCTCTTGTACTGTGTAATCAGTATATCACACATTTGCCCCCATTTCAACAAAAATACAAGGTAATGTTGACGAAAACAAGGGACGGTATTTAGTGAAATAAAACAAAAGGGGGGGCTGCAGGCATCAGCTTGACAGAGCAGGCGCCGTGTGCTAAAATCAAGTAAACGCTTGAGAAACAAAAAGGAATAAACGCTTATGAAAAACAGTAAAGCCATATACGCCCTTAAGCTGGTATTTCCCATCGTTGTAATGGGTACCCTTACGGGGGCAATAACGGGGGCGGGCGTTACACTGTACCGCTTTATCGCCCACGAGGTAATCGGTATATCCAAGGGCGCTTACGCCCTTATACAGCAAAAGCCCTACCTTTTGCTTGCTTTGTTGCCCTGCCTTTTAGCCTTTGCCTTCCTGCTTGGCTATATCTACAAAAAAACGCCTACCCTAAAGGGCGGCGGTATCAGCGGAGCCATGGGTCTTGTGGGCGGATTTTTTACCTTTAAGTGGCTGGGAAGTCTGGTGGGGACGGTGCTTTTGTCCCTTAGCAACTTTCTTATCGCCGTGCCTTTAGGCAACGAGGGGCCCAGCGTGCAGATAGGAGCCTCCATCGGCAAGGCGGCAAGCGCTCTCTTAGGTAAGAGGGGCGAGGTTTGGAGCAGATACAGCATTGCAGGCGGTGCCTGCTCGGGCTTTGCGGCGGCAACGGGTGCCCCTATGACGGGGGTTATCTTTGCGGTTGAGGAAATGCACCGCCGTCTGTCTCCTATGATACTGCTTATGTCAATAGTGTCCGTGGCGGCTTGCCGCTTGGCTACGGAGCTTCTTTGTCCCGTGTTTGGACTGAGCGTGGGGCTTTTTCCCTCCCTGTCCCTGCCTGCTCTTGACACGGCAAAGCTTTGGATGCCCCTATGCGTGGGGCTGGTTATCGGCGCTTTCAGCCTGGGCTTTCTTTACGCCTTCAGAGCTATAAGCCGTCTTTGCTCCGATACCCTTGGGAGAGTAAAGGACGGGTATAAGATTTTTGCGGTGTTTGCTGCGACCGTGGCTCTGGGGCTTTGCTCCTACTCCTTTGTGTCCACAGGGCACGAGCTGGTGACAGAGCTGCTTGCTCCCGGCTCCTTTACCCTTATGCTGATGCTGCTTTTATTGGTGCGTAGCTTCCTTACCCTTTCCGCTAACGCTACCGGACTTACGGGGGGGATGTTCCTGCCTACCCTTGCCGTTGCCGCTACCGCTTCCTCCTTGCTGGCTCACGGTCTTATTGCCCTTGGCGCTATCGGCGGTGAGTATTACACCCTGATAGTCGTGCTGGGTGTGGTGGCAGGTATGTCGGGCACTATGAGTATGCCTTTCACCGCCATCCTCTTTTCTCTGGAGGCACTGGGCTGCGCAGGCAACCTGCTGGCAGTCTTTGCGGCTACGGGTGTTTCCTATCTGCTGGCGGTGCTGTTCCGTGCAGAGTCTATAAACGAGCTTGCCTTGGAAAAACGGCTGGAGACGGAAAGACGGGGCAAAACGCCCGTAGATGCGGAATACGACGTGGTTATACAAAGGGACGCCTTTGCCATAGGCAAGGAGGTCAGAGACATATTCTGGCCTGCAGGTCTGTTCGTTCGTTCCGTTACCCCTGCCGCCCATAGCTCCTCCCACGCCCACGGTCTGCTGCAGGAGGGCGACACTCTCCGTGTCTGCTACCGAAGCTATGACGACGAGGCTACGAGACGGGAGCTGTTTGCCATAGTGGGCAAGCAGTAAATCACCCCAAGATGGGAACTCCGACAAAACAGCTGCTGTTTCTTTACCGAAGATTTTACACGGACTGCGAAAATTCTACTATTGTTTACCTTAACGACATCGAAAAAATAAGCCTTCCGCCAAGAAAGGCGAAAGGCTTGAAAAACTAATATTAAAGAACAAAATGCTCGGCAATAAGGCTTGCACCGCTTGCCGCAAGCTTAGCCTTAAGAGCGCCGTAGCTGTCCTCTTCCGTGATGATAGCTACCTCACCGCCGTCAAGCTGGGTAACGGTACCGAGAGCAGCCGCACCCTCAAAGGCTTTAGCACGGATGTAAAGCTTAACGGGACATTCGTCCAGAGAGAGGGTAAAGCCATCCTCCGCCTTAGCGCGGGGAGCTTCGGAAACGGGGCAACGGATAGCCTGTATAACGTCGGAAACAACTGCACTGGCGGTAGGCAAGCTGCCTGCGCCTCTGCCGTAAAACACCAGCTCATCCACCATATTACCCGTAACGGAAACGGCGTTAAATACGCCAACGGTGTCAGCGATAAGGTGCCCCTTCTTTACCAGGTGGGGGGCAACCATAAGGCTTGCCCTGTCACCGCAGGCCTTGGCAACGCCAAGAAGCTTGATAGCGTAGCCTGCCTTGTCTGCGGCGGCAATGTCTGCCTCGTCTATACCTGTGATACCTCGGCAAAGAGCGGCGTTTTCGGTAGGAATATGCTTGCCAAAGGCGATACCGCCAAGGATGCATATTTTACGCAAGGCGTCAAGACCCTCCACGTCGGCAGAGGGGTCCCTCTCCGCATAGCCTCTCTCCTGAGCGTCCTTAAGACAGTCCTCAAAGGAGGCACCCTCGGTAAGCATCTTGGTAAGTATATAGTTGGTCGTGCCGTTAAGTATACCTGCAATGCGGGTAACCTTATTGGCGGTAAGGCAGTTTATAAGGGGATGGATAACGGGGATACCGCCGCCAACGCTTGCCTCGTACAGATAGCAAACGCCGTTTTCCTTAGCCGCCTCAAGAAGCACGTCGCCAAACTTGGAAACAACCTCTTTATTGGAGGTAACAACGCTTTTACCGCTTTGCAGTGCCTTAAGGGAAAAATCAAAGGCAGGGTGAGCGCCGCCCATAGTCTCAACGACAACCTTTACGCTGTCGTCCTTCAAAATCTTATCAAAGTCGGAGGTAACTATACCTTCTACCTCGTGGCCTTCAAACTTACGTAAATCAAGCACGTGGGCAACCTTAACAAGGGGACTGCCGTCACCGCCGAGTTTAACGGAAATATCCCTTGCGTTATTCTTAAGCACCTCGTACACGCCGCTGCCAACAACGCCGAAGCCGAGTATTGCAATGTTTGTCATATTTCAACTTCCTCCAAAGCATAATCGTATATCCTATAATACCATATCAAAACCCTCATTGCAATAGTAAGTTTTGAAAAATAAGCCTGATACCGCTATTGATTTTTTTATACTGTTGGTATATAATGATAATTTAGAGAGGTATGGTTATGATAGAGCTACAAAAAACGCCCCCGGCAGTAACTGAATATTTTGCTTCCAAGGCGGCGGATTTTGACAGCGCCGTTATGCTGCTTCGCACTGACAGAGGCAAGGACCTTATGCGGCGTGACGTGTGGATACTGCTTACGGAGCAGAGCCTTTACGTTGCCGAGGGTGTGGTTGCCATAAGCCGAGGCAGGCGTGGCTTCAAAAAGCAAAGCGCCGCCAGCTTTATGACGGAGGAGCTTCTCGTTTACCCCTTGGCAGACTTGAAAAAATTCCGTATGGAGTCCAAGCTGTCAGGCGGGGAGTTTATCTGCGCCCAAAAGGGCGAGCCGCTGTTGCTTTTTAACTACTCTGCTGCCTGCAGTCACGACGTAAGGCTGCTTAAGGACGCCCTCTCCCAGCTGGAAAAGAAGGGAGTGGCAGACGAGGCAAAGCTAAGGGAGCAGATAAAGGAGCTACCCTATTGTCCTAAATGCGGCAGACGCTATACGGACGAAAAGCGTAAGCTGTGCAGCTACTGTATTGACCGTGTAAGGCTTATAAAAAAGCTAAGCTATTTCTTCATCCGTTACAAGGGCTATATGGCTATGGTTTTTCTCACCATCGCCCTTATGACGGGTATCGGTCTTATCGTGCCCCAGATTTCCTCAAAGATGTTTTATAACGAGGTGCTTACCGAGGGTGGCAGCTACTACGGCAGGATATGGTACGTGGTAGGACTTATAGTGGGTGTCCGTTTTCTGTCCCTTTTGGTCAGCACGGTAAACGGTATAATCACCGCAAGGGTGTCCACCCGTGTAAACTACGACCTTAAAAATACAATCTACAAGGCAATAAACCGTTTGTCTCTGGGTTTCTTTTCCTCCAGACAAACGGGCGGACTTATGACCCAGATAAACAACGACGCCAACACCATATACTGGTTCTTTTGCGACGGCTTTCCTTATCTGGTAACCAACGCTATCCAGCTGGTTGGCGTTATGGTGATAATGCTGTTTACCAACGTAAGCCTTACCCTTTACACCTTTATCACCGTACCCCTGTTCTTTTTGATATACAAAACCCTGTTTGCACTGTTTGAAAGGCTTCACGCTAAGTCCTTTGCAAAACGCCGTTCTATGAACTCTCTTATATCCGACGTGCTTAACGGTATGCGCGTGGTAAAATCCTACGCCAGGGAGGACATTGAGGTCAAGCGTTTTGACAGCCGCAGTCAGGCTATGGCAGATGCAGATACCACGGTACAGGTAACCGCCAGTAAAACCTTCCCCTTTTTGGGCTTCCTTCTCCAGACGGGCTCCTTCGTTGTCTGGGCGGTAGGGGGCAGACAGATTATAGAGCAGGGGAATATGAGCTACGGCGACCTTATGGCTTTTTTAGCCTACGTTAGTATGGTTTACTCGCCTATCGACTTCTTTGCGGACGTGGCAAACTGGTGGACGGAGTGTCTTAACGCTCTCCAGCGTTTGTTTGAGATCGGCGATGCAAACCCCGATATAGAGGAAAAGGAAAACGCCGTGGTTTTGGACTCTGTAAAGGGTGACGTGGAGTTTGAGGGTGTAAGCTTTGCCTACGGAGAGGGCAGAGACGTTATAAAGAACGTAAGCTTTACGGTGCCCCGGGGTACTATCCTTGGCATAGTAGGCCACACGGGTGCGGGCAAGTCCACCCTGGCAAACCTGCTTACAAGGCTTTACGACCCCAGAGAGGGCAGTATAAAAATAGACGGCGTTGATATAAGGGAGCTTTCCCTTTCCTCCCTCCGTGGGAGCATTGCCATAGTATCCCAGGAGACCTATCTGTTCCGAGGCACTATAATGGATAACATCCGCTATGCAAGACCCTCGGCAACGGCAGAGGAGGTTATTGCCGCATCCAAGGCGGCATCCGCCCACGATTTTATTATCAAGTATCCCGATGGGTATCAGACTATGGTGGGCATCGGCAACAAGGAGCTGTCCGGCGGCGAAAAGCAAAGGGTATCCATTGCCCGCGCTCTTCTTACCAACCCCCGTATACTTATCCTTGACGAGGCAACCGCCGCTATGGACACCCAGACCGAAAGGCAGATACAAGCCGCTCTTAACGGTATAACCAAGGGGCGCACAACCATTATTATCGCTCACAGGCTTTCCACCCTCCGTGAGGCGGACAAGCTTATAGTTATAGAAAAGGGCGCCGTGGTAGAAAGCGGTACAGCCGAGGAGCTGCTCCGTGAAAAGGGCGTTTACTACAAGCTGTATAAGCTACAGGCAGAGGCGCTTAAGACCGTAGGTGTGGAATAGGAGGACGATATGGCAAACGCTTTTATTGATTTGGTTGACATAATATATTTCACCCCTGAAAACGCCAGGTTTTACAAAACAAAAAACGGCTTTGCGGCACTAAACGCCTTTATCCCTCCCGTTAACAAGGACGACCTTGCCATAGAGGGGGAGGAGAAAAAGGGTAAAGGAGGGGCGCCCTCCGCTTCCGTTTACAAGGAGGAGGGGGACAAAAGTCCCGTATGGCAGGACCTGGGCAGGGTGCTGTTCCACCGTGCCTTCCCCTACGAGCGGCCTGAGGAGTTTATCTCCGTCCAGGACGAGGAGGGGAGAGAATACGGTATCATCAAGGCGCTGTCAGACTTTGACGGACAGGGCAGGGAGATAATAGACGAGGCACTGCGTCGTAAGTATTTTTGCCCCGAGATAAAAAAGATTAACAAGCTGGAGGAGCAGTTTGGCTACTCCTTATGGGAGGTAGAAACGGATATAGGCCCTATGGAGATGGTGCTTAAGGACACCTACGGCAGTATTATCCGCATAAGCGACACCTACCTTGTTATAGTTGACGTAAGCGGCAACAGGTATCTTTTACCCGACGTTACCGCCCTTGACAGAAAAAGCTACCGTAAAATAGAGCTATATCTATAAAAGGAAAACAATATGGGCTATTCTTTTTCAAAAAAGAACAAAAAGAATACGGATACACCCCTGTCGGAAAGCAGGCAAAAGCTGTACGGGCTTATCCCCGAGGGCGAGGAGAGGGTAGCCACCGCCTCCTATAACCTTAGCTTTGCCAACGCCGTTATTGACGGTGCAGTGGCGCTTACTAAGGACAGGCTTTACCTTTACGACAGCGAAAAGGGAGGCAGAAGCCTGCCTGTTTCCCACCTTAAGGACGTCAAGACCGTGCAGTACGTAGGCTGTATTGCCCTTGAGTACCAAGAGGACGGGGACAGTGTGGAGCTGTGCAGAAGCAGTATGACCAACGGGGAAAACCTACGCCGTCTGGTCAAGCGTGCCGCCGCCATTTACGAGGGCAGACACTTTGAGACGGGAGAGGCGGAAAAGCAAAGCCTTTGTCCCCGCTGCGGCAGACCCTACAGGGCAGGCAGCAATAACTGCGAGCGTTGCGTAGGTAAAAAGGGCCTTTACCGCCGTTTGCTTCAGTACGTAAAGCCCTACGCTTTACCTATATCCATAGCTATACTTTTGTATTTTGCCAACAGCGGACTGAGGCTTTTGTCTCCCCTGTTGCAAAAGACCCTGGTAGACGAATACATACAATCGGGCAAGCCCTTTGCCGAGCTTGCCGCAGGCTTTTATATAATCATAACCCTTATGGTGCTGACGGCGCTGTCCGTAGTGGTGGCAAGGCTTATCCGCAGTACCATAATGATTAAGGTGGGCAACAAGGTGGCGGTCAAGCTCCGCAGTCTTGTCTTTGCCAGCGTAAACAAAATGTCCCTGGGTGACGTCCACCGCCGTACAGCGGGTGAGCTTATAACGAGGGTCACCTCGGATACCCAGGTGCTAAAGCAGTTTTTGACAAATACCGTGCCGGAGTTGTTTCAGTTTGGCATAATGCTTGTAACCACCATCGCCATACTTTTCAGTATGAACTGGCGGCTGGGTATGTTTATCCTTCTTCCCGTGCCTCTGCTTGTTCTCTGCTTCCGTATGACAAGACGCCGTGTTCACAGGCTGTACCGCCAGCAGTGGCAGGCAAACTCTGCGGTAAACACAGTGCTGCACGACGTATTTTCGGGCATCCGCGTGGTAAAGGTTTTCGGCACCGAGGCAGAGGAGCTTAAACGCTTTGACAGGGCAGTAAAAAAGGAGGCTGATATTGCCTTCCGTAACGAGCTGGTATGGTGCCTGCTTATGCCTACGGTAGACTTCCTTATGCGTGTAGGGGAGTACGCTACCCTTATAATAGCAGGCGGTATGGTGATAGAGGGCAGCCTCAGTATGGGCAGCGTTCAGCAGCTTGTGTCCTATACGGCTATGGTTTACGAGCCTATCCGTTGGATGTCCGGCGTGCCCCGTGTGCTTACCCGTACCGCTACCTCTATGCACAAGGTTTTTGAGATTATAGACGAGGAGCCTGACGTTAAGGATGCTCCAAACCCTATAGAAAAGCAGATAGAGGGCAACGTCAGCTTCAAGGGAGCCTTCTTTGGCTACAACAGTCTGGAGTACGTGCTTAAGGACATAAACCTTGACATCAAAAAGGGCGAGATGATAGGCATAGTGGGCAGAAGCGGCGTGGGTAAGTCCACTCTTATCAATCTGGTAATGCGTCTTTACGACCTGGACGAGGGCACCCTTCTGGTAGACGGCGTGCCTATCGGTAAGTACAGCCAAAGCTGTTTACGCTCCCAGATAGGCGTGGTACTGCAGGAAAGCTTCCTTTTTAAGGGTACCATCAGCCAGAATATATCCTACGGCACTCCCGATGCGGACTACGACAGCATCATCCGTGCCGCAAAATCCGGCGGAGCCCACTCCTTTATAATGAGCCGACCCGACGCTTACGACAGCGTTGTAAGCGAGCGTGGGCAAAGCCTTAGCGGCGGCGAGCGGCAGCGTGTGCAAATTGCCCGTGCTATCCTTCGCAACCCCCGCATATTGATTCTTGATGAGGCAACCTCGGCACTGGATACCGAGACCGAAAAGCAGATACAGGACGCTATTGCCGCCTTCACCAAGGACAGGACCACCATAGCCATAGCTCACCGCCTGTCAACCCTCCGCAATGCCAACCGTCTGGTGGTACTGGAAAAGGGCAGAGTAGAGGAAACGGGCAGCCATGAGGAGCTTATGAAAAAAGGCGGCAGATACTACAAGCTGGTAATGGCACAGCGAGGCATATCCAAGCTAAGTAAATGACATCCGAAAGGACGGTTATATAATTATGAAGATTACAGTAATAGGCTGCGGCAGATGGGGCTCCTTTATAGCCTACTATCTGGACCGCATCGGCAATCAGGTTACCATAGGTGCACAGCCTGACGATGCTGGGGCGCACTCCTTTGCGGAAAGCCGCACCAACGGCACGATAGTTATGCCGGACAGGGTACGGTTTGTGTTTGACGTCAAAGAGTCGGTAGAGGAAGCAGAGATAGTCGTGTTCTCCGTCCCCTCCCAAAACCTCCGTGGGCTTTTGACCGAGCTTAAGGAGAGTATGGCGGGCAAGGGTATTATTCTTTGTATGAAGGGGCTGGAGATATCCACGGGCAAACGCCTTACTGAAGTTGTGGGCGACGTTCTGCCCGAAAACAAGGCGGCAGTCTGGGTAGGCCCCGGCCACCCTCAGGAGTTTGCCGAGGGCAAGCCTAACTGTATGGTAATAGACAGCAGCGACAGGGACTATATGAAGCTGCTTGTAGACAGCTTTACAGGGGAGCTTATCCGTTTTTACTACGGTGAGGATCTGATAGGCAACGAGGTTGGTGCCGCTACGAAGAACGTTATAGGTATAGCGGCAGGGCTTCTTGACGGTATAGGTCTGCCCTCCCTTAAGGGTGCCCTGATGTCCAGAGGCACAAGGGAGATAGCAAGGCTTATCGAGGCTATGGGAGGCAATCCTCTCTCCGCCTACGGGCTTTGCCACCTGGGTGACTACGAGGCAACCGTGTTCTCTAAGTTCAGCCACAACCGCTATTTTGGCGAAGCCTTTGCCAAGGGCGAAAGCTACACCCTTCTTGCGGAGGGTGCCTATACCGTGCAGGCGCTTATGCGTATCAAGGACGAGCTGGGGGTAGAGCTTCCCATCTGTACGGCGGTAAACGATATAGTACACGGAGGAGCAGACCCCAAGGCAACCCTTAACGCCCTCTTTGCCCGCACCATTAAAACAGAGTTTGAATAAAAATAACATAAAAAGAGGTATTGCAGTATGAAAAACACCGAAAAAACAATGGAAAAAATCGTTGCCCATTGCAAAAACCGCGGCTTTGTATACAGCGGCAGTGAAATCTACGGCGGTCTTGCAAACGCATGGGACTTTGGCCCTCTGGGCGTTGAGATGAAAAACAATCTCAAAAGAGCCTGGTGGCAGAAGTTCGTACAGGAAAGACCCGAGAACGTAGGTCTTGACAGTGCTATTCTTATGAACCCCAAGGTTTGGGTTGCATCCGGCCACGTTGGCGGCTTTTCTGACCCTCTTATGGATTGCCGCGGCTGTAAAATGCGTCACCGTGCAGACAAGCTCATCGAGGAATACGTGGCAGAAACCGGCGAGGACGTAAATCCCGGTGCTATGAGCTTTGACGATATGGCTCAGTTCATCAAGGAAAAGGGCATAACCTGCCCCCACTGCGGCAAGGCTGACTTTACCGATATAAAGAAGTTTAACCTTATGTTCAAGACCTTCCAGGGCGTTACCGAGGACAGTGCGGCAGAGATTTATCTCCGTCCCGAAACGGCTCAGGGTATCTTTGTAAACTTCAAGAACATTCAGCGTACCACCAGAAAAAAGCTTCCCTTCGGCGTTTGTCAGATAGGTAAGTCCTTCCGTAACGAAATCACCCCCGGTAACTTTATCTTCCGTATCCGTGAGTTTGAGCAGATGGAGATGGAATTCTTCTGCAAGCCCGGTACCGACCTTGAGTGGTTTGCTTTCTGGAAGGATTACTGTGCCAACTTCCTTTACAGCCTGGGTATGGATAAGGACAACCTTAAGCTTCGTGACCACGACCCCGAGGAGCTTTGCTTCTACTCCAAGGCTACTACCGACTTCGAGTATCTGTTCCCCTTCGGCTGGGGTGAGCTTTGGGGCATCGCCGACCGTACCGACTACGACCTTACACAGCACTCCGAGCATAGCGGTGAAAGCCTTGAGTATTTCGATCCCGAAACCAACGAAAAGTATATCCCCTACGTTATCGAGCCCTCTCTGGGTGCAGACAGAGTTATGCTTGCCTTCCTCGTTGAGTCCTATGACGAGGAGGACATCGGCACTCCTGAAAAGCCCGATATCAGAACGGTTATGCACCTGCATCCCGCAATCGCTCCCTTCAAGGCGGCAATCCTGCCCCTTTCCAAGAAGCTTTCCGACAAGGCTGCAGAGATATACAACGAGCTTGCTAAGAGCTTCCCCGTTGATTTTGACGACACAGGCTCCATCGGTAAGCGTTACCGCCGTGAGGGCGAGATTGGTACCCCCTTCTGCATTACCTACGACTTTGAAAGCGAAGAGGACGGTTGCGTAACCGTTCGCGACCGTGACACAATGCAGCAGGTAAGGCTTCCTATCTCCGAGCTTAAGGATTATATTGCAAAGTCTCTTGAGTTTTAGGCGTAATATAAAGCTATAAGTAATAGTGAAAAAGCGCAGAGGGCAATAAACCGTCTCGGTCTATTGCCCTCGTTTTTTTATAAGGTGTGTTAAATTGTAAAAACGCTTTCATATACGGTTAATCGCAACAGTTTAATCGTAGGGGCGACCATTGGTCGCCCGCTACATTGCATTAAATACCTATGTTGCGGGGTACGATAAAACGAAACGGTTGCAAGGTTCATAACAAAATACGATAAAACAAGTCGGTTAAATCGTAGGGCGGGTGGCTTGCTCCCGCCGTTGTAACAATCAAAGAAAGCACTGCAAATTATGATAAACCGTTACGTTTTATCATAATTTACGGTACCGTTCGACAAAAAAAGCAGGTTCCGTCTCATTAACGCAAAGCCTTAAACTTTGAGAATAAAAAAACAAGCACCTCCTAGCAGGTCGGGAGTGCACTGTTCGGAGGTGCTTCTGCTAAAATACTTTTAGTGAAGTTTTCGCCTAGGCGAAAGTGAAGTTGTTACAATAGGTAACAGTGAAGTTCGTGCTACGCACGAGTGAAGTAAAGTTTGCCCCATATACTTTGCCGTAGGCAAAACTTCACTGCCTGCAGGGCAACTTTACTTACGAAGTAAACTTCACTTGCCTCATCGGGGCAAACTTAATAGGGGTTGGCTCAAATTAATTTGAGACAACCCCTGCTTCTTAAATTATTAAAACAATGCTTTTATGCGTTTTTAGCTATGGCAATATAATCGGCGGTGGTAATACGGTTATCGCTGTTGTAATCTGCCGCCCTTCTGTACACTCGGTCGGGCAGGGAGCTGTCGTCACCTGCAAGGTACACCTTAAGAGAGATAAGGTCAGCGGTGCTGGTCTTGCCGTCGCCGTTGGTGTCGCCCTTAACCTCTACGATATAGGTAGCGCCCGAAACGGTAACTTTACAGCCCGTGCCTACGTAAGCGGTGTCGGACAAAAGGGTGCCGTCTGCAGACTTTACGGTGGCACTGACGCCGGAAAGACCGTAATAGGTATCAACAACAGCGGCGGTAGTGTAGGCCTCGATGCCCGAAAGAATGGATGTATAGCGGTCAACCGTCCAGCCTGCCAGGTTAACGTAGCTTATGGAGTTTTTGTTTGCAAAGGTTTCAACAACGCCGTTGCCCTGGCCAAAGAGGGTAAGTCCCCCGCCCAGACCGTTAAAGGCACCGTCCTCGATAGAGGAAACGCTGTTGCCTACTACGACGGTATCAACCTTCGTCCCGTTAAAGGCGCCTGCAGAAATGCTTTTTGCCTCGGCGGGGATAGAAGCGGTGCCGCTTACAAGGCACTTAACGTATACGCCGTCAGCTACGATACAGCCGTAGCCGCTTTTAACGGTAACGGAGCAGCTTGCACTCTTTCCCTCAGCGCTGAGGGAAAGGCTTGCGGTGCCGTCGCCTATAGCCGTTACGGTGTTGCCTGTAACGCTTACAACGGCGGTGTTACTGCTGCTTACGGTGTAGGTAGCGCTGCTTGCGGAGATATTAAGGGTGTAGGTAGCGCCCTTTTCCATATAAAGGCTTGTGGGTTTAAGGGAAACACTGCCCGTGTTGCCTACGCTTCCGTTGCCGTTGCCGAAATCGTAGTTATACTTTTCAAGGTCGTACTGCTCGATAACCTTGATAAGACAGTCGGTATAAATAGGATCTGCACAGTAGTTGTCATCAACAAGGAGCTTGCAGACAGACTTGTAATCGTAGTTACCGCGAATGTTTTCGTAGTTGGGGGATTTGTTAAACAAAGCGCTGTGGTCGTTAACGCTCTCCTGCCAGCTGGTGTAGGCACGCCAGAAGGAAAGGCTGTATTCCTTAACGTAAGCGTCGCCCTTTGTCGCCTTAAGGGATGCCCAGCTTGCGTAAAGCACCTTTTCGTTACGGTCGTAAACCATACCGCCCCAGGTGCTGTAGGCTCTTATGCCAAACAGGTTGTTAGCCTCCTTGGCAAGGGTGCTGGTGCCCCAGCCGCTTTCCCATATAGCCTGCGCCACAGAGACGGATGCAAGTATCTTGTTGTCACGCATATCGTTGGTACACATAGGACCAACCGTGTCAAGAAAATACTGCATCTCACTGGCAGTTGCGGCGCCTGCCGTCACGGTAGGCATCGCCGTCAACAGCGTGGCTACGGCGATAATAATCGCCAGCAGTAATGCTGTTCTCTTGGTTTTCATAATAAAAAGCTCTTCCTTTCTGTACTTACTATGCGGGTACGGCAGGCGTGGGTAATGCAACCCTCAGGGTAAACCCGTCGTTCTCTCCGCTGCGATAGAAGGTGGTCTTACCCGCCTCCCTTGTTATAATAGCCCCGTAAAAGTAGTTTTCAATCAACTCAAGGGGAATATAATAATCGTCAGTAAAAATAATATTAGAGCTAAGTCTTACGGTAGAGCCGTTGATCTCCACGGCAGAGGAGTTTTTGAACAAAGACAGGCTTTGGTCTATATTATGGAAATACAGCGTAACCTGTTCCTTGTCCCCTGCTACGGTAAACTTGTAAAGCAGGGCAAGATCGGAGGCGGATACGTACTGAACACCGTCTATATTGGAGGCGGAGGCAGATATAGTCTCAATCGCCTTACCCTCGCTGTCGGTGATGACCAGCTTGTTTTCCAAGGCGCTGTCACCGCCTGTGTACAGGGAGTACACGAAAAGGGCGGTAAGCAGACAAAAGGCTACATATATAATAAGGCATAGGGAAAGACGGGCAAAAAAGGTCTCCTTCCTTTCACGGCGCAGTCTCTCCTGCATAGCTTTCCGCTTCCTTGCCGCGTCAATCTGTTCCTGAGTCGGCTTAGGCTTGGCGTTCTGCCCGTTTCCTTGTCTGTTTGGTATATCCTTGGGTCGCCTTACGCCGCCGCGCTGTGCCTCGGCAGGGCGTCTTCCTGTCGAAACGCTTCTTTTAGGGGCGACATTCTGTGCTTTTTGGGGTCTTAAACCCCTATTTGTATTATTTTCCGTGCTCAAAGCATAACACCTCACCCTATTATACCATACAAAAACTCATTTGTGAAGTAAAAATTTAACTTTTTTTCAAAAAAATTATAATATGTAATTATAAAGGGCAAAAACGGGGGCAACACTTGAGGTAGCAAAAACTCTTTTGGAGGTGCTTTATATGGAGGGGAAATTCACCGCCCAGGCAAGGCGTGCCATAAACATAGCCTTTATGGAGGCTGCCCGTCTTGGCACCGGTTACGTAGGCACAGAGCATCTGCTTTTAGGCCTGGCGTCGGGGCAGGACAAAACAGCCGCTCTGCTGATAGACAGCGATCTGGACGCCGATACCCTTAGGGAGGAGCTGACGGAACGCAGGCGCGGAACGGTACAGCCACGGTACGGGGAGGATATGACGGCAAAGCTGAGACGGGTGCTGTTGAGAGGAGCAACTCTGGCAGGGGCGGAGGCTTCGGCAGACAGCCTGCATATACTATTTGCCCTGATGGCGGAGGACTGTGCGGGCAGACGCCTTGCCGAGGAGCTAGGCGACGCAGTGCACTTATACGAGGAAATGGAAAAGCTGATGTTGGAGGAGAAAATGCTGCAACGAAACAAAACACCCCAGCGCAAACCCACACCCATCCTTGACAAAAACGGCAGCGACCTGACGGAGCGAGCCGTAAAGGGACTTCTTGACCCCGTAATAGGAAGGGAGCGTGAGGAGGAGCGTGTAATACAAATACTGTCAAGGCGTACCAAAAACAACCCCTGTCTTATCGGGGAGGCAGGCGTGGGGAAGACCGCCGTGGCAGAGTCCATAGCACTGCGTATAGCTGAGGGCAGGGTCCCCGAGGGACTTAAGGACAAGCGGCTGGTGGTGCTGGACATAGCCTCTCTGGTGGCAGGCACTAAATACCGTGGGGAGTTTGAGGAGAAGCTACGCAGTATTATAGACGAGGTAAAGGAGGCGGGGGATATAATACTGTTTACCGACGAGCTGCACACCATAGTGGGGGCAGGTGCGGCAGAGGGTGCGGTAGACGCCTCCAACATACTGAAGCCCTACCTTGCCAGAGGAGAGCTGCAGCTTATGGGAGCCACCACCAAAAAGGAGTACAGAAAATATATAGAAAAGGACGGTGCCTTGGAAAGACGCTTCCAGACGGTGCTGCTGGAGGAGCCTGACAAGGCGGCTTGTCTCAGTATACTGCAGGGAATAAAGGGCAGATACGAAAGCTACCACGGCGTTGTAATACGGGACGAGGCTTTGGAAAAGGCTGTAGAGCTGGCGGATAAATATATAAGCGGCAGGTCCTTTCCCGATAAGGCGATAGACCTTATGGACGAGGCGGCGGCATACAAAAAGACGGGGGGAGGCACGGTGGTGGAGGGCACCGACGTAGAGACGGTGCTTAAGACGGCGGCAGGCATCAGCCACTATAACAGCGCCGTGTCGGAGGAAGCCTTGGAGTCGGCAAGAAAACGTCTTTACGGCAGGGAGGCAGAGCTTGACAAAATATGTGCCGTCCTTAACCGTTGCCGTTTTGGGTTTGGCAGTGGCGGCGCTCTTTGCTCCTTCCTTATAACGGGGGAGGCAGGCGTAGGTAAAACCGCCCTTGCCAAGGAAATGGCAAGGCTTATGTTCGGCAAGGACAGCGCTTTGCTTCATATGGATATGGCAAACTATGCCGAGCCCCACAGTCTGTCCCGTCTTATAGGCACCCGAGGGGGCGAGGAGGGAGAGCTTACGGAAAGGCTACGCCGCAACCAAAGCAACGTGCTGCTGTTTGACAACGCCCATAAGGCGTGCAGCGAGGTGCTGGCTGTAATAAAGGGCATACTGGAGGAGGGCAGCCTTACCGACGGAGAGGGGCAGAGAATAAGCTGTGCAGGGTCGGTCGTGGTGGTTACCGCCACCTCTGAGCATAGGGCGGCAGGCTTTGAAGGGGGCACGGCGGTAAGCCGACGCTTCGGTCGGATTGCGGCTCTGGTGGACGGAGAGATAAATCTGGCTCCCATAGGAAGGGAGGCAAGGCAGGAGATGGTTCGTGACTGCGTGGCAGAGCTTAAGGCAAGCCTTTTGCCTATGGGCATAAGCCTTGCCGTAGACGAGGACTATGCCCTCAGTCTGGCTGAGGAGTTTACCCATAAGGGCGGCGTAAAACGGAGGCTGTACAAGGAGGCGGCACCTTTGCTTACGGGGGATTTTGCAAAAAAGCAGGGGGAGGGGGTAATTTTTTTGCAAAATGGGGAGCAAAAATTAAAAATAAGTGCAAGAAACTGTTGACAAAAGGGAATTAATACTGTATAATATCGACCTGTAAAGCGTTTTACTTTACAGGTCGTTTTGTTGTAAGGCTTGAAAGCGAGGTAGCGGTGTGGAAGATAAAAGAGTGCAGATTTCGGCACTGTTTGACCTTTACGGTGCCGCCCTTTCCGAAAGACAGCGTGACGTATTGCAGCTGTATTATAACGACGATTTATCGCTGGCGGAGATAGCGGAGGACACGGGCATAACCAGGCAGGGCGTTCGTGACGCTATCAAGAAGGCAGAAAAGGAGCTGGCGGATTTTGAGGAGCGTTTAGGCTTTCTTAAAAAAACGGAGAGACTGCGTGGCAAGGCGGAGGAGCTGGCTGCGGCAGTGGAGCCTATGGGCGACACGGCGCTGGCAAGCCTTGTGCAAGCGTTGTTAAGTGAGATATAACGGGGGTATAAAAAATGTTTCAAAGCCTTACGGATAAACTATCTCAGGCATTTAAGAAGTTTCGTAACAAGGGCAAGCTGACCGAGGCTGACGTTAAGCTCGGTATGCGAGAGATAAAGCTGGCGCTTCTGGAAGCGGACGTAAACTTTAAGGTAGTTAAGGAGTTTATAGCCAAGGCGACCGAGCGTGCGGTAGGCAGTGATGTGCTTGAAAGTCTTATGCCCGAGCAGCAGATAGTAAAAATAGTAAACGAGGAGCTTGTTGCACTGATGGGCTCCACTAACTCCAGGCTGGAGATAGCGTCAAAGCCTCCAACGATAGTGTTGATGTGCGGCTTGCAGGGCAGCGGTAAAACCACCCACAGCGGCAAGCTGGCTTTGATGTACAAAAAGCAGGGCAAAAGTCCCTTGCTTGTTGCCTGCGACATCTACCGTCCTGCGGCTATCAAGCAGCTGCAGGTAGTAGGCGAAAAGGCAGGGGTTAAGGTTTACGAAAAGGGCACCCAAAGTCCTGTAAAAACAGTAAAAGAGGCTATAGCCTATGCCTACGAGTACGGTCACGATATGATTATCGTGGATACCGCAGGCCGTTTGCATATAGACGAGGAGCTGATGGAGGAGCTTCGCCTGGTTAAGGAGGCGGCAAATCCTACGGAGACCCTGCTTGTTGTTGACGCAATGACGGGTCAGGACGCCGTTAACGTGGCAAAGAGCTTCAACGATTTGCTTGACATTACGGGCGTTATCCTCACAAAGCTTGACGGTGATACCCGCGGCGGTGCGGCGTTATCCGTTCGTCACGTAACGGGTAAGCCCATTAAGTTTATCGGTACGGGTGAAAAGCTTGATAATCTGGAGCCTTTTTATCCCGACCGTATGGCGTCCCGTATCCTTGGTATGGGCGACGTGCTTTCCCTTATCGAAAAGGCGCAAAGCGCCTACGACGATAAGAAGGCGGAGGAGCTGGAGAGGAAGTTCAGACAGTCCACCTTTACTTTGGAGGATTATCTGGAGCAGTTCGGTCAGCTACGCAATATGGGCTCTCTTGAGCAGATAATGGCGATGATACCCGGTGTAAACACCTCTAAGCTTAAGGACGCCAAGATAGACGAAAAGGTTATGTCCCATATGGAGGCAATCATTTTGTCCATGACCCCCTATGAGCGTAACCATCCCGAGGTGCTTAACTTCTCCCGCAAGAAGCGCATTGCCGCAGGCAGCGGCAGGACCGTGGAGGAGGTAAACAGACTGCTTAAGCAGTTTGAACAGACCAAGGACATTATGAAGCGCTTCACTAAAAAAGGCAAGAAGGGAAAAATGAGACTCCCCTTTGGCATAAAACCATAATTTTAATTTATATTTTTTGGAGGAACAAGAAAATGGCTGTTAAGATCAGACTTAAGAGAATGGGCGCAAAGAAGGCACCTTTTTACAGAGTAGTAGTTGCTGACTCCCGTTATCCCAGAGACGGTAGATTTATCGAGGAAATCGGTTACTACAATCCTATGAAGGAGCCTGCTGAGATCGTAATCGACAACGAAAAGGCAAAGAAGTGGATATCCAACGGCGCACAGCCTACCGATACCGTTAGAAGCTTGCTCAAGAAGAACGGCGCTATATAAATAAAGGAGCTATCTGATGAAGCAAACTTTGGTTGACATAGCAAAGGCGATAGTTGACGAGCCTGAGGCAGTTTCCGTTTCCGAGAAGGTAAGCGGCGACACCCACGTGCTGGAGCTTAGCGTAGCAAAGGGCGATATGGGTAAGGTTATCGGCAGACAGGGCAAAATCGCTAAATGCATACGTGTTGTTATGCGTGCCGCTGCGGCAAAGCAGAACAAGCGTGTAATTGTTGATATAGTTTCGTAAGCCTATGAAAAAGTATCTGGAGGCAGGTCTGCTTGGCGCACCCCGCGGTATAAAGGGTGAGCTTAAGTTTACCTGTTGGTGCGACAGTCCCGAGTTTTTGAAGACTGTTAAGCGTTTTTACTTTGACGAAAAGGGCGAGAAAAGCCTGGCGGTAAAAATGTACTATCCCTCTATCCCCTCCGTGGTGTTTGAGGGCAGGGAGGACAGACAGAGCGCCGCTTTGCTTACGGGTAAGACCTTGTGGTTTGACAGGGATGAGATAGTACTGCCCGAGGGCGTGTATTTCAACGACGACCTTATAGGACTGCCTGTTTTCGATGCAGACAGCGGTGCCCAGCTTGGTGTGCTTGCCTCTATAGAGGAGGGTGCCCGCAGCTTTTTGTACCGTATCGAGGGCGAAACTAATTATCTTGTACCCGCTGTGGACGCGTTTATTATAAGCCGCGACCTGCAGAAGGGTATAACTGTAAGACTTATTGAAGGGATGGAAGTAAGCTGATATGCGTTTTGAGGTGCTTACACTTTTTCCCGAAATGCTTACAGGCGTATTTGAAGCAAGTATAATCGGACGTGCAAGTCAGGCGGGGCTAATCAGCGTCGCCTGTACTGATATACGCTCCTATACCAAGGACAAGCACCGCCGTGTGGACGATACTCCCTACGGCGGCGGCTACGGTATGGTAATGCAGTGCCAGCCTGTGGTAGACTGCATCCGTGACGTAAAGTCAAGGCTTGAGGGCAGCACCCGTGTGGTATATATGTCTCCTCAGGGCAGGCTGTTTGACAACAAGGTGGTAAGGGAGCTGAGGCAGTACGATAACCTGGTACTGCTTTGCGGTCATTACGAGGGTATTGACGAGCGTATAATCGAGCTTGAGGTAGATGAGGAGCTTTCCGTGGGCAACTACGTCCTTACGGGGGGCGAGCTTGCCGCCGCCATAGTGGTGGACGCAGTTTCACGCACGGTGGAGGGCGTACTGCCTGATAGCGAATGTTTTGAGGATGAAAGCCTTGAGGGGGGTCTGCTGGAGTACCCTCAGTACACACGCCCCCGTGTGTTTGAAGGACTGGAGGTACCGCCTGTGCTTCTTGGCGGCAACCATGCGGAAATTGATAAATGGCGTAAGGAGCGTTCCCTGGAGCGTACCCTTGCCAAGCGTCCCGATCTTTTGAAAAAGGATACGGATAATGAGGAATAACGGCAGCGTGCGAAAAAAAGGTTTTATAAAAAGGCTTTTTACCGAAAGCCTTATATTGTCATGCCTTGGTAGTATATCATCAAGGCTTATTTGTTTTTTTAAGAGCAGTATATTCTCCCTGTTTCTTACAGGCTGTCAGTCGGCAGATACCGCCCTGGAATACGGAGTGGCAGGCAGGTTTGTCAGAAAGAAAAAGCTGTACAACCGCATCCTTCGCCCTGTTAAGCGCGGCTTTGCAAGCTCCGTGGAGGAGGGCGTCGTTGTAAACCTTTACCGTAAATTGTTAAATGCCCTTCTGTATACCCCTGTAAGGACCTACGGTGCCTTTCTTGCCACCTACGGAATGTACGTAGGTCTTGGCTACGTTATCAAGCACTACGAAAACTATGCGGCTATAGATATGGCAGGCCTGCAAGGCGCATCGGTGCTTATGCTTTTGTCCTTCCCCCTTATGTTTGTGGGCAAGCCTCTCGTGCAGTTTATCGGAGGCAGTGCCTTTGTAAGCAACGTGTTTGCAGGCTTTGTGGACTTTTCACGCTTTGACGGCAAAAAACGCCAAAGTGCTATAGGTATAGCCTTTGCCTGCGGCTCGGTCCTGGGCGTGCTTACCTTTTTCAGCGACGAAAGGCGGATGCTGTTTTTTATCGCTGCGTCCGTTTGTGCCCTGGCGGTTTTCCATTATCCCGAGCTGGGTTTTTTCACCACCGCCCTTGTGTTCCCCTTTGTAAGCAAGGCGTTCCTTTGCGTACTTATTACAGCCGGCTTTGCCAGCTACCTTATCAAGGTGCTTCGCGGCAAGCGTAACTTTTATATAAACGCCGCCTCTGTTTTCGTGCTTCTTTTGGGGCTTATGTTTTTCTTCGTTGCCCTTGGCGGCGGTGGAGAGCGGGCGTGGTTTGCCTTTTCCATGTGTGCTTTGTACCTGATGGCGGCAAGCCTGCTTGGCAGTCCGAGACTGCTGCGTAAGGCGGTAACCACCCTTGCCCTTGGCTTTGGCATTTGTATCCTCTGCCTTGCCGTACAGGTCTTCGTTAAATCCCTGGATGGCGAGCATTGGCTGGACGCTGTTCGCAGCTCCTGCTCCGTCTTTGAAAGCAGTCACGCCTTGGCAGGCTACTGTGTGCTTATGCTGCCTATGATGTTCTGCAAGGCAAACAAAAGCGGTCTGTTCTATAAGGCTACGGTATATCTTGTGTTCGTTGCCTGTATTGGCTATTCCGTTGTAATGAAGCATACCGCCCTGGCGGTGCTGGCGGCCATCGGCGTAACCGCATATCTTGCCTTGTCCAGCCGTCGGGTGTTCCGTCCACTTGCACTAAGCTTCGGCTTACCTATAGGCGGCTTGTATTTTGCCGCAGTGCCTATAACCTATAGCGGTATGGGCGTTTACGACTCTATGGCGGGCTGGGCATCAGCCGTTTCTGCCGCTACTCCCTATCTGTTTACGGGGGTGGGTATGAGTGAGGCGTCTCTGGCTTTGGTTTTTGAGGGCAACAGCAGTAATATGTTTTTACAAACCCTTTTGGAGTGCGGACTGCTGGGCTTTATACTGCTGACGTTGGCGGTGGTGTTTGCAATGCAAAGGCTGTATGCAAGCCTTAGCAAGGTGGGCAGTCAAAACCGTATCGTTACTGCGGCGGCAGGTGCCTCGGTGCTGACGGGCTTCGTGCTGGCATCGGGTACGGATTTGTGGCGTAGTACAGAGCTTTGCTATATGTTCTGGCTATGCCTTGGTGTGGCAAGCGCCGCATACCGTTTGAGACAGTCGGAATGGAGGGAAACGGATGATTATTAAAGAAAAAAAGGAAAAGCATTGGTTTACAGCGGCAGACGCTTTGATAGTGGTAATCGTTTTGGGCTTGCTTATCGGCTCTGCTATATTGTTTTTGTTTCCCACCAAGGAGGAAACCGAGGCAAAAACCGTACAGGCGGCAATAGTAGTGCACCTGGAGGGTGAGATAATCGGCATAAAGGCAAACGATAAGCTCTTCGTGGGTGAGACCGAGATAGGCAGTGTGCAGAAGGTAGACACGGCGGCAAACAACGTGGTTGCCGTTATACAGGTTGAGAAGGAGGACGGCGTGTACTATCTTGACGGTAATCCCGTCAGGGTAAACGGTGCCTTCACTCTGGAAACCCGTCTGTGCCGTGCCACGGGTGTGGTAAGCGACATCGGAGACAAGGAGGACTAGTATGGGCAAAAGAAGAATAAGGTTCAACTTTTTAGACTTTTTACTCGTCCTCGGTGTATTTGCCCTGGTTGCGGGCATAATATGGCGTCAGGAGCTGACCGACAAGATACAGATAAGGGACAGCGAAAACACCCTTAACGTTATCTGCGAGTTTGAGCTGATATCGGGTGACGAGGAGGGCGGCTCTTATAAGCGTATCCAGTTTGAGGACGGCAGTACGGAGATATATATGGGCGACACCGCTGTGGGCAACGTGGAAAAAACCACCGTATACGCCAACCCCGAGACCAGTGAGGACAGCGGTGAGGAGTCGGCTGAGGCACAGGTGGCAGTAGAAAAGCTACGCCTTAAGCTCAGTGCCGTTTCCAAGGACAGCGGCTACTACCTCGCAGGGGACGTAAAGCTGTATATAAACGGCGTATACCGTTTCCATACCAAGACGGCAGAGTTCAGCGTGCGGATAGGCTCTATAGAGGAGCAGTAAGGGGCAGTTTTGTTAATAGTGCTAAAAAACGCCTCTGCTTGCTTGTTAAAATTAACTTAATTGCCGAAAGATAATTCTTGCATTTTCCCTTATGTGTTGGTATAATTAATATATAACCATCTATTTGGAGGTTGTTTTATGACAGAGCGTACTATTACCATAACAAATTCTTCCGGTCTTCATTCTATGACCGCATCTAACTTTGTCAGAACCGCTGACAAGTACAGAAAAACTACCAGAATATTTTTAACTAAGGGCAGTAACCGTGTAAACGCACACAGTCTGCTTAACGTGCTTGCGCTTGGCGTTTTTAAGGATGACGTTATTACCATCTCCGCTGAGGGTGAGGACGAGGTAGCAGCGGTTGAGGAGATAGCAAACTTCCTTCTTAACGGCTTCAGCGACTAAGATGCAAAGTCGGCGCAGTGGGTATCCCACTGCGCTTTTTGTTTCGCAAATCACGGTAAGGCTTTGTTTTTTACAAAAACATAACGGCTAAAATGTAGGGACCGGCGTCCTCGACGGTCCTTGACATGGCATAAATGTGAGGCGTATCCCAAAACAATAATACACACCGAAAAAAGGTTATAAAAATATTCCGTAAGGTGTTTTCCTTAACCGTGATATGTGTAATTTACCCGTTTTGTTTAGGACCGTCGAGGACGCCGGTCCCTACAGATAACTGCCTTCGTATTTGCATATTTTCTTGCGGTCTACGCTATTTTCGATGTGAATGGAAAGGAAAAATTGTGTAGAATGGGCGAAAACCGTCCGATAGCTGTACTCAGTACTGCGAGGGCGGTTTTAGTCCATAGCAAGAAAAATAAAATATAAAAAGTAAAGAGTGGTTATACCACGCTTTACTACAATAGACTGTAAAATTAAATTTCTTGCGGTCTACGCTATTTTTACATCCATTGGAGGAAACTATGACGAGGGAACACTTATATGAGGCGGCAAGGGCACTTCCTGCCACTCCGGGCGTTTATATAATGCGTAACTCAGCCGATACGGTAATCTACGTGGGCAAGTCCAAGGCACTCCGCAACCGTGTGGGTAGCTACTTTGCCCCTTATGCGTCTCATTACGGAAAAACCGCCCGTATGGTAAGCTCCGTTCATCATTTCGAGGTGTACCATACGGCAACGGAGCTGGAGGCGCTGGTGCTGGAAAACCAGTTTATCAAGCAGTATATGCCCCGCTACAACATAAAGCTTAAGGATAACACGGGCTACCCATACATTCGTGTGTCGGAGGGTGACTATCCCCGTATAAGCGTTGTCAGCAAAAGGGAGGGTGCAGGCAGCTACTACGGACCCTACGCCTCCCACACCACCGCCAAAAACATTGTGGCGGCAGCTCTTTCTGCCTTCGCTTTGCCAAGCTGTAACCGTAAATTCCCTGCGGACTTCGGCAAGGGCAGACCCTGCCTTAACTTCCATATCGGCCGATGCGCAGGGATATGCACGGGTAAAATATCAAGGGCTGATTATGCCGAGCGTATAAAGGGCGCAAAGCGTCTCCTTGGCGGTGACTGCAGCGCCCTTGCCAAGGAGCTGGAGCAGCAGATGACCGCCGCCTCCGAGGCTATGGACTTTGAGCGTGCCGCCACCTACCGTGACAGTATGCGGGCGGTGCTTAAGATAAAGGACAAGCAGCACATAGTTGCCGCCCCCGAGGTGGAGGCAGACGTTATAGGTCTGTACACCGACGATGCAGGCAGTGCCATAACGGTGCTTATGGTGCGTGGCGGTGCCGTTACGGATAGAGAAACCTTGTTTTTCGGCGCCGACGAGCTTATAAACCCTTCTGCGGTGGCGTCTCTGCTGGGCAGGTACTACACCCTCCGCGGCTTTATTCCCAAGGAGATATGGTGCGGCTACGATTTGGAGGAGGAAAGGGAGCTGCTTGAGGCAAGCCTGGGCAAAACCAAGCTGTTTATACCCAAAAAGGGTGATAAAAAGGCACTGACGGCGCAGGCGGAGAACAACGCCAGGGAACAGCTTGTCCTTCGCCGTAAGGAAAACGAAAGGCAGGAAAATTTTCTTGCCTCCTTTGCAGGCTTTCTGGGGCTGGAGGTATTACCCCAGCGTATAGAGAGCTACGATATTTCCAACAGCGGTGACGAGCATATAACCGCAGGTATGGTGGTGCTTAAGGACGGCAGGTTTTGTAAAAAGCTGTACCGTAGCTTTAATATAAAGGAGGGCGACGGACAGGACGACTTTGCCTCCACTGCCGAGGCGCTTCGCCGCCGATTTTCCCATCTGGACGAGGGGGAGGCTTGGTCGGCACCGGACCTTATCCTTGCCGACGGCGGTCTGCCCCAGATATCCGCAATCCGCACGGTCCTCTCCGAGTACGGGCTTGATATACCCGTTTTCGGTATGGTAAAGGACGAGCATCACAAGACTCGTACCCTTACCGATGGGGAAAACGAGCTTTCCCTTAACAAGCGTCAGGATATATTTATGTTCATCTACAAGCTGCAGGAGGAGGTACACCGCTTTGCCCTGTCCCGTATGGATGCCCGCCGCCGTAAAACCGTAAAGCAAAGCGTGCTTACGGATATAAAGGGCGTAGGCAAGGCAAGGGCGGAGGAGCTGCTTCGTCACTTTGGCGGTCTTAAGGAGCTTAAAGAGGCTTCGGCAGAGCAAATTGCCGCCGTTAAAGGGGTGAACGACGAGCTGGCACAGCGTATATACACCTACCTTAAGGAAAATTTGAAATAGGGTATTGACAAAGGAATATTTTTGGATTATAATAACTGTACTAGTACACCTAGTACAGTTATTCGTTTATCGGGGTCCCCATGAAGTCGTCAGACTTCAAGGGGTGATTTGTCGGGGTCTCCGCTGCGAACGAATAGAGAAGTGGGGTGATTTTATGGTAATAGACAAGCTTTCCCGAAAAAGCATACACGACCAGATAGTAGAGGGTATCGAAAGGGAGATACTTGCAGGGCTTCTTCCCGTGGGTGCGAAGCTACCCTCGGTAAGGGAGCTGTCCGTGTCTCTCCTCGTTAATCCCAATACGGTACAAAAGGCGCTGTCCGCCTTGGACAGTGCAGGGGTTATCGTTTCCACCCACGGCAGAGGCAGCTTTGTTGCAGAGAATGCGGTGGAAAAAATCCGCGCCCGTTCCACGCCTGAGCTGGAGTCTATCCGTGCCCTTACGGCACGCCTTGTCAGCGCAGGTATAAGCCCCGAGGATATAAGGGCGGCTGTGGAGTCGGGTATAAGGGGAGGGAAGGAGTAGTAAAATGAAAATAGCATTTTCCTTACAGCAATATATACACGGACTTAAACGGCTGCGTACCGCAGGTGTAATTACAGCCTTACTGTCGCTTGCGATGAATACGCTGTGTATCGTGCAAGCACAGGGCTATGCGGACACCCTTGTTATAACAGCTGCCGAGTTTTTGTATGGCGGCTTGTGCTTAAGCCTGCTTGCACCCCTTCTTAGCTACAGTATGTTTTCTTATTTGCACGGGCGCTCCTCCTCAGACTTTTATCACGCCCTGCCCCATAAGCGCAGTACCGTGTATATCAGTCATACGCTGGCACTGTTAACTTGGATTTACGGCATATTGCTTGTAAACCTTGGGGTAAGCTCCTTAGGCTTCTTTGTGTTTCGTGATTTTATCTTTGTGGGTGAGGTTTTCTATGGTACTCTTGCCTATCACGCCGCCTCCTCACTGCTTCTGGCAGGCTGTGGATGCCTTGCGGTTATGCTGACCGGCAGGGCAATCTCCGCTTTGTATACGGCAGGTATGCTTTTTTCTCTCCCTGCGGTTGCCTTGCTGTGCTTTGAAAAGCTGTTGTTTCATCTTTACCCCTGTGTTAACAAAGAAAACAGTCTGCTTAAGCTGTTAAGTATGGAAAACAGCTTACTCTTTAACCCCTATGATTTGAAAAGGACAGCGGACGAAAGGACGTACGTTGTCCTTGCCCTTGCCGTGCTTTGCTTTGTGCTTGCGGGTATATGCTACGTAAGGCGGCAAAGCGAGTGGGCAGAAAAACATTCCTCAAAGGGTACCTTTCGGAACTTGCAACGCTGTATGCTGCCCTTTATGTTTACGTTGGTAGGAATGTATTATATTGTTGCTGACGATTCGGCGGAAAACGGAATTACTTTTATGGTGCTTGCCGTCCTCCTACTGTTTGTTTACGAGCTTTTCCTTACCAAACGGGTAAAAAGCGCTGTAAAGGCGCTGCCGTGGATGCTGGTCGTATGGGTTTTAAGCAGTGCCCTTGTGGGGACGGCGTATTTTACGGCAGATACCTTAAGAAGCAACGACCCTAAGTCTGTCTCAGAGGTAGAAAGCGTTACTATAAACAGCATTTACGATAAGGAGCTGTTTTACTTTAAGCCTATAGAAAACATAAAGGACGCCGAGGTTATAAGCTGGGTAATAGAAGAAATGGAAAACGACAAGCCCTACCGCAGTACCAAAAGCACCGTTGTAATAAAGCTTAGAAACGGCAAAACCCTTATCCGTATGGCAGAGCTTTCAAATGCCGAGGCTTTGCGGAGTTATATGCTGGGCGTACCCGAGATAAACAAGCAGATACACCCCCTGCCCCAGGTGGCATCTCCCCAAAACGAAAAACAAAAGGAGCTGTGGGAGATTTTTACGGAGGAGTATTACGCCCTCCCCTTTGGAACTCGTTCATGGCTAAGCTCCCGTAGCGGAGGGAAAGGAAGTGCGTCCTTCAGCGTGGAGGTTTTCAACTATGCAGGGGACGTTGTTACCCAAACCTATATAATTGATTCCGCCAATACACCCAAGACCTATCGCTTTCTTTTGGAAAACGGTATGTGGGACGATATCTGGTGGTAAAGCCCTTAAAGAAAGGAGAAGTATGATATGAACGGTTTGTTTTCCTTGCCTCTTTACCTACAGGGACTGAGGCGTGTCCGTGTAGTGGGCATAGCTATGGCGGTGATATATACCGTGCTTAATTCTTTACTTGCCATCCTCGCAAAGGAGCCTATGTCTCATTGCACGACCTGCTGTGGAGTCTGCGGTGCAAACGGCGTACACAGTGCAGAGTTTGCCCGTTACGTTTTCCTTGTTCCCCTGGTGGCGGTTGTAATCAGCTACGCAATGTTTTCCTGGCTTACAAGCCGCCGTTCATCGGATTATTATCACTCCCTGCCCCAAAAAAGAACCACTGTATTCGTAAGTCAGACCTTGGCGGCGCTTACCTGGTGCTTAGGTATAATATTACTTAGCTTTGCGGTGGAAGGCGTACTGTGGGGCGTACTGCATGGGCGTAGCGTACCCTTTATCGTATACGTAAACTCCATCGTCTGGGGCTTTACGGCGGCGTTGCTTTTTTCCGCCTGTACGGTTTTGGGTGTTTGCCTTGCAGGTACAAAGGCCTCGGCGGTTCTGGCTGCCCTTTCGGCATTACTGTCTCCCACCCTTATCGTCGCCTGGGTCGTTAAGGTGTTGGATATAGCTTATCCTTATTTTATAAAGGAACGTACTATCCTGCCCTATCTGGGCGGCGGCAGATATATGCTTGGTAAGTTCCTTTATATATGGGATTTTAAGAGCTACGATTACGAGGCAAACGAGCTGGCACAGGGTGAGCTTTCCGCACTGCTTTCCGAGCAAGTTTTTGCCTTGGCTTTGTTGGGTCTGGCGTATTGGGCCTTTGTAAAGAGAAAAAGCGAAATTGCCTCTTCCTCCTCCTTACAAGGAGGCTTGTACCACAAAATTGCCCGCACTGCCCTTGCATTTCCCTTTGCTATGGTGGCGGCATACCATCTGTTTTGGGGAGAGGGCGTGGCAACGGGAATGCTGTGGCTACTGGGCTCCCTCCTTGCCTTCTGTGTGTATCAGTTTGTCGCTTCCAAAAGTCTTAAGTCTCTGATAAAAGCCCTGCCTTGGTTTGCCACAGTAATTGCCGCCTGCGGCATCGTTGCAGGCTCGGTAGGTCTCAGCATCGCAATAATGAAGGGCAACGACCCCGACGACGTATCCGAGATAGAAAGCGTAGTTATAACGGGGTATATGTTCAGCGCCTTTGATTTCCTTAAGGATACGGAGATAAAGGACGAGGAGGGTATAAAGGCAGTGCTTCAATCCTATCCGCCTGTGGACTCGGAGCGTACCCTGACTACTCTTGTAATCAACTATAAAAACGGCAAAACCGTTTACCGTAAATACAAATACAGCGAAAAGGCGCTGGAGCAATACGTTATCAGCACACCGGCGCTCAGTAAGCAGCTGTATCCTTTACCCAAGGGCGTGGAGCTTGATGGGGATAAGGACAAAGAGCTTTGGGACAGCTTCAACCAAGAGTACTATAAGCTGGGCATAGAGGACCGCAGAAGGGCAACGGCAAAATACCAAAACGCAGACCAATATAAAAGCTTTTCCGTAAAGGTCATAGAGGGCGACAAGCTCAGAGAAAAAACCTATTACGTCTACGCCTCCGCTATGCCAAAAACCTATAAGCTTATCACGGAAGGGGGATACAATGCATGAAAGGCTTGTTTTCGTTTCCCATATACGTACAAGGCTTAAAGCGTGTGCGGGCCTTGGGGTTTATTACCACCGCATGCCTTGTGTTTATAAACGTTGTAACCACAATGGAAGTAAACTTCAGAAATTTAAGATTTAACGGTGACTGTATATACTGTTTGAAGGAGCTTAACCATTATGAGGTTTTTGCAACGGATTGGATGGTAGTAATTGGTTTGTTTGTACCTCTTGTTACTTTCACCACCTTTTCCTACCTCAATAAGCGTTCTGCTGCAGACTTTTACCACTCCCTGCCTGCAAAACGCAGAACGGTGTTTATAAGTCAATGGGCGGCAAGCCTTACCTGGACACTGGGCTCGGTTGCCCTATGCGTTGGAGTAAACGCCGTTTATTGGATTGCTGAGGGAGCACCGCTTCACTTTTTCGTGTGGTTTGACGTTCTTGTCTGCACTTCTGTCTTGGTGTTGTATCTATCCGCTTGCACGGCGTTGGGGGTAATACTAACGGGTAACATCCTTTCCTCTGCCGTGTCGGCAATCCTTATCGGCTGTTTGCCGCCCTTTGTTGTGGAATGCTTCAAAAGGGTATTAACGCTTATGTTCCCTCGTATGGCGCCTAATATGGCAATCTATACGCACCTGGACAGTTACCGATTTCTTCCCAAAAGAATGTATTTCGACCCCTACGGCGGTGATTACGGCTTGGATATGGGGGTGCTTATAAGCTTTATCTTTGCCCTTGCTTTGGGTGCTCTAGCGTGCCTTGCCTATGAAAAAAGACAAAGCGAAACCCTTAGCCGTCCAAGCGTTTGGGAGCTGGTGGTATTGCCTGTGGCTATTATGACAGCCTTCAGCTTTGTTGCCGAATATAGCTTATCCGGTCCGGAATTGTTTTCTGTAACGCTGATAATCTATCTGTTGTGTCGGCATAACGCTCGTGATTTTAAGCTGTACTGAGGTTTATTGCTATAGGCAATCAGAGAAAGGAGAGTAATTAATATGATAAAAACAGAAAACCTGACTAAAATATTTGGTAAAAGGATAGCTATAAACAATATAAGCTGCAGCATAAGCAAGGGCAGCCTTTGCGGTATAGTGGGCAGTAACGGCGCAGGTAAATCTACCCTGCTTCGCCTGCTTGCGGGGGTCTACAAGCCCGACAGCGGCAGCGTTACCTATAACGGCAAGCCTGTTTGGGACAACCCCGAGGTAAAGGAAAAAACGGTGTTTATAGCGGACGAGCTGTACCTGCCTGCCACTCAAAGCATAAAAAGTATGGCATCAATGTACAAGGCTGTATATAAAGACTTTGATATGGGCAGACTAAAGGAGCTGTGTTCTGCTCTGAACCTGGACTTCAAGGCAAGCTTCAACAGCTTTTCCAAGGGTATGCGCCGACAGGCGGCAACCATCCTCGCTATGTCGGCACTGCCCGAGTATCTGCTGTTTGACGAGACCTTTGACGGTCTTGACCCCGTTATGCGCGGTATAGTAAAACAGCTTATCTACGAGGATATGTCCAGGCGTGGCACCACCGTTGTTCTTACCTCCCACTCCTTGAGGGAGCTGGAGGACTGTTCGGACAGCCTTATGCTTATTCATCAGGGAGGCGTGGTGCTGGATAGCGAGCTGCAGGGTCTGAAGGAAAAATTCTTAAAGGTGCAGATAGCCTTTGAGGAGGACTGCGGCAAGGAACGCTTCACCGGTATGGAGCTGTACGGCTTTACCAAGCTGGGCAAGGTGGGTGTCTTTATGGTAAAGGGAGACAGGGAGGAAACGGAGGCAAAGCTAAAGGCGATGAACCCCGTTTTGCTGGATATACTGCCCCTGACACTGGACGAGGTCTTTGTAACTGCCCTGGGCGCGCTGGGATACAGCATAGACGGAATAAGTGTATAAATTTTCCTATAAACAGCAAAAAAACTATTGACAACGGGCGTCTTGTGTGGTAGAATACCTTTTGCGTAAGGGAGTTCTCTCTCGGACGCCCAAGAAAATAGCGGGTTTGTGTAAGGGTAGCACAGCAGACTCTGACTCTGTATGTGAGGGTTCGAATCCTTCACCCGCTGCCAA
>JAZSQJ010000053.1:0-100913 GCA_045537905.1 Eubacteriales bacterium
TTAGAATGAGTATATTTTATTCTTTTTCGTGCTCTGTGCCTTTGTCAGCGGTCTGAGCCCCGTAGCGAAAGCTACGGGGCTTTTCGTACAAAAAGCTTGTGAAAATATGTAAAAACTCCGCCATAATGGCGGGGACCATAGGGCGGACGTCTTGCTCCCGCCGTGCTGAACGATAAGCGTAAGCCTTTTTGTACCCAATATAAGGGAAACTGTTTTGTGTCCTATAAAGAAAAGTATTTGTTTTTTATCCTTCACGCCATCTTAAGACACACCGCTTTAAGATTTATCTCTAAAAGCCAACCCATCGGTGGTAGGAGTAAGGTGTTATTATAAAAAAAGCCAATATCTACTGCAAAGGCAGAGGATATTGGCTTTTATTTTATAAGAAACAAACTATATTCCAAGCAAGTCCTTGATGATATTCTCTGCCATAAGAAAACCGGCAGTAGGAGGAACAAAGGAAACGGAGCAAACGGTGCGTCCCGTGGTTTTTGGCAGCTCCTTGCTGTAAACAACCTTCAGCTTCCTTACGCCGTTTTCCTTCAGCAAGCGGCGCATAGCCTTTGCCAAAGGACAAACAGAGGTCTTGGAAATATCCACGCACTCAAAAACGTTGCTTTGCAGCTTGTTTCCCGTACCCATACAGGAGATGATACCAATGCCCCGTCTTTCAGCCTCTGCCGCCAGCGTAATTTTTGCACTGATATTATCAATGGCATCGGCAATATAATCCGGCTTGTATTTTTCAATTAACTCGGGTATGTTTTCCCTTGTTAAAAACAACTTTTCCGTAAAAACCTTTGCCTCGGGGTTGATAGCCAAAGCACGCTCTGCCCCAACGGCAACCTTGTCCTTGCCTATAGTGTCTACGGTGCAAAGAATTTGCCTGTTAAGATTGCTTGCGTCAAAGCTGTCTGCATCTATAAGCGCAAAATTGCCGCAACCTGCACGAACCAAGGCCTCAAGCACGTATCCGCCCACACCTCCAAGTCCGCACAGCATAACTGTTTTTGCTCCCAAAAGGGCAGGGGAGGCCTCTCCTAACAAAGGTAACTGTCTTTCGTATCTGTTTTCCATCATTTGTGTTTACCCGTCAGCTCAACGACTGTAACGCCCGTGTCACCCTCGCCGTATCTACCGCTGCGGAAGGACTTTATACGCTTGTCACCGCGCATATATCTCCACAAAGCGGCACGGAGGGCACCCGTGCCCTTGCCGTGTATAAGGGTTACAGTGGTGTAGCCTGCGGTAACAGCACTGTCAAGATAGCGGTCAACCATAAACCAGGCGTCGTCGCCCGTTTCGCCACGCAGGTCTATCTCGTTCTTGACAGCGGCACGGAGGGTGCTGTCGCCCTGCTTCTTTTCCTTAAAGCTATCAGGTATCTCCACCTTTTCTGCCAGTAAACGCAGGTTTTTAATGGATGTTTTGGTCTTTATAATGCCTGCCTGTACAACAGCCTTTTTACCTTCTACAGATAAAACAACGCCCGTTTTGTTTATATCCACCATCAAAACGCTGTCGCCCTTCTCCAGGGGACGGGGCAGGGTATAGTCCTCATCAACGGGTGCAGTAAGGGAAACGCCGTCATATATCTTGTCATCGGCGGATTTAAGGGTGTCTCTGATACCGGCCCTGGACTTTTCAAGCCGTTCCTTGGCGTCAGCCTTGTCCTTTTCTTTTTGCAGCTTGTTCAGCTCGTCAAAGACAAACTCACTGGACGCCTTTGCACTGGCAAGGATGGCGTTAGCCTGCTCACGGGCACGCTCCATAAGCTTTTCGCTGTTTTCCTCCAGCTCTTTTGCCTTGGCGTTTGCCTCAGCCAGGCGTCTGTCTGCCTCCTCCTTAGCGGCGGCAAGGGCGGCACGCTCCTTTTGCATAGTGCTTTCAGCCGCCTCCAGCTTGCTTAGCATATCCTCAAACTTAACGTTGTCCTCCTTCATTATTTGGGCGGCACGGTCGATTATATCGGGGTCGATGCCAAGCCTTGCAGATATGGAAAAGGCGTTGGATTTACCGGGCAAGCCTGTAATAAGCCTGTAGGTAGGCTTAAGAGTCTCCACGTCAAACTCGCAAGAGGCGTTAAGCACGTCGTCGTTTTCCAGGGCGTACAGCTTAAGCTCTGCATAGTGGGTGGTAGCGGCAGACAAGGTGCCTGCCTCCTTAACACGCTCCAGAATAGCTACTGCCAAAGCCGCACCCTCTACAGGGTCGGTCCCTGCACCCAGCTCATCAAAAAGCACAAGGGTGTTGCTGTCCATCTCGCTGAGTATAGAGGCTATATTAACCATATGGGCAGAGAAGGTAGACAAAGACTGCTCTATGCTCTGCTCGTCACCTATGTCTGCCAGAATACCGCTGAAAACAGGCAGCTCCGAGCCGTAGCTACAGGGGATATGCAAGCCGCACTGTGCCATCATAGCCAACAGACCTATAGTTTTAAGGGTAACGGTCTTACCGCCCGTATTAGGGCCTGTTATAATCATCGAGCTTTGTTTTTTGCCAAACTCAAGGCTGATAGGCACAACCTTTTCACGGTCAATAAGAGGGTGTCTTGCCCTTATCAGCTTAATATTACGGGGATTTACGCTCATAATAGCGGCACAGCCGTCTATCTCGTAGGAGTAAGCGGCACGGGCAAATATACAGGCAAGGTCGGTTATAACCTTGCAGTTAAGGGAAAGCTGGGAGGAAAAACGCACCACCGCCACGGTAAGCTCTGCAAGAATGCGTTCAATTTCGTCCTCCTCGTCAGACTTAAGCTCACGAAGCCTGTTATTAGCCTCCAACACCGCAATAGGCTCAATAAAGTAGGTAGCCCCTGATGCGGAGGTATCGTGTAGTAAGCCCTTAACCTCGTTGCGGTATTCTGCCTTAACGGGCACAACGTATCTGCCGCCTCGTATGGTAACGATATTTTCCTGCAGGTACTTGGACTTGTTACCCGTGGTGTAGCCGGAAAGTACGTCTCTTATATGGTTTTCGGTTTTTCGTTGCTCGCGGCGAATTTTGTACAGGGTATCGCTGGCATCATCTGCAAGGCTGTCCTCGCCTGCAATGGCTGAGGATATCTTCTTTTCCAAAAAGGAATTTTCCTGTAACAGTGAGAAATAGGTATTAAGACAATCCACCGTGTTGCCTGCGTACTTAACCAGGGAGGCTACTATCCGCAGGGTAGCGGCAACGTAAACCAGCTCGGAAATAGAAAGCACACCGCCCTTTTCGGCACGGTCAAGCATAGGCGTTATGTCCTTGGCACCGCCGAAGGGAGGTGTACCCTTAACTACAATCATTTCCTTGGCTTTAGAGGTTTCCTCCGTAAGTCTGGCAATAACAACAGGGTCCGTAGAGGGCATAATACCAAGCAAAGCCGCCTTCGATGCCTCGGTACGGGCAAAGGACGCCAAGGACTCTCTGATCTTATCAAATTCCAGTGTATAAACTGCTTTATTAAAATTGCTCATTTTTCCTCCTATCAAAACCCTTTCTTAAAGGATTTATAAAGCGGAAGGGACTTAGGCTCGTACTCAAGCCTGTGCAAAATATTTTTCTCGCTAATCTCGCAAAAGACGGCAAGGGTATCGTCGTCTGTGCGGAACTTAAACAAAGCGTCCTTTTCACAAACAACCGTATGCAGTACCGAGCGATAAACGGCGGCAGGCATCTTTATAGGCATACCCTCCCCCTTGGTTTTAGCCACGCAGTCTCCACAGCGTACACTGCCTTGCTCCACGTCAAAAAAGGTTTCCGTCTCCTCATCGGGCAAGGACAGTCCACAGCAGTCACACTCCTCAAGGTAAGGAGTGTAACCAAGGAGGGTACAAAGCCTTGTTTCGTACACCGCCTTTATATGGTCGGTGGGGAAGCTTTCCTTTTCTATAGTATGGAAGGTATTAAGAAGCAGCTTAAGCAGCTCCCTGTCCTCCTCACCGCCTATAAGGTTTATCTTACAAAGCTCTGCACAGTATGACGCAAGGGAAAACAGCACGATATCCTTGGATATATCAAAAAAACTGCGTATATACTGGGCATCCATAATGGTGTATACGTTAGGGTTATAGCCTGTGTAAAAATGAAATTCCGAATAAGTAAAAAGCTGAACACAGCGAAAATAGCTGGCTCCAACGTTTTTACCGCCCGTTGCTTTAGCGTAAATAACGCCGTGGTCCTCGGTAAGAACGGTAAGCAGCTTGCCTTTCTCACCGCTATCGGTCTGTTTTATAATAAGTCCGCGGCATTTGATATACATTTATTATTCCTCGTTGTTATAACCAAAATCAGCAAGCAGTGTGCGTCTGTCTCTCCAGTTTTCCTTAACCTTAACCCAAAGGTCAAGATGCACGTGGATACCAAGCATCTTTTCCGCATCCTCTCTTGCGTAGGTGCCTATCTTCTTAAGCATAGAGCCGTTTTTGCCTATAAGTATGCTCTTGTGCGCTTCCTTTTCACAGTATATCTCGGCACGCACACGCAAAATATCCTTTTCTTCCTTATATTCCTCTATAACAACCGCAACACCGTGGGGCACCTCGTCCTCTGTAAGACGAAGAACCTTTTCCCTGATAATCTCAGCAAAAAGCTGTCTTTCGGGCTGGTCGGTAAGCATATCGTCGGGGAAGAAATGGGGGGAGGGCACCAGTAAAGGCTCCAGCTCCTTAAAGATGATGTCAATACCGTCCTTCTCCAGGGCAGATATAGGTATAATAGAGTGGAAGTCGTACTCCTCGTTGATGTTAAACATAAACTCAGCCAGCGCACCCTTGTTTACCGTATCAACCTTGTTGATCAGCAAAATAACCTTGGCGCCCGATGCACAGTTTTTACGCAGTGCATCCTTCTCCGCAGGGTTAAGACGGGAGCAAGCCTCTACCACAAAAAGCACGATATCCGCATCCTCAGAGGCGTTACCGGCCGCCTTCATCATATATTCACCCAGCAGATTGCGGGGTCTGTGCAGACCGGGGGTGTCGATAAAAACGTACTGAGCGTTACCGCGGGTAACTACGCCGGTAATACGGTTTCTGGTAGTTTGGGGACGCTTTGAAACAATGGCAATCTTTTCACCTGCCAAAGCGTTTATCAAGGTAGATTTACCCACGTTGGGCTTACCTGTAATCATTATAAAAGCTGTTTTAGTTTCCATATAAAACCGTCCTTATCTGCTTATACCAAAGTGCTCCAGCACCTCGTTCTGGCGTTTTTCCATATAGATACGCCCTTCCTCGTCGTCAACGTGGTCATATCCCAACAAATGCAGGGCAGAGTGCACGGAAAGAAAGCAAAGCTCTCTCAAAAGGCTGTGCCCATATTCCTCCGCCTGTGCCGTAGCACGCTCAAGGGAGATGATAATATCTCCAAGCATACTGTAACCCGGCATATCAAAGTCCAGGGTAGGGAAGGAAAGCACGTCCGTAGGTGCATCAATGTCTCTGAACTCCTTATTAAGCTCCCTTATACATTCGTTATCGCAAATGGTAAGTGAAACCTCACCCTGTGCCTCGGGACATTCAGCCTCTATGGTATAAGCTATAACCTTTTTCATAGCATTAAGCGTCTTGCGGTCAAAGGCGCTGCCCGTTTTGTTGTTAAATAAAACCTTCAGCATAGCTATCTCCTCTTAAAGCTCCGTCTTTCTGTAGGCTTTTGCCCCTCAGAGCTTTCGTGCTTTTCGTAAGCAAGTATAATCTTCTGTACCAGAGGATGGCGTACCACGTCCTTGTGAGACAGCCTGAAAATAGCGAGCCCCTCAATATCCCCAAGTATCTCGGTAGCCTCAACAAGACCGCTCTTTTTAACAAAGGGCAGGTCAATCTGGGTAGCGTCACCCGTAACTATAGCCTTGGAGTTGTTACCAAGCCTGGTTAAAAACATCTTCATCTGCTCGGGAGTAGTGTTCTGTGCCTCGTCCAGGATAATAAAAGCATCGTCCAGAGTCCTGCCTCGCATATATGCAAGGGGAGCAATCTCGATAATACCCTTTTCCAAAAACTTAGCAAAGGTGTCCCTGCCAAGCATCTCCCCCAGGGCGTCGTGCAACGGACGGAGATAGGGGTCTATCTTGCTTTGCAGGTCACCGGGCAAAAAGCCCAGCTTTTCACCTGCTTCAACCGCAGGTCTGGTAAGAACTATCCTCGATATCTCCTTAGCCTTAAGGGCAGAAACAGCCATAGCAACCGCCAAAAAGGTCTTACCCGTACCGGCAGGCCCCACACCGAAAACGATGGTGTTTTTCTTTATGCAGTCCACGTATTTCTGCTGACCAACGGTTTTAGCCTTGATAGGCTTGCCCTTGTTGGTAAGGCAAATACAGCCTTGGTATATAGCAGAAAGCTCGTCCTCACGCTGTTCCTTAACCATGGTAATAACGTAGTTAAGGCTGTTTTCGTCAATAGCCTCGCTGAGGGCGGCTACCTGTTCAAGCTGCTCAATGGCTTTAGCAGTCATATCAACCGCACTTTTGTCAGCACCCTGTATTTTAATGCTGTCACCACGGTTGATGATCTTAACGTTAAACTCCCTCTCAAGCTTGCCGATGTTCAGATCCAAAGGTCCAAAAAGCTTAAGCAAAAAGTCCATACTAAGCTCGGTTAAATCCTTATCAAACATAAAACTGTCCTTTATTTAATAGTAAACTTAAGGCTTATATCCATTGCCTTAACAGAGTGGGTAAGGGCGCCGATGGATATAAGGTCAACACCGGACATAGCCACCTCTCTCAGGTCACGCTCACCCATATTGCCGCTTGCCTCGGTAACGGCTCTGCCTGCGATAAAGTCCACAGCCTCTTTCATCTGGGCGCAGGTCATATTGTCAAGCATAATAATGTCTGCACCTGCGGCAAGGGCCTCTGCAACCTGCTCCATATTCTCGGTCTCTACCTCGATCTTAAGAGTGTGGGGGGCGTACGCCTTGGCAGAGGTAACTGCCTTGGTTATACTGCCTGCCGCCGCAATGTGGTTGTCCTTAATCAAAACGCCGTCAGACAAGCCAAAACGGTGGTTTACCGCACCGCCAACGCGTACAGCGTACTTATCAAGGGCACGCAGTCCGGGCATGGTCTTTCTGGTATCGGTAATCCTTGCGGTGGTACCCTTAACAGCCTCGGTAGCAAGCCTTGTAGCCGTAGCGATACCGCTGGCTCTTTGCATAAGGTTAAGAGCAGTACGCTCACCCATAAGGATAGTACGGGCGTTGCCCTTAACGGTAGCGATAACGTCGCCCTTCTTTACGTAGTCACCCTCGGCAACCATCAGTGTAAGCTCAACACCGCCGCCACAAAGCTCAAAGCTACGCTTTGCAATATCAAGACCGCAAATAACGCCGTCAGCCTTGGCCTTGAAGGCACCCTCGGCTATAGCGTTTTCGGGCACGGTGGATATGGTGGTAATATCGCCTCCGGGCATATCCTCCTCAAGGCTGGTAATGATTATTTTATCAAAATTCATAGTATTTACTCCTTTAATTAACCGATAATATAGTGAGCTCCCACGCTTTCCTTACGGGCATAAGCCGCCTCAAGTATGGTAATAGCGTTTTGCAGCATATTCTGTACCTTGTAATGGTAGGGAGAGTTAAGGAAGGTGTTGTCCAGCTCCTCCTCCAGCTCTGCCAGTATAGCACTGCCCTTAAGCATCCCCTCAAAGGAACGTTCAGGCCCTGCGTATTCGGTCATAGTATTTTTGATTATTTTTTCTATCTGGGAGAAAAACTCGTTGGTATGAACAACTCTGCCCAGGCTTTCGCTCTCCAGTGCAACCTCTCCTGTATCACAGGGACGGAAGTTGTCGTTGATGTAGTTAGCACTCCGTCTGCCGAAAACAAGACATTCCAGCATAGAGTTGGAGGCAAGCCTGTTTGCACCGTGTATGCCCGTTTCGGCACACTCACCGCAACAGAAAAGACCCTCAACGTTGGTTCTGCCGTCGATGTCGGTCTTTACGCCGCCCATAAAGTAATGCTGGGCAGGTCTGACGGGGATAAAGTCCCCGGTAAGCTTAATACCCTGTTCCTTGCACTGCTTGAATATGGTAGGAAAACGGTTCATAAAAAACTCGGTAGTCATAGAGGAGGTGTCAAGGAAAACCCTGTCACTGCCCGTACGCTTCATTTCCTTGATTATCTCCCTGGTAACAATATCACGGGGGGCAAGGTCAGCTAACTCGTGCTTGCCCTGCATAAAGGCGGTGCCTCTGTAGTTGCGTAGTATGGCACCCTCACCGCGAACCGCCTCGGAAATCAAAAACAGTCTGGCAGGGTTATCGTCGGGGATAAGAGTAGTGGGATGGAACTGTACCATCTCCATATGGTTAAGCTTGGCACCAACCCTTGCGGCGGCGGCAATACCGTCACCAACGGCACCGATGGGGTTAGTCGTATAGCGGTAAAGCTGACCGATACCACCCGTTGCAACCACAAGGTTACGGGTTTTAATCACTCTGTACTCCTGCCCAACGAAGGCAAGCACACCGCAAACGCCCCTGTCGTCGGTAAGGATATCCACCATATAGCTTTCCATAAAGAAATGCAGATTTTCCTTGGAGCAGGCAAGCCTGCCAAGCTGCTTGGTAGTTTCCTTGCCCGTGGCGTCACCGCCGCAGTGTACGATGCGGCGCATATGGTGTCCGCCCTCGCGGGTAATAAGCAAATCACCCTCGTTGTTTACGTCAAAGGGGATGTCCATATCGATAAGCGCTCTTATATTCTCAGGTCCTTCCTCAACCAAAACCTTAACGGCACTCTCGTCGCAAAGACCTGCGCCTGCGGCAAGGGTATCCTGAATATGGCTTATAAACTGGTCCTCCTTGCTGATAACGGCGGCAATACCGCCCTGTGCCAGATAGGAGTTGCTTTCGTCAATATTAGCCTTGGTAAGAACAGCCACCTGCAGCTCGGAGTTAAGGTTAAGGGCACAGTAAAGCCCTGCAACACCGCTGCCGATAATAACCACGTCAAAGCTGTACTGGTCGCAGTCCTTTGCTTTGTCATTGTATAAATACTTTCTCATTCCATCTACCTTAAATGCTAAGCATTCTTTCTATCGGTCTAAGAGCCGCAGTGCGTAGGGCTTGGTCGATAAACACCTCGCCCGTCTCCTTTTCAAGGCAGTCAAGCAGCATCTGCAGGCTGATTTTTTTCATCATATCACAGTACAATTGCTTGGTATCGGGTATATAAAAACGCTTGTGGGGCATAAGAGCACGCATACGCTCGGTAACGCCAAGCTCAGTACAAATAATAAACTCGTCTTTCTCGCTGTTTTCGCAGTAAGTGATAATCTGGGCGGTACTGCCAAGGAAATCCGCCAGGGCACAAACCTCCCTGTTACACTCAGGGTGTACCAGTACGGCGGCGTTGGGGTGCTTAGCCTTTTCCTCCAGCACCTTGTCTGCGCTGAGCTTATCGTGTATCTTGCAGCATCCACCCTCGTGGTATATAAAACGCTTATCAGGTCTCAGCTCTGCAATATACTGACCAAGGTTTTTGTCAGGCACAAATATGATATCCTTAGTCTTTACGCTGTCAACCACCTTAACGGCGTTGGAGGAGGTACAGCAAACGTCGCTCACAGCCTTGACGCCGGCGTTGGAGTTGATGTAGCAAACCACGGTAGCGTCGGGATTTGCCGCTTTAAGAGCAAGCACGTCCTCGGGTGTAACGGTGTCTGCCATATAACAGCCTGCATCGGGGGCAGGCAGAAGCACACGCTTGTCGGGGCAAAGAAGCGCCGCACTCTCACCCATAAAGCTCACACCGCAAAATACCAGTATATCAGCATCGGTGTTCTTGCTTTTCCTGGCAAGCTCAAGAGAGTCACCTACGATATCGGCAACCTCCTGTATCTCCATAGGCTGATAGTAATGAGCCAGCACAACGGCGTTTTTCTCTTCCTTAAGCTGTTTTATTCTCTCCAAAATATCCATACTTATAAAATCTCCTCAAGATTATAGGGCGTGCCTTGATATACAAAATAGTTAAGCCAGTTTGCAAACAGCAAATGAGCGTGAGACCGCCAGGTGTTAAGGGGCATACGGCTGGCATCGTCGTTAGGGAAGTAGTTAACAGGCACGTCGGGGTCGATTCCCTTGTCCAGGTCACGCAGATACTCCAGCTTAAGGGTCTCCGCATCGTACTCGCTGTGACCGAAGGCAAATATGCTTCTGCCGTCCTTGGATGCGGCAAGGTATGCACCTGCCTCCTCAGACTCAGCAAGGAGTACAAGCTGGGGACAGTCTATAATTTCCTTGGAATAAACCCCCGAGTAACGGGAGTGGGGAGCATTAAAATACTCGTCAAAGCCACGAACGAGGGGGTGGGAGGAGCAAAGGGTTTTGTGCAGATAAACTCCGGACAGCTTTTTGTCAAGCAGATGCTTGTCGATGCCGTATTTGTAATGCAGGCCCGCAAAGGCGCCCCAGCAGATATACATAGTGGAATAAACGTTATGTTTAACCCACTCCATAATCTCACAAAGCTCGTCCCAGTACTCAACCTCCTCAAACTCCATAGCCTCAAGAGGAGCCCCTGTGATAATAAAGCCGTCAAACTTGCTGTCCTTTATCCTGTCAAAGGTGGTGTAAAAGGCAGACAAATGCTCAGCAGGGGTGTTTTTGGAAGCGTAGGTTGATGTGGTGAGCAGGGTAATATCTATCTGCAACGGAGTATTGGAAAGCAAACGCAAAAGCTGAGTTTCCGTTACAATTTTAGTAGGCATAAGATTAAGTATAGCTATACGCAAAGGGCGTATATCCTGTGTTTCTGCACGGAGGCTGTCCATAACGAAAATGTTTTCCTTTTCCAGTGTCTCCGCCGCAGGCAAAAATTGCGGTATTTTAATAGGCATACTATCCGCTCCTTTCTGCTATTATCCCTTTTGATTAAATATTATACCATTTTACAGGGAATATAGCAATAAGATTTTGAAAAAATTAAATATATAGTAGTATTTTTTCCCGGACTGTGCTATAATGTAAACAGTTATTAGTATGGGGTGTGTTACGATGGACACAAAAATTTATAAAACAAAGGAAAACGCCTTAAGTATGGAGGATATAACCGCCTGCGCCAAGCTGATTAAAAAGGGCGGTACTCTGGCACTCCCTACGGAAACGGTTTACGGTCTGGCGGCAAACGCCTTTGACGAAAAGGCAGTGGAAAGTCTTTACGAGGCTAAAAACAGACCGCCCTATAAGCCCATAAGCCTTTGCGTTTCCGACCTGGAGCAGGCAGAGCAGGTGGCGTTTTTTGACGATAGGGCAAGAGAGCTGTTCAGGGCGTTTATGCCGGGCCCCCTTACTATAGTTTTACCTAAAAAAAGCTGTGTTCCCGATATCGTTACAGCAGGGGGCAACACCGTAGGTATAAGGGTGCCTGCCCACAATATTGTAAGCCTTATAAGCCGTCAGTGCGCCCTGCCCCTGGCACTTACCTCTGCAAACCTGTCGGGTATGCCCTCTCCCAAAAGGGGCGAGGAGGTAATAAGCACCCTTTCAGGCAGGGTAAACGCAATAATAGACGGCGGTACGGTAGACATAGGGACAGAGTCTACTATAGTCTCCTTAGCGGATAAGCCCTGTATACTAAGGGAAGGCGCTATCTCTGCTGAGACGCTGAAGGCGTATCTTGATTTGTAAACGAGGTGTGTTATGTACATTTTTGGCATATGCGGCCGTAGCGGCAGCGGAAAAAGCACCGCCTGTGGCTTCCTTAGGGAAAAGGGCTTTTACTGTATCAATGCCGATGAGGTTTGTCACAGACTATACGAGACAAACGGTGACTGTATAAAGGAGCTGGCGGAAGCCTTTGGTAACAGCGTGGTAAAGGACGGTAAAATAGACCGCAGTGTGCTGAGGGTGGTAGTGTTTGAAAAGGATAACGGTATCGAAATACTTAACAGAATAACCCATAAGTATATAATCCGCAGTATAATGGAGGAGGCACACGCCGCCTTCAAAAGGGGCAAAAGGTACGTGGTTATAGATGCGCCCGTTCTTTTCGAGTCGGGGCTGGATGAGCACTGCGATGCCGTAATCGCCCTTGTATCCAAGGAGGAGTATTTGCTTGACAGGCTTGAAAAGCGTGACGGCTTGCCCAGACAGGCTCTCCGCAAAAGGCTGATGGCACAAAAAAGCAACGGAGAGCTGTGGAATCACGAAACCAGAATATTGGTAAACAGAGGCACTCTGCTTGAGTTAAGGCAAAAGATTTATCTGGCAATAATGCTGGAGCTTATGAAAATTAGTGTAATAAAGCCTGCTAAGGAGGTAAAACGCTATGGGCTTAAAAAGGCTTAAGCTTTTGGTTTTGCCCTTGGTGGGGGCACTGCTGCTTTCTCTTTGCTCCTGCGGACTGGTGGACAAAACTCTGTATCCCATAAAGCATACGGAGCTTATAAAGGAGTACGGTGACAAATACGGCATCCCCTACGAGCTGTTGGCGGCAGTTATAAAAACCGAAAGTGATTTTAACGAAACTGCTAAGTCCTCAGCAGGCGCCATAGGACTTATGCAGCTTATGCCAAGCACTGCGGAGGAAATAGCCTGGCGATTGGGTGAGGATTACACTACGGTGGATATAACCCTGGCAGAGACCAACATAGCCTACGGAAGCTTTTATTTAAGCTACCTGTACCGCAACCTGGGTGAGGAGTGGGAAACCGCCCTTGCCGCCTACAACGCAGGTATAGGCAAGGTAAAGGGCTGGCTTAAGGACGCGGCGTACTCTGATGACGGGGTTACCCTTAAAAGCATACCCATAGCCGAAACGGATAATTACATAAAACGCATAAACAAATACAAAGGAAAATACAAAGAACTATATTTTAACAGTGAGGATGAAAGCAATGAGTGAACTTAGAGAAAAGCTGATGTACAAGGCAAAAAACGCATATACGGTAAAGGACGCAGGCTTTGAAAAGGCAAGTGCCTTTTGTGAAGGCTACAAGGCCTTTCTTAACGGTGCCAAAACGGAGAGGGAGGCGGTTGCCTTTGCGGTAAAGGAAGCGGAAAAGCTTGGCTTTACCCCCTACGATAAAAACAAAAGCTACACAGCAGGCGACAGGCTTTACTTTGTAAACCGTTCCAAGAGCATAGTTCTTGCGGTGATAGGCGCCGAGGGTCTTGAAAAGGGCGCTAATATAGTGGTTGCCCACGTAGACTCCCCCAGGCTTGATATAAAACAGCGTCCCCTGTATGAGGAGGGCGGCCTTGCTTATTTCAAAACCCATTACTACGGCGGTATAAAGAAATACCAGTGGACAGCCTTGCCTTTGGCTCTCCACGGTGTTATAATAAAAAAGGACGGCACGAAGGTTGACGTGTGTATAGGTGAGAAGGAGGACGAGCCTGTTTTCTACATCACCGACCTTATGCCTCATATAGGCGGCAGACAGGCAGAAAAACCCCTTGGCTCCGCCATAACGGGTGAGGGACTTAACGTGGTTATTGGCTCCGTTCCCCTGGACGAGGAGCAGGACGCCCTTAAGCTGGCAGTGCTTTCCGCCCTTTACGACAAGTACGGCGTAACCGAGGCAGACCTTATTACAGCCGAGCTTTGTGCCGTTCCTGCAGACAAGGCAAGGGACGTAGGTCTTGACCGAGGGCTTATTACCTCCTACGGTCACGACGACCGTGTTTGCGCTTATCCCTCTATGGTAGCACTCTTTGAGTGCGCAGTACCTCAGCGTACCTGTATGTGCATCTTTGCAGACAAGGAGGAGGTAGGCAGTCACGGCGTAACAGGTATAACCTCCGCCGCATACGTAAACTTTTTAAGCAGCCTTTGCAGCAGCACGGGGGCAGACTTTGGCACCTTCTGTGCAAACAGCACCTGCCTTTCTGCCGACGTAGGCGGTGCCTACGACGCTTGCTACGGCGATGCCTACGACCCCAAGAACTCTGCCTACGTAAATAAGGGTGTAGTTGTAACAAAGTATACAGGCTCCCGCGGGAAATCCGGCACCTCCGACGCCTCTGCCGAGCTGGTTGCAAAAATCGTTTCTCTCTTTGACAAAGAGGGCGTTGCCTGGCAAACGGGCGAGTACGGCAAGGTAGACGAGGGCGGTGCAGGCACGGTTGCTAAGGATATAGCACGCCTTGATATAGAGGTAGTGGACGTAGGCGTTCCTATGTTCTCTATGCATTCTCCTTACGAGCTTGCATCCAAGGCAGATATCTATGCAATGTACAAGGCGGCAAAAGCCTTTTATACACTTTAATCACAGGATAACGGAGGGGTAAAATGGAAACACATCTGTTAACGGGCTCACAAATAGTAATACAAACACTTATTGAACAGGGCGTTACCGATGTGTTCGGTTATCCCGGCGGACAGGTGCTTAGTATTTATGACGAGCTTTATAAGGCAAAGGACAGAATAAGGCATATCCTTACCGCCCACGAGCAGGGTGCCGCCCACGCTGCGGACGGCTATTCCAGGGCAACGGGTAAGGTGGGTGTGGTAATAAGCACCTCAGGTCCCGGTGCCACAAACCTTGTAACGGGCATAGCTACCGCAATGATGGACTCTATCCCTATGGTGGCAATAACGGGCAACGTGCCCACCACCCAGATAGGCAAGGACAGCTTTCAGGAGATTAATATAACGGGTATAACTATGCCCATAACCAAGCATAACTATTTTGTTACCGACGTAAACGAGCTGGCGGACATACTGCGCGAGGCTTTTCGTGTAGCAAAATCGGGCAGGTGCGGTCCCGTCCTTGTTGATATCCCCAAGGATATCCAACTGGCAAAAGCACCCTTTACCCCTATGCAGGCGGTGGAGCCCTTTCCACCCCTCTACGCCAAGGACGAGCTTATACAAAACGCCATAAACCTTATAAACAAGTCCAAAAAGCCCTATATCTATATAGGCGGCGGTGCGGCAGGGGCAGGTGTATCGGCACAGATAACAGAGCTGGCAGAACGGATAGACGCCTACATAGGCTCCTCTCTTATGGGGCTTTCAGCTATCCCCCATTCCTATCCAAGGTTTTTAGGTATGCAGGGAATGCACGGCACCTATTCTTCCGCAAAGGCAAGGGACTCTGCCGACCTTATTATAGGCATCGGCGTCCGCTTCAGCGACAGGTCGGTAGGGAGCAGGACCGGGGAAAACAGACCCAAAATCATCCAGCTTGATGCAGACCTGGCGGAGATCAACAAAAACGTAAAGGTAGACGTAGGTCTGGTAGGGGATATAAAGCATTCTGTTACCCGTATCCTTGGCGGCTGTAAAAAGCAAAGCCACAAGACCTGGAGCAAGGAAGTCGGCGCCTATATAGCAGAGGAGAGAAGCATTCCCGACGAGGACAGATTTTGCCCCAAGGCTATATTTGATATTATCAATACCTACAAGGATGATGCTACTCTGATAGCAACGGACGTAGGTCAGCACCAGATGTGGACGGCGCAGTATATAAGGCTGGAGAGGGAAAGACGCTTTGCCTCCAGCGGCGGTCTTGGCACTATGGGCTTTGGTCTGGGCGCGGCAATCGGTGCCCACGTGGGCAGCGGAGACAGGGCGGTGCTTATCACAGGGGACGGCAGCTTTGGGATGAACCTGACGGAGCTTGCCACGGCGGTAAGCTATAATATACCCGTAGTAATCGTGCTGTTCAACAACGGTGCCCTGGGTATGGTAAGACAGTGGCAGGGTATGTATTACGGGGGCAGATACTCAAACAGCACCCTGGACAGAAAAACGGATTTTGTAAAGCTTGCCGACGCCTTCGGTCTGGAGGGCTGCAGGGTATCAGACCTTAAGACCTTTGAAACAGCCTTTAAGACGGCAATAAACAAAAACGCCCCCTATCTTATAGAGGTGCAAACGGATATAGAAGAAAAGGTTTTGCCCCTTATAACGGGCGAGAACAAAGAGGTGTAATTATGCGTAGTGTAATAGCGGTTTACGTAGAAAACAAATACGGCGTACTGGCAAGGGTAACGGGCTTGTTTATGCGCCGTGGCTTTAATATCGACTCCCTTGCCGTTGGCGAGACGGAGGACCCTAAGTTCTCACGCATAACCATAACGCTAAGCGGTGACGACTATGCAAGGGAACAGCTGATAAACCAGCTTTACAAGCTCCACAACGTAAAAAAGGTAAAGCTTCTTGACGGCGGAAGCTCCGTGGAAAGAGAGCTGCTTCTTATCAAGGTTAAAAACACCCCCGATAAGCGTAACGAGATAATGGCGGCGGCAGAGGTTTACCGTGGCAAGGTGGTGGATTACACCACCGAGTATATGACTATAGAGGTAACGGGTGAGCCGCCTAAGATAAAAGCCTTTATCGACGTAATGAAACCCCTTGGCATAGTGGAAATATGCCGTACAGGCGTTATATCCCTTGAACGCGGCGGGGAAGTGCTGGCAGAAGAATAAGTTGTGCGCCGCAACGCTTGACCTTTTCTCTGATAGTACCTAAGAAACCAAAGCAATATAAAACAACCCCGAAGCAGAGTTTTTTACTCTTCTCCGGGGTTCAGACCGCTGACAAAGGCACAGAGCACGAAAAAGAATAAAATATACTCATTCTAAAGTAGAAAATTCAGGGAAGGCATCCCTGAATTTTCTGCATTTTATTTGTTTTTTCGTTCAAAACGAACCTCGGCTTACAGTACTTAGTACAGTTTTCGCCTCGGTTCGTCTTGTCTGCACTCTTTCTCAGCACTCTGCCAGCTTAATGACAAGGTTTGTCATTAAGCTGAACCCCGAAGCAGAGTTTTTTACTCTTCTTCGGGGTTACTGCTTTAATTAAGTCCTTACTCTTCTATAGCCATGTAGTCTACGTAACAGCTTCCATTGTCATAAACGGAAATCTGCATTATCTGTTTTTCAAGGAAATAACCAAGATAGGGCTCTCCGTTAATATGCCCCTCGCTGAAATAGTCAAAACCGACACGTAAAAGTATTGTCTTTCTGTCTTCTATCCTAACGGAGTACAGGTCTGCATTATAATCACCGTAACCAAAGTCTGTGCTTACCTTGCCGAGGAACCAATCCTCCTTATAGTTTCCAAGGCTTCTTGCCTTAGCCTCGTCACCCATGCTCAGTGCAACGATATAATCAACTGCTGTACGGCACGCCTTTTCAATTTCCTCATCGGTCAAAAAGGGCTTAAGATTGTCGTGCCACGCCAATTCACTGTTATAGGGGTATTCTATTTCAGCGGCAGAAAGCCTGAAATCGCCTATCACGTATCCGCCGTCAGAAGCGGCAACTATTATAAACTTAAAGATTTTTTCTTCATAAACACCGCTATCGTTTAGATACTCAAGGGTTGCAGTGTAAGGGGTGTAATGCTTGTATTCGGTATAGTAGTACTCGGGGTAGTCTCGCATTGCTTTGGTATATCCCGCTTTCTTAAGGTTCTTTAGGGAGTCTACTTTAAGCTTGCCGTAAAAGGAGCTGAAGTCCACGGCAGAGTCATATATCTTATGCTTAAAGCCCTCTGCAAACTCCTCGGTTATACAAGCCTTGTAGCCGGCTTCGTCACCTGCATTAAGGGCGGTCAAAAAGGACTTAGCCGTGGAAATTACGGCAGAAGGAGAGTCCGGGGAAATGTCATCCAAATACAAGGAGCTGTCAATAAAATCGCTTCCCGCACTATTGTAATTTATACGACAGCATATAGTCGCACCGTTTTCATCTTTGTATGAAATGCCCCTGCTGCTTGCAGCCTCCCAAACGTAGCTTGCCGCATAAAAAGGCTTTTCGGGCGTAAGCTCCTCAAGGCTGGACAGGGTTTCCCCTGCGTAGGGTTGCGTAGTGCTTGGATCGTATAAAACGCTGATAAACTTAAATTCCGTAACAGGCTTGTTTACCCAAATCTTTATATATTCGATATTCATCCCTTCGTCAACGAAGGTGGGTGTAATGCCCGTATCCTCTGAGGAAACATAGTCTACCTGTATCTTAAGCGGTTCCGTTACCTCGCTTGTTTCTCCGCCTGTGGAGCCGTTAGAACGTTCTTCTCCGTCGTAGGTGATAACAAATTTGTCTATTCTTGTCTTGTAGTTTTCTAAAAACGTTTTTTCTATCGCCTTCAAGCCTATATATTCGTGATACTCCGTGCTAAGAGAGTAGCACATTGCGTTCATATCCAAATAGCCTACACGGTCTTTAATCTCGAAGCTTTGCATCGCAGAGCCTTCAGGGAAAAGACCTTCTTCTATACAGTGGTTAACTATAGTTTCGGCATCAACTTCACCGTCGATCATATGTGTTATGTAATTGAAACCGTCAGGTCCCTGGGTTGTTAAATCGGGTACATAAACAACAAAATAATCATTGTCTACCATTTTAAACGAATTGCCGTGGGGTATAATCTCAAAGCTAAGACTGTCAACGCCATCGGTGTTATTATGGACTATACGGGCTAAAACGGTCTTGTCTGTATCGTCCTCGTAAAGCACGCCCCTGCCTTCCGCCCAAGAGTCTTTGCGGATTTTTATATACAAAGGAGTATCGGCTGTAAGCTCTTCTGTTTCAAATAAGATATCCATAGTTGTTGAAGAATCAATCGATACGTATGTAAAATCCGTAATTGTTTTGTTTGCTTTAATCTTAATAAGCATTCCGTCTTGGTCTTCGATATAATAGGGGAGAACGGAAGCGTCTTTATCGTCTGCGTAGCTTATCAAAAGCAAGGGCTGATTTTCCTCTGTGTTGCTGCTTTCGTCGCTGCTGTCCACGCTGATTTCTACAGAGGAAGAATTTTCCGTATCGGAGGAAAGCCCCTTGTTATCTCCATCGGGTGTACAAGCGATGAAAATTAACAGTGATATGCAAATTACAGCCGCAAGGGACACTGCCCATATAGAATTTTTGAACCTCATAACTCTTTTTATCCTTTCTTTAACGTTTACCTCGCCAAAGGACAAGGGAGCAAAGATTCTGCCGGAGCTTTGGCTTACGGACAAAAGTGCCATAGAGTAGGCTTTTTTATCCTCGCTTCCCATAGTCTTAACGGTTCTTTCGTCGCAGGCGTATTCTATATCCTTGCTGAACAGGATGTAAGCCGCCCATACAAAAGGATTATACCAATACAGGCAAAGAGCTGTAAACGCCAAGGGCTTTACTATGTGGTCAAGCCTTTTGATGTGAGAGCTTTCGTGGGCGATGATATACCCCCAGTCTCTTTTGTTAATAGAAGCGGGGATGTATATATCGGGTCTGAAAAAACCGAAAACAAAGGGAGAGCAGTCCTTATCCAGTATGCGGATGTTATTGTCGTAAACAACGGCACCCCTTATTTTGTATCTGAGTATAAGGTTGCTTATCAGCATATATCCAAGCATAAGTGCCGCGCCTACCGCCCAGATAACGGAAATAAGCTTTACTATATCAAGCTTGGTTTCGGCTTGAGTGGTAGTTTGGCTTTCGGCGACGGTTCCGTTTTCGGTGATGGAATCGTTTCCGGTAATGCCATTGTTTTCAGTTGCGGCATCCTCTTTTATTGCAGGTGTATCGGTTACAGGCTTACTTACGGGCCTTTGTGTTTCCGTAAGCGTACCGCCTATAGGGGGCTGCACGGGAGGAGAGGGTACTTGCTGTACTGAATTGTTTTCTTCCTTGACGTCCTCTTTAACGTCTTCTTTGATTTCTTCCTTTATCCCCTCGTCTTTAGGAGCAACAAGGGTCTGCTCCGTTTCAAAGACCTTCGGAAGGGAAAAGGGCATATCCAAAAACTCTACGGGAATAAGAAGTCTCAAAAAAACAAGAGTCCAAAGAGCACAGCGTATAAAGGAGGGACCCTTTTTCAAAACAGGGCGTAGTGCTATGGCAATAACGATAGCGATAGACGTTACCACCGAAAAATTGCAAAGCTGTATAAACAAATCCTTCATTGCCTTATTCCTCGATTTCTCCGTTAATAATGCTCATTATATCGTCAATCTGCTTTTGGCTTAGCTTTTGCTTTTTGGAAAAGGTTGCAATAAAAGCAGGCAGAGAGCCTTCAAAGCGGTTGGTAAGAAGCTCGTCAAACTCGGAAAGGCGTACCTCCTCCTTCGTCACCAGGCTGGAAACCATAGTATCCTCGTGCTTTACCACGCCTCTTTCCACAAGTCGTTTAATAACGGTATAGGTAGCCCCCTTAACCCAGCCAAGCTGCTCCTTGCAAAGCTTAACAAGGGAAGTGCTGTTTATAGGCTCGTTTTCCCAAAGCAGACACAAAAAACGGTATTCACTTTCAAAAACCTTTGGTGTGCTCATATCAATCACCTCGCAAAATGGTATAATTTATTATTCCTACGCTCGAAGTATAACACGTTATACCAACTTTGTCAATAGGTTTTTTAATATTTTTTTATTTTAGGCAAAAACATTATAATGAAAAACAAACTACATTTGCCCTGAGCGTTTTAGTTAAGTCTGAAAGACTTAAACTTCATTTTTCCATCGGCAAAAACTTCACATATCAGCCTTTTTACCCCATAACAAACACCCTCGAATAAGCATCGCTTGTCTTATTCGAGGGTGTTATATTGTGTTTAAGGCTTTTCTTTAATCAGACGTCTCCGCCTTGGGTTTTATTTGGCGGTAAGACCTTACACCTTTTTGGTTTAATTAACAACGATAACGTCGTTTTTTAATTATAGAATATTTTTCCTGCCTTGCAGTGATTGTTGGGGCAGATTTCCCTTTTGTCGCCGCCGCACATAAAACATCTGTTATTATCAAGGGGAGAATACGCCATTACGCCGCTGCCTTTACAGCCACTGCAGGGGATATAGCCGTCGCCGCCGCACTGGTCGCAGGGATGACCGATGCAGCTGTTATAACCTGCTTGATTACACTCCAAGCATTTGGCATTAGAGCCTGTGCCGCTTGTTCCCTGTTCGGAATAAAGACCCTTTTTACGGTACTCGGCAAGGGTCATATATTCGCCTTCTACCGCACCGCCTGATGTAAACAGGTTGCCATACTTATCGCATTTTGCCGTGTCATTTTCCAAGCTGTTTTTGTCGCAGTTGCAATTCTTAAGGTCGTATTTGTGGCTTTCGTATTTTGGATGTTCAATAACCTTAACGTCTGTGCTGTTTTCGGTGTATATATACTCATACAAGCAATATGTGACGTCGCCATATACCTGATATGTCAGTCTGCCGTTTTGGAATATCTCCTGAGGGGTCATTTCGTCGTTGTCGCCGTAATAACCTTCTTCTGTTTCTACAAGCACACCGTCCTCGTAAAAATACTTAACATACTCGGATTTATAAGGCTCTTTTGTATAATAATTAGTTCCGTAAATAATCTTTATTTCCAGAAGTCCGTCGCTGTTATAGCTATACTCGTTATAGCTTCCGTTATAGCTGCTTACCGATTTTAACAAATTACCGTTTTCGTCGTAGGTGTTTGTATAAGTGATTTCGGTATACTCGTTATCGTCATAGTTTTGGGTTACTTCTTTTTCAAGGTTGCCGTACTCGTCATAGTAATAATTTATGACAGACATTTTTTTGCTGCCGGCATAGACTTCGTATCTAATTCTATTGCCGTTGTAATCGTAATAGTTTTGATAACGCCAGCTACCGGGTGTGCCGGAGCTTATCAAAAGCACCTTATCGCCTGCAGGATCGTAGGTATCCTCGCTAAGGTCTGAGAAGTGGCTATGTTCACCGTCTGAGCTACTATCGGTAGTGTTGCTTGCGCCCATAAGAGGTTCGCCGCAGCTACCGCAGAACTTACCGCCCATGGCGTTTTCCCTGCCACATTTGGAACAGGTAAAGCTGGGAACGACCTGCTCACTGCCGCAATGGGGGCAATATTTATCGCTGTCACCTATAGCCTTACCACAGGAGGTGCAGGCGTTACTCTCGGCACAAGCCGCTACAGAAAGGGTAAATATTAAAACCAATATAAATGGAAGAAGTCTTTTTATAAAGCCATTCATGGTGTTCTCCTTAAAACAAACCCTATGCTTAGAAGGGGCTGTCTTTTTCAGAACAGCCCCTTTTCAACGAATGATTAAATTGTATTTTTACGTTCTGTTATTACTTGGAAAGTCTTGCAATCTCTTCGTCAAGGCAAGCATAAAGCTCAGCGGGGATAGTATCGCCAAACTTAGCGTAGAATTCCTTAACGTTTTCGAAGTCCTTAAGCCAGTAATCCTTTTCAACGGTAAGAATGCTTCTGAGCTCGTCAATGTTGAAGGGTCTGCCTTCGCAGATCTCATAATCAAGACCTTCCAGGTTGATGTCTTCGGCCTTAGGAATGTAACCGATTTCGGTTTCGTTAGCGTCAACCTTGCCGTCGCAACGCTTGAGGATCCACTCAAGAACTCTGAAGTTGTCGCCGAAGCCGGGCCACATAAACTTACCGTCGTCGGTAAGTCTGAACCAGTTAACGTTGAATATCTTGGGCTGGTTGGTAACCTTCTTGCCCATATCAAGCCAATGCTGGAAGTACTTGCCCATGTTGTAACCGCAGAAGGGCCACATTGCGAAAGGATCGCGTCTTACAACGCCAACTGCGCCTGCAGCTGCAGCGGTAGTTTCGGAAGCCATGATAGAGCCAACGAAGGTACCGTGGGTCCAGTCGAAGGACTGATATACGAGGGGAGCGGTCTTTGCACGTCTGCCGCCGAAGATAATAGCGGAGAGAGGAACGCCTGCGGGATTATCAAATTCCTTGGAGATGCAAGGACAGTTCTTTGCGGGAGCGGTGAAACGGCTGTTGGGGTGAGCGCCCTTGGAGCCGTCGGTGCAATCCCACTTTTCGCCCTTCCAGTTAAGAGCGTTCTTAGGAGGATTCTTGTCAAGGCCTTCCCACCAAACGGTGTCATCGTCGAGGTTATGAACAACGTTTGTGAAGATGGTACCCTTCATAGTAGAAGCGAGAGCGTTGGGGTTAGACTTAACGTTGGTACCGGGAGCAACGCCGAAGAAGCCGTTTTCGGGGTTAGCAGCCCAAAGTCTACCGTCGCTGCCAACTCTGATCCAAGCGATATCGTCGCCTACGCACCATACCTTGTAGCCCTTTTCAAGATAGGACTTAGGAGGTATAAGCATAGCCAGGTTGGTCTTACCGCAAGCAGAGGGGAATGCAGCTGCAACGTACTTAACTTCGCCATCGGGATTTTCGATACCGAGGATAAGCATATGCTCAGCCATCCAGCCTTCGTTCTTACCGAGGTAAGAAGCTATACGGAGCGCAAAGCACTTTTTGCCGAGAAGAACGTTTCCGCCGTAACCGGAGTTGATAGACCAGATGGTGTTATCTTCAGGGAAGTGGCAGATGTACTTTTCGTTTTCGTCCATATTTGCTCTGGAGTGGAGACCCTTGATAAAGTCGCCGTCTTCGCCCATAGCGTCAAGAACAGCGGTACCAACACGGGTCATGATAAGCATATTAAGAACAACGTAGATAGAGTCGGTAAGCTCAATACCGTTCTTAGCAAATTCGCTGCCTACAACGCCCATGGAGTAGGGGATAACGTACATAGTCTTACCGCGGTTGCAGTTCTTGTAAAGCTTGCCAAGCTTAGCATAGCAGTCAGCAGGAGCCATCCAGTGGTTGTTAGGACCTGCGTCCTCTTCCTTGCTGGTGCAGATGAAGGTTCTGTCTTCAACTCTTGCAACGTCGTTTACTGCGGTTCTGTGGAGATAGCAGCCGGGAAGCTTTTCCTGGTTGAGCTTAAAGAGTTCGCCTGTTTTGCAAGCTTCTTCTCTAAGAGCTTCTGCCTGTTCGTCGCTACCGTCGATAAGAACTATCTTATCGGGCTGGGTAAGCTCTGCCATTTCGGCGATCCAAGCGTTAAGCTTGTTGTTCTTGGTCAGATTGATCATTTTCTTTCCTCCGTTGTATAAATTAATTTGTTTATTTCATCGGATATTTGTGCAAGCTCCGCCACACTCAGCTCCTCTCCTCTTACAGTAGGGGAGTGGTGCAGGGAAACGATGCTTTGTATATCTCCTTTTGAAATCGTACTGAATGCGGTTGACAGTGAATTTACAAGGGTTTTGCGTCTTGTGGCAAAGGCTGCCTTAAGCACCGCAAAAAACAGCTTTTCGTTATCGGGCTTAACGGGCTTATCCTTGTAAGGCGTAATCGTTATAACGGCAGAGTCAACCTTCGGCTTGGGCGAAAAGTTTGCCGCGCCTACGCCAAACTGCTTCTTTACTGAAGCATAGTAGTTTACGGCGGCAGTAACCGCACCGTAGTTCTGGCTGCCTGCAGGGGCACACAGCCTCTCGGCAACCTCCTTTTGTATCATAACGGTAATAGCTCTGAAGCCGTAGTTACCCTCCAGCAAAGCCATTATGATAGGGGTAGTTATGTAGTATGGCAGGTTAGCGCAAACCGCACAGTCCATCCCGCCAAACTCCTCTTTTATAATAGCACCAAGGTCGCACTTAAGCACGTCCCTGTTTATTATCTTAACGTTGTCGGTGCCGCCAAACCTATCCTCAAGGATGGGAATAAGCTCCTCATCAATTTCAATGGCAACAACCTTAGCGGCACGGAGAGCCAACTGCTTAGTGAGTATACCCATACCGGGACCTATCTCAATAACGCCGCAGTCAGCGTCTATACCGCAAACCTCCGCAATGCGGGTGGGTATCTTATCGCTGGTCAAAAAATTTTGCCCCAACGCCTTTTTCTTGTTAAAAACCTCAGCCATTTAGTTGTCCTTGTCGATTATGGTAAGGAACTTAGCCTCGCCGCCGACAGCCATCTGACCGTGGGGAATGCGAGGATCAAAGTAAACACAGTCGCCTTGGTTAAGCAGGATTTCCTTCTTGCCGATAATAACCTTAACGGTACCCTCAAGGACGTAGTTAAACTCCTGCCCCCCGTGGGAAACCAGGGAAACCGCCTCCTCGGAAGGAGTGATGGAAACCAGCATAGGCTCCTTATTTCTGCCGATGTAGTTGTGAGCAAGGGTTTCAAAGGAGTAGCCCTCGTAACGCTTGATGTCCGCACCCTGACCCTTGCGGGTAACGGTGTAGTCGTACATACGGGGAGCCTCACCCGTAAGAATTTCGGTAGGGTCAACGCCAAAGGCGGCGGCAACTGCATATATCATACTGATGGGAATATCCTTCTCACCGTTTTCGTACTCCTCGTAAAGGGAAACGGGGATATCAAGCTTTTCTGCCACCTCTGCAGTGGTAAAATCAAGTATATCACGCAGGTAAGAGATACGCTCTGTAACCTGCTTAAGCTTTTCTGTATGTTCTGTATACAAAATCTTTCCCTCCCATCAAAACATATATTACCTCATTTTTAAGTTATTATATCATATTTACCCTTGGCAGTCAAGAAGTTTTCCACTATAACTTTGCGTTTACGGTAAGAAAAGGCGTATTTTTTATAATTTTCCTCGCTCATTTCTTCAAGCAGCTCTTTAGTAAAATCGGTAATTATCTCCTCGTTGAAAAAGGGAAGGGGACTGTAGGCTGCATTTTTGTTGTGGGGACATACCTGCTGGCAGATATCACAGCCCCAAAGAGTGCGGTGCTTTGCAAGGACGGCACCGTCACCCTCCGTCTTCTTGTTCTTTTGGGAGATAAAGGAAAGACAGTTCGATATATCCACCCCCCCGCTTTTGATAGCCTTGGTGGGGCAAGCCTTTAGGCACTCCCCACACTCAAGACAGGAGTTTTCCGTTTTATGCAACAGCTCCGGCAGCTGCTTTTCAAACAAAAATTCACCTATAAAAACGTAGCTGCCGTAACGCTTGTTTATAAGCAGTCCGTTTTTGCCGATAAAGCCCAGTCCGCCCATCATAGCCGCATTTTTTTCGTCAATAGGGGAGTGGTCTGCAAAGCCCCATACTCTGCCGCCGCTTAAGGCTTCAAGCCTGGGAACAAGTCTTTTTGCCAGCTCCTTAAAATACAGGTGGTAGTCCTTGCAACGGGCAAACAGCCCGGCGTTTAGTCCGTCTGTTGGGGCAATCCCCTTATGACGGTAGGGCATAAGTATAACAAGCGCGCTTTTGATATCCGCGCCCTCAGGCAAGAGATGGGGAGACTTAAGCAAAAGCTTGTCAAAATCAATAAGGGCGTATTCACTTATGCTTTCGCTAAGAAGTATATTGTTCATAATAAAGCACCAAATTATAAAAATAACCGCCACCGAAAAAACGGCGGCGGCTTAATTAAAAACTAGTCAGAAACGTAGGGGATAAGTGCAACGTGTCTAGCACGCTTAACAGCGATAGTAACCTGTCTCTGATGCTTAGCGCAAGTACCGGTAACGCGTCTGGGAAGAATCTTAGATCTTTCAGAAAGATTTCTTCTAAGCTTGAGAGTATCCTTATAATCTATGTGTTCAATCTTCTCAGCACAGTATGCGCAAACCTTTTTTCTCTTCTTGTTGTTAGGTCTGAAGGGCTTCTGAGCCTGACCTTCGGTTCTTACATCTCTATCCAAAGCTATAAACCTCCTATTACAAAATCTGTTCAAATGAAACTAAAATGGCAGCTCGTCATCAGCGGAAAGCTCCTCAAAAGAGCCGTCCATCTTGGGAGAGCTGTAAGAGGGCATTTCACCAACGGTTTCACGGCCGCCGCCACCGGGGGCGTCGGAACGTCTGTCGACGAAAGTGCACTCGTCAGCAACTATTTCGTAAGAAATACGCTTGTTGCCGTTGTTATCCGTCCAAGAGCGTGTCTGGAGAGAGCCGGATACCAGGATGGATCTGCCCTTGGTGAAGAAGCGGGTAACAAACTCTGCGGTCTGTCTCCAAGCAACAACATCAAAGAAGTCAACCTGAGGCTGTTCACCTGCTCTTGTAAAGCGTCTGGAAACAGCTATTCTGAAAGAAGTAACAGAAACACCGTTAGGCGTCTGCTTCAGTTCCGGATCGGCAACCAGGTTGCCTATCATTATAACTCTGTTAAAGCTTGCCATGATTCCTCCTGCAAATGAACGAAAGTAAAACCTTATTCCTCAACTCTGGTGATAAGAGCGCGGAATATACCGTCTGTAATGTTAAATATTCTGTCAAGCTCTGCGGGGAAATCGGGAGCGGACTCGAATTTAACAAGTACATAGTAACCATCATTCAGATCATTGATGGGATAAGCAAGTCTCTTGTTGCCCCATACATTGATAGAATCGATAGTTGCGTTAGCCTCGATAAGAGCGGTAAACTTGTCGGTAATAGCGGTAATAGCTTCTTCACCGAGAGCAGAGTTTACGATATAAAGGCATTCGTACATCGCTTTCTTTTCCATGTTAATTACACCTCCTTCTGGTCTGTGGCCCTGCCGTTAACAGGGCAAGGAGAAAACAGATAATGTTTTCTTACTGAATATCTATAATAACAAACTTTTTACCGTTTGTCAATAGCTATTTTTAGTTGTCTGCCTTATCGGCAAGCAGTCTTCTTATCTTGTGCTTAGCGTCAAGAAGAGGGGATATGCTGTCGTCGTGGCTGAGAGTGTTGATGATCTTGGCGATAAATCTGGAAAGGTCAACCGCCTCAAGCCAGGGTCTGTTCTTGATTTCCTCGGGAATGTAAGAGAGGTTAGTGGTATAAAGCTTGGTAAGCTTGCCCTGCTCATACATCTGGTCAAACTTTGCAACACCCTCGGTAAAGAAAGCAAAGGTGCTTGCAACGTAGGTGTTTTCTATATTGTAGTGAGAAATGCTTTCAATTATATCTATAACGGAGCCGCCGGAGGCTATCATATCGTCAACGATAAGCACGCTCTTGCCGGTAAGGTCACCGCCGAGGTACTTGTGCTCAACGATGGGGTTCTTGCCGTTAACCAGCTTGGAGTGGTCACGTCTCTTGTAGAACAGACCTACGTCAACGCCGAGAACGTTAGCGTAGAATATAGCACGTTCCATAGCGCCGGTATCGGGACTGATAACGGTAAGCTTGGAGCTGTCGTGGAAGCCTTCCTTAACTATAAAACGCTTGAGGGTAGAGTAGGTAGCCATGCAGTTTTCAAAGGAAGTAAAGGGAATAGCGTTATGTATAGTGGGGTCGTGAGCGTCAAAGGTGATAATGGTGTTAACACCCATATTCTCAAGGTCCTTAAGAGCCATAGCACAGTCCATAGACTCACGGCCCTTACGCTTGTGCTGTCTGGAGGCGTAAAGCAAGGGCATAATAACGGTAACTCGGTTAGCCTTACCGCCTATTGCGCTAAGCACACGCTTAAGGTCCTGAAAATGCTCGTCGGGACCCATATGGTTGGTAAAGCCAAACATATCGTAGGTCTCGCCGTAATTACCCACGTCGGTGATAATGTAAATGTCTCTGCCTCTTACAGAGTCGGGAAGCACAACCTTACCCTCACCGTTGGAAAAACGGGCTTCCTTAACGGGCAGGATATAGCTCTTATCCGTGCCTGCTTCGCCGCGAAGAGCAAGAATGTGAGCGGCAATCTTCTCGCCCAATTCCTTACAGTTCTTCATAACAATAATACCAAGTTTGCCGTGATTCATAGCTTCGCTCATAATAAACCCTCCACTATAGTTCTGCAAAAAATAAAGTATCAACATTTTACAACATTTTTTGCAAAATGTATATAGCATTTTTTAACAAAAGGATATTTTTTTTACGCAATGTTTGGTCGAAAATATCAATAAAAGTTTCTATTTTTGTGTGTTGACAAATTTTGCAGGATGTGTTAATATTGTATCGAACATTAGTTCACGATTTTTAGCAGGAGGGGCACCCACGGGGTGCGTGTAGAATAATGGCAGATAAAAGCGTTGATAATAAAAAGAAGGAAGCCTTACAGGTTGCCCTTGCACAGGTAGAGAAAAAGTACGGTAAAGGCTCTGTAATGCGTCTTGGCGAAAACGCAAGGATGGAGGTTTCCAGTGTTTCCACAGGCTCCCTCTCCCTTGACCTGGCTCTTGGTATAGGCGGCTTGCCCCGTGGCAGGATCGTAGAGATTTACGGGCCTGAGTCTTCGGGTAAAACTACCGTTGCCCTCCACGCAATTGCAGAGGTGCAAAAGGAGGGCGGCGAGGCTGCGTTTATAGATGCGGAGCACGCCCTTGACCCCGTTTATGCCAAGGCCCTTGGCGTTAATATTGACGATTTGTTGGTTTCCCAACCTGACGACGGTGAGCAGGCTTTGGAAATAGCAGAGGCGCTTATAAGGTCCGGTGCGGTTGACATTGTGGTTATCGACTCCGTTGCGGCACTGGTTCCCAAGAGCGAGATTGATAACGAAATGGGTACCGCTAACGTGGGCGTACAGGCAAGGCTTATGTCTCAGGCGCTCCGCAAGCTGTCCGGTGCGGTTGCAAAGTCTAACTGTATAGTTATATTCATCAACCAGCTTCGTCTTAAAATAGGCGTTTTCTACGGCAATCCCGAAACTACTACGGGCGGTACTGCCCTTAAGTTCTACGCCTCCGTGCGTATAGACATCCGCAAGGCGGAGCAGCTTAAGTCAGGCTCTGAGATAGTGGGCAACCATACCAAGTGTAAGGTTGTAAAAAACAAGGTTGCGCCTCCCTTCAAGACTGCAGAGTTTGATATCCTTTACGGTAAGGGTATCTCTAAGGAGAGCGAGATTATCGAGCTGGGCATACGCTTCGGTATAATAGACAAAAGCGGCTCCTGGCTGTCCTACAACGGTGAGAGACTGGGGCAGGGTAAGGACAAGGTGCGTGAGCTTATTACGGAGAACAAGGCCCTTGCCGCAGTGATAGAGGCAAAGATAAGAGAAAAATGTACCGGCAGCAGTATCGGGGACAGCCCCGCAGATGACGAGGAAGATTTCTTCGGTGACGAGTAATGGGTACTTACCTTTCGGTACAGCTCTTTCGCAGTGATGGCGAGGCGGAGGTACAGTGCCTTGGTCAAAAGTACCGCATAACCATTGCCGACCTTGAGGCAAGCGGTATAACGGAGGGTATGGAGGCAGACGAGGATGCCCTGGCACTGTTGGAGCAGGGGGCAGAAAAGCTTGCCTGTATCAAAAAGGCGCAGGTATACCTATCCTATAGGGCGTTGCCCGGCCGCAAACTGGCGGAAAAGCTTAAAAAAGCGGGCTTTAGCGAGACTGCTATCCAAAAAACTACGGAGCTGCTTACGAGAAAAGGCTATCTTAACGATGGAGAGCTGTGTGCGGATTATGCCGCTGCTTTGCACAGAAGCAAGGGCTTTGGCGGCGCAAGGCTTCGTAAGGAGCTTTACGCCAAGGGCTTTGACCGTGAGTGTGTGGACGAGGCGGTGGAGGCGGTGCTTGAGGACAACGATACTGAAGCTGTTATAACGGAGCTGCTTCGTAAAAAGTTTCCGTCACTGCACCCCGAGGACAGGCAGGCACGCTCCAAAGCGGTGGCGTACCTGTACAGAATGGGGTATTCATACGACGATATAAACAACGCTATAGAAGCGTTTGGAAGGGAGTGAGCCGTTTTGGCTATAAAGGTTGGTTTTGTTTCCTTGGGGTGTCCCAAGAATTTGCTTGATACGGAAAATATGCTGTACATCCTGTCACAGGAGGGCTTTGAGATAGTAGCCGAGGACGTGGATGCAGACGTTATAATAGTAAACACCTGTGCCTTTATCGAAAGTGCAAAGCAGGAGGCTATCAACAATATACTGGATTTGGCCTGGTTAAAGGAAAACCATACTCTTAAGGGGATAGTGGTAACAGGCTGTCTGGCAGAGCGTTATAGGGAAGAGGTTCTTGAGCGTATGCCTGAGGTGGATTGCGTTATCGGCACAGGCTCTGTAGCGAAGATAGCCGAGGCTGTAAGAGCGGCTTATAATAAGGAAAAATACACAGCCTTTGATGACGTTAACAAGGCTACCTTCCAGAACAACAGGATAATAACAACCCCCGAGTATATGGCATATCTTAAGATAGCAGAGGGCTGTGATAACTGCTGTACCTATTGTGTTATCCCTCAGATAAGGGGTAAATTCCGCAGCAGGCCTATGGACGATATACTGGGTGAGGCTAAGGATTTGGCGGCCCTTGGCGTTAAGGAGCTTTGTCTTGTAGCTCAGGACACAACCAGATACGGGGAGGACCTTTACGGCACTTACTGTCTGGACGGCTTGCTGGCGGGACTGGCGGAGATAGAGGGCATAGAGTGGATAAGGCTTATGTACTGCTATGCAGACAGACTTACCGACGGCGTTATAGAAGAAATGGCAAACAACCCCAAGGTGGTAAAATACATAGATATGCCTCTCCAGCATATATCTGACAGTGTGCTCAAGAGGATGAACAGGCGTGATACCGAAAGCAGTATAAGGGAGACTATAGATAAGCTCAGAAGCCGTATTCCCGATATCTGTATCCGTACCACCTTTATAACGGGCTTCCCCGGTGAGACCGAGGAGGACTTTAATAAGCTCCATCAGTTTATTAAGGAAATGCGTTTTGAAAGACTGGGTGTTTTTGAGTACTCCAGAGAGGAAAATACCCCTGCCTACGATATGCCCGACCAGATACCTGAGAGGCTTAAGCGTAAACGCTACGACGTTCTTATGAGAGAACAGCGCCGCATACATAAAGAAAATAACGATGCCTGGGTAGGCAAGACCCTTCGTGTGCTTTGCGAGGGCTACGACAAAGCGGCAGAGACCTATTTCGGACGTTCTGCACTGGACGCTCCCGATATTGACGGCAAGGTGTATTTTTCTGCTCCTCGCAGACTGCGTGACGGTGAGATGGTAGACGTTGCCATTACCGAGGTGCTGGACTATGACCTTTGCGGTCGTGCTCTGTAGGGGAGGTTTTTATGAAGTTGAAGGATATGGAAGCCCCCGCCAAGCTTACAGGTATAAGGCTGGCGCTGATACCACTGTTTATGCTGTTTATGGTGTACGATTTCGGACTTGTTTCCGCAGGTAAGCACACCTGGCCCCGTATTATTTCCGCCTCTGTTTTTCTGCTGGCTTGCATTGCCTACTTCGTAGACAAAAGGCTTATGAAGGGCAGGACGATAAACAAGGGCTTTTGGTGCTTTCTTGACGTGGTTGCCGACAAGCTGGTGGTATTTGGTGCCCTGCTTGCTATTTGCTTTTCCGACTACGTACTGCCCACAGGCTTTTACCGCCACTTTTTCTTCTGGTCTACCGTGGTGATAATCCTGCGTGAGCTGGCGGTTATGGGCATCTGTCTTACCGACGGCATTATGGAGGCAGGCAGTCTTTTCAAGGATAATAAACGCTTAAAGCTTTTAATCAAGCTGGAGGCGGTGTTGCAGTTTTTGTGCATAGCCGTTGTACTTATGGAGCCTATTTTCTTCTCCCACACCGTTTTTTGCGATTTCAGACTGCTTAGTCTGATAGTAACCGTATTTACGGTGTTTGTAACGGTATGGTCGGCTTTGTACGTGATAACCGCCTACAAAAGCCACGTATCGGGTGAGGAAAACGGCACCCAAAACCAACAAGAAGGAGAATACGTATAAATTATGAAGCTATATAACACTTTAACCCAACAAAAGGATGAACTTACTATCAAGGACAACACCGTCCGTATGTATGTATGCGGCCCTACGGTTTACAACTTTTTCCATATAGGTAACGCAAGGGTGTTTGTTGTCTTTGATATGCTTCGCCGTTATCTGGAGTACCGTGGACACAAGGTTATTTTTGTGCAAAACTTTACCGACGTGGACGACAAGCTTATAAAGAGAGCACTGGAGGAAGGCACCACCGTTAAGGACGTGGCTGAAAAGTATATTAAGGAATACTTTACCGACGCCGAGGGACTTGGCGTAAAGATGGCAAGCGTTCATCCCAGGGCAACCGAGACTATTCCCGAAATAATAGATATGGTTTCTACCCTTATCGAAAAGGGGCACGCCTACGTTCGCGGCGGCGACGTGTATTTTGATACCGAAAGCTTTGCAGAATACGGCAAGCTCTCTCACAGGGATATTGAGCAGCTGGAGGCAGGTGCCCGTATCGAGGTAAACGACGATAAAAAAAGCGTTTATGACTTTGCACTGTGGAAGGCACAGAAGGAGGACACCGAGATAGCCTGGGATTCTCCCTGGGGCAAGGGCCGTCCCGGCTGGCACATAGAATGCTCTGCTATGGTAAACAAATACCTGGGCAGCGAGATAGATATCCACGGCGGCGGACAGGACCTTACCTTCCCCCACCACGAAAACGAGGTTGCGCAAACCGAATGCGCAACGGGCAAGTGCCTTGCAAAAATCTGGATGCACAACGGTTATATCAACGTAGACAACAAAAAGATGTCCAAGTCTGCAGGCAACTTCTTTACAGTGCGTGACGTTGCTGAAAAGTACAGCTATCAGACCATAAGATACTTCCTGCTCTCTCCCCATTACAGAAGCCCTATCAATTACTCTGCCGAGATACTTGATATGGCAAAGGGTGCCCTGGAGAGACTGCAAAACTGTGAGGAAAACCTGGCGTTCCGTCTTAAGACCGCAACGGGCGACGTGCTGAGCGATGCAGAAAAGGCTACCCTCCTTGCCATCGACAACAAAAATGCGGCAATGGATGACGCTATGGACGACGACTTCAACACCGCAGATGCAATAAGCTGTGTGTTTGAAATAGCAAAGATGATAAACACCGCCCTTGCAGAGGCTGAGGTAAGCCGCGCCTTTATACAGAGAGCCTATGAAAAATACCGCACCCTTCTCGTGCTGTTCGGTCTTGAGATAAGAGAGGAAAGCAAGGGAGACGAGGCGGAGATAGAGGCCTTGGTAGCGGAAAGAACTGCCGCAAAGAAACAGAAGGATTACAAGAGGGCAGACGAGATAAGAGATACCCTTGGTAAGATGGGCATTATTATCGAGGATACCCCTCAAGGACCAAAATGGAAAAGAGCATAGATTTTAACAAGTGTAACGCCCTTGTCCTGGCCTATATGGGGGACGCGGTTATAGAGCTGTTGGCTCGCCGTCACATAATAGGCGACGGCGACTGCAGGATAAGCGAGCTTAACGTAGAGGCAAAAAAATACGTTACGGCGGTCAGTCAAAGTGCCGCAGTAGAGCGTGTTTTGCCCCATCTTACGGAAAAGGAACAGCAGATGTTCAAATACGGGCGTAACGCTAAGGGCGTACATACACCAAAAAGTGCCTCAGCGGTGGACTATCGCCGTGCAACGGGTTTGGAGTGTTTGTTTGGGTATTTGTACCTGATAGGCGAAACTGACCGTGCCAAGAGCCTTTTTGATATAGCCTACAACGTGGAGGGATAGCAATGGCAGGCAATTACGGTAAACTAAGCGACAAGGAAAAAGAAATATATAAATATATCCGCGAGGCTATCCGTACCGAGGGCTATGCCCCCTCAGTCCGTGATATATGCGAAGCCCTTGGTATAAAATCCACCTCCACCGTGCATATGTATATCAAGCGTTTGGAGGAAAAGGGGTACATAGACCGCTGTGACGGTAAGAGCAGAGCCATAACCGTTAAGGACGACAGCGTTACGGAGGGTGCCCGCACCGTCCGTGTGCCCTTGCTTGGTCAGGTCCGTGCAGGTATGCCCGTTCTTGCGGTGGAAAACTATGACGGCTACGTGGACTATCCCGCTTCTATGACCAGCTCCGACGCCATATTTGCCCTTCGTGTCATAGGACAAAGTATGATAGAGGCAGGTATATTCGACGGTGATATAGTTATAGTGGAAAACCGCCGTTATGCCGAGGATGGGGAAATAGTTGTTGCTATGATAGACGACAGTGCCACGGTTAAGTACTTCTACCGTGACAACGGCAGGATACGGCTCCAGCCCGCAAACTCTACTATGGAGCCTATCTACTCCAACGACGTGGTAATCCTTGGGAAGGTTATAGCCAACTTCCGCTTTTACTAAAGCTTGGGAGATGTAAAAAAAGCGTAGACCGCAAAAAATCAATTAAAATTGTAAATAAGAAGAAGTCTAGCGTGGCACAATTGTACCACGCTAGACCTTTTATGGTATATATTTTTTGCTATGAACAAACCGAACCGCTCGCAGTAGGTAACTACAGCGTCGGGTTCGGTTTGTCCATTCTACACATTTTTTCCTATCTCCTTGGGTGGGTGCTAGTCGGCGGCGCAGTTAAGAAATGCACTGCTAATTGTGATAAGATATAAGGGATTATTTGTAGACCGGCGTCCTCGACGGTCCTAAGTATAACAATTAACGATGGCATTGTAAATACAAATATGCTTGATTTTACAAAAAAACTCTTGACAAACATTTATTAATATGGTATTCTATTTCGGCGGTGTAAAATCACCAAACGATCCATTAGCTCAGCCGGTAGAGCACATGACTTTTAATCATGGTGTCCGGAGTTCGATTCTCCGATGGATCACCAACAAAAGCCCTTGCAGGCATTGCCTTGCAAGGGCTTTTGTCTTTTATAACGAAAATAAGTCCTGTTAAAATATTGACTTATTGCTGCCCTTGTGTTAAAATCATTGCAATTAAGGTTAATTTTGGAGGAAAATAATGGAGAATATTCTTAAACGGCTAAGTCTCAGAGAAAAGATAGGTCAGATGTTGATGTTTGACTTCAGAAAATGGCAGAACAGTGATGAGGATAAGCAGTCTGATTACACCGTAATGTCTGACGAAGTTAAGGGTATGATACAAAGAAACAAGCTGGGCAACGTTATTCTGTTTGCCGAAAACTTTGAGTCTGTTGAACAGATTACCCGTCTTAATCACGCTTTTCAGTCTTGTATCGAAAACGATATTCCCATGCTCATCGGCGTTGACCAGGAGGGCGGCAGGGTAGTTAGGATGAGCAACGGCTGTTCTCTCCCCGGTAATATGGCAGTAGCCGCTACCGACAGCGTTGATCACGCATATACCGCAGGTCTTATCACCGGTAAGGAGCTTAAGGCTGTTGGTATCAACGTGGATTTTGCTCCCTCTGTGGATATAAACAACAACCCCAATAACCCCGTTATCAACGTGCGTTCTTTTTCCTCTGACCAAAATATTACCGCAAAGTACGGCACGGCTATGGCAAAGGGCTTGCAGGATGCAGGCGTAGCTGCTACTGTTAAGCATTTCCCCGGTCACGGTAATGCCAGCGTAGACTCCCATATAGGTCTGCCCTGTATAGACGTTACTTATGACGAGCTTATGAATTTTGAGATAGTTCCTTTTGCAGACGCTATCGACAACGGCTGTAAGCTGGTTATGTGCGGACATATTCAGTTCCCTAATATCGAGCCTACTATGCTTATGTCCAAGCAGGACAAGAAGGAAATTCCTATTTCCGCAACTCTTTCCAAGCTCTTCCTTACCGATATACTCAGAGAAAAGCTTGGCTTCAAGGGCGTTCTGATAACCGACTCTATGCAGATGCAGGGTGTTTCCAGCCACGTTGGCTCGGAGCTTGCTAATATCCTTGCGGTTAACGCAGGCGTTGATATACTTCTTATGTGCACCAGCCTTCGTTCCCTTAAGGACGAGCCTAAGCTTGTTGCCCTTATAGATAACCTTGTTAAAGCGGTTGAGGACGGCAGAATACCTATGTCCAGAATAGACCAGTCCGTTATGCGTGTGCTTACTCTTAAGAAGGAGCTTGGCTTGTTCGACGAGGAGAAGGTAGACGTGGACACTGCAGTAAAAGCTGCTCTTGAGGCTGTTGGCTGCGAGGAAAACCGTGCGGCAGAAAGACTTATTGCCGCAGAGGGCGTAACCGTTCTTAACAATAAGGGCGTTCTTCCTATCACTACCGAGGGTAAAAAGACCGCTTTGTTCGTAGGCTACGCAAATAAGCTTAACGCCTTTAACCTTGCTCTTAACCGTCTTAAGGCAGAGGGTAAGATAGGTGAAGTGGACTACAGCTCTATCATCTACGCCAACAAAAAGGAGCTGGATGCAGAGGCAAAGGCTGCTATTGATAACAGCGACAACGTTATCGTTCTTACCGAGACCGAGCCTAATATGGCACACAGCAATTGGTATATAGCATATCCCAAGGCGGTTTGCGACTACGCAAAGTCCATCGGCAAAAAGGTTATCGTTATCAGTGCGTTTATGCCCTACGATGCCGTTCTTTACCGTGACGTGGACGGACTTCTTCTTTGCTACTGCTCCAAGGGTGTTGCAGGTGCGGTGGTTAAGGATATCCACTCCACCCTTGCGTACGGCGTAAACATCCCTGCAGCCTTTGAGGTTGTTCTGGGCAAGGCACACTGCGGCGGCAGACTTACGATAGACCTACCCGAGATGGACGAAAACGGCAAGTTTGATACCTCTAAGGTTGTTTATCCTATGGGCAGCGGTATGGATTTGAACTAGCCGAAAAATAAAAAGAAAATTAACGCAAAAAAGTATTGACAAAGCAGGTATAAAGTGGTATAATACCCCTCGCAGTCAACGGACTGCGATTTCTGGGTGTGGCGCAGTTTGGTAGCGCGCTACCTTGGGGTGGTAGAGGCCGTGGGTTCAAGTCCCGCCACTCAGACCAAATAAAGGAGATTCGTTTTGAATCTCCTTTTTTGTTTATATTTCAAGTGAAAAGTGTGAAAAAACACGTCGCTAGCTCTTATAAATACTGAAGCGACCGATGCTTAACGGGTTTTCGGTCAGTAAAAGCTGTAAAAAGGAAGATAACAATGCTTTGGTTTTTCAGAAAAAAGAAGCCCTATATAGACAGATTTTTGGAAAAGGCAAGAAATTTTGACCCCTTTGAGATACGTAAGTACGAAGAGGCTCTTCCCCATATAAAGGAAAACGCCGTGCAAACGGTACAAAAGAAGCTGGGCATTAAGCTGGTAGTGATATCCGACACCCACGGCTATCTTGTGTTTGGCGAAAACAGGCTTGCTAAGTTTTTGGACGGCGTAGGGGATTTTGACCTGTGCGTGCTGTTGGGCGACCACCATACGGGTGATTTAAGGGAGATACTGGACTGCATTCCCGTCGAAAAAATTATAGCCATAAAGGGCAACCACGACAGCTTTTCTCAGTACCGTGAGCATGGAATAAGAGATATATCGGGCAGCAGCTATATTTATAAGGGAATCCGCTTTGCGGGTATAGACGGCAGCTTCAGGTATAAAAACGAGTCTTTTCCGTCCTACACCCAATACCAAAGCCTGGCACTGGGACACAGACTGCCCTCGGCAGAGGTGTTGCTCAGCCACGACGTAGCGTTTGAGTCACCCGTCAGGGACAACGCCCATCTGGGCTTGATAGGTATAACCCACTATATATACAAAAACAGCCCCCGGTGGCATATTCACGGCCATATACACCAATCCTACGAAAAGGAGTACGATAACGGCACGAAGGAAAAAAGCGTATACCTTTGTGAGTGTGTGGAGCTGTAGCTAAAGCCTGAATGTATAAACTGCACGCAAAATACATTATGCCGATATATGTATTGACAAGTCTATAGGGCTTGTGTTAATATTCATAATGTGTTTTAACTTGTTTTTGATATTTTATTAACGGAAAGGGCGTGGGAGTTTGTACATCAAAGCAGAGAGATTTGACGAGATTGTTTTCAGGTTGATTGATGAAGACAGGGTTAGCTGTGACGAGGCTTATCTTGTAGCCTATGACTATTTGAAAAGCTATGTATACGATAGCTGGCAGGCTAAAATAACACCTAAACCGTCTATAGACGATCTGGATGACGTAATGCAGGAAATTTGCATCGTCATCGCAATGATAACAAAAAAGAAGTTTTTGCTCCCCACCAACGAGGACGGCAGCCTTAAGTATCCCCGCGCAGTCGGCGTATACTGCGAGTGGATGCACACGGTAGGTCGCAACTATTTTTTGAACTATTTCAAAAAGCTATACGACATAGTACCCACGGACCTTGACGACAACGTACCCGATACGGAAAACGGCTTTGATGCGGATGAGGAAATCGAGAAGATGAGCGGTCTTGTAACCGCCCTCGGCGATCTTCTGGAGTCCAGAACCAGCGTGTATCTCAAGCTTACCTTTCTTGCGTTTAATCTGTGTGTGGTAAACGAGGATATCGGGATTATAGAGGCAAACCATTATCTGGAAGAAAAGTTTTGCAAAATGACCTTGTACCAGATGTTTGAGCATATAACCCTGGCTTCCCAGAGCATAATATGGCTGAGGCTTACGGACGAACAGTTTGACGGCATAATGGAAGAGCTGGACCGGATGTTTGACCGCAACACCTGCTACGGCGATATGAGGTATGAGGAGTTTTTCTACGATAATCTGGAGGGGCATCTCAGCATAAGCAAATGGCTAAGCCGTGTTATCGCCAGAATAAACGGTAAAAAATAACTGCATAATAAACTAAATAACAACTGAAAGGGGTATGGGCAAACACTGATGGTAAAACCGCTTCTGCGTAAAAACGCAGCCGCCCATACCTATCAAAGAAAGCGAGGCAAAATTACAATGGATCATTTGAGTTTTGACGATATACGACAGTTATTGGCACTTGACGAGTGCTATGCTAATAAAAAAACTTCAAAGGACTTTGTAGCACCACCCTGCGTACCAAGCTGTGCAAAAGAGGGCACGGACAGCGGCAGACAACAGGCGGAGCGGGACAGTCGGCTTATAGAACTGCTTTGCTCTGTAGACACCTTGCAAAAAGAGTTTTTGGATATGAAAAACAGCGGCGACTGTAAGGGCGTTACGGAAAAGGAAATAACCGACCCCGTAATCAAAAGCCGCCTTGAAAGAATAAGAGCAAAAAGCAACAAAATGAATTTTGATATTGATTAATAAAAAACAACGGATATAAAAATGCACCCCAAAAGCAATTTGCTTTTGAAGTGCATTTTTGTATTTTAAGAAAACTGTGAGTTATACAGCGTGCTGTAGAAGCCGCCTTCCTTAAGGAGCTTTTCGTGGTTGCCCTGCTCGATAATAGTGCCGTCCTTTACAACGAGAATGGTATCGGCGTTTTGTATGGTGGAAAGCCTGTGAGCGATAACGAAGCAGGTGCGGTTTTTCATCAGCTCGTTCATAGCCTTTTGTATCTTGATCTCCGTGCGTGAGTCTACGTTGGAGGTAGCCTCGTCCAGTATCAGCAGAGGCGCATCGGAAAGGAAGGCTCTTGCTATGGTGATAAGCTGACGCTGTCCCTTGGATATGTTTATACCCTCATCGGAAAGAACCGTTTGGTATCCTTCGGGCAGGCTTTCGATATAGGCGTGTATTTTAGCCGCCTTTGCCGCCTCTACAACCTCATCGTAGGAGGCGTTTTCCTTGCCGTAGACGATGTTTTCGTAAATGGTGCCGTGGAACAGCCAGGTATCCTGCAGTACCATAGTATAGGCACGGCGTAAGTCCGCACGCTTAAGCTTAAGGGCGGGGATACCGTCCATCCTTATCTCACCCTTGTCCGGGTCATAAAACCGCATAAGCAGGTTGATAACCGTGGTTTTACCTGCCCCCGTAGGGCCAACTATAGCAATAGTCTGCCCCTTGGCTGCGGTAACGGATACGTTCTTAAGTATAGGCTTTTCCTTTACGTAGCTGAAGGAAACGTCCTCAAGCTCTACCTTGCCGTCCACGTCCTTGTATTCCACGGCGTCGGAAGCATCTGCCTTTTCAGGCTCCTCGTCAAGGATGCGAAAAACACGCTCAGCGGCGGAAAAAGCAGACTGAAACTCGTGCAGGATGTTTGAAAACTCGTTAATAGGGCCCGCAAACTTGCGGGAGTACTGTACAAACTGGGCAACACCTCCAAGGCTCATAAACAAAAGGGAGCCTTCTGCCACGTTGCCGCCCTCCGTAAGCATATACAGTATACCGCCGAATACCGCCACGAGAGTAAGGGATATATTGTTTATAAGGTTTATGGTAGGAAACAGCATAGCTGCCTGATATTCCGCCTTGTAAAAGGCATCCATAGCGGCGTCGTTATGACCGTTAAAACGCTCCGATATAACCTCCTCACGGCCGTAGGCGCTTATGCTTCTGGAGCCTGACAGCATCTCCTCCGCAAAGCCGTTAAGCTCGCCGTAGCGTTTGGAACGGGCACTGAATAAGGGGCGTACCTTTTTGGAGCGATAGCGTGTAAACAAAATAGAAACAGGCACCGTAAGGGCAAAAATCAGAATAAGGGGCTTTGATATCTGCCACATAAATATAAGAGAGCCTAAAACCGTATAAACGCTGGTCATAACCTGTATAAGGTCATGGGAGAGGGTGCTGTTTATGGTGTCGATATCGTAGGTAAGGTGGCTGATTATGTCACCCGTAGCGTGGGTATCAAAGAAGCCGACGGGCAGGGTGTTAAGCTTTTCAAAAAGCTGTTTACGCATCTTGTATATAATGCGTTGACTAAGCCTTATCATTATAACCGCCAGTACGTATGCCAGCAACGCCGAGGCAACGTAGCAAAAAATCATACTTAACACGTTTTTCCATACGGCAGGGAAGTCAACACCCCCTACCGTCTCTATGGCGTCTATAGCCTTGCCCGAAAACCGTGGTCCCAACAGGGATAGCTGGTTAGACAGCAGTGTCAGCGCCAGAGCGGGGATAAACAGGGGCCATTGCTCAAGAACGTATTTGCTAAGCCGTATAAACATACGGTTGTTTCTGCTTTTAGCTTTAGTCAAGGAAAGCACCTCCCATCTGGGATTCGCTTATCTCTCTGTATTCGTCGCATTTTTCAAGCAACTCCTCGTGCTTACCCATCCCTATAACCTTGCCCTCCTCCAAAACGATAATAAGGTCACATCCCTTTACCGAGCTTACCCTTTGGGCAACGGTTATAACGGTAGAGTCCTTCATGCTCTCCTCCAGGGCAAGCCTTAAGCTTGCATCGGTCTTGTAGTCCAGGGCAGAGGAGGAGTCGTCAAGTATAAGTATCTCAGGCATAGCCGCTATCGCTCTGGCAATAAGCACTCTTTGCCTCTGTCCGCCGGACAGATTGGTGCCCTTTGCGGAAAGCATATGAGCGTACCCGTCGGCAGTCTCTGTGATAAATCCGTCAGCCTGGGCAATCCTTGCGGCTTTAACTATGTCCTCGGCGGGTATATCTCTGCCAAACCTAATGTTTTCCTCAACGGTGTCCGCATACAAAAAGCCGTTCTGTAAAGACACGCCAAACATATCCGTAAGAGTCTTTTTGTCATAGGAGCGTATATCCTTGCCCTTTATACGGATAACGCCGCTGTCCACGTCATAAAATCTCATAAGCAGCTTGATAACCGTGGATTTACCGCTGCCCGTAGCACCGATAATGCCCAGCCTGTCACCCTTCTTAAGGCTGAAGGATAGCTTGTCTACGTTGTTTTTCTTGCCGAAGTAGGAAAAGCAAACGTTCTCAAAGGAGATATGCCGGCTTTCGTCACCCTTGCCGTCGTCTTGGGTAACAACAAGCTCCTCGGGAGTTTGCACCACCTCCGCAATACGCCGTGCAGATGCGGCGCATTTTGTGTACATAACAAACATACGGGACAGGGACATCATCGCCATGGAAATCAAGGTAAAATACTGCATAAAGGCAATAACGGTAGCGGGTGAGGATATATCCTTTGCCACCAGATAGGCACTGACGGCAACCACTGCCACGATACCCAGGTTCATAAGCATAGTCATAACTGGGTTTACCACCCCCATTATGGTACCTGCCCTCGTTTCCTTGCTCTTAAGCTCCCTGTTGACTATGTCGTATCTTTTGTTTTCGTACTCGTTTTTGGAAAGAGCCTTTATCACCCTTACCCCCTGGGTATCCTCACGGACAACGCGAACCATATTGTCTACAGACCTTTGCACCTCGGTGTAAAGGGGCACGCCCTTTTTGGATATGCCGTAAACCACGATAAATATAAAAGGCAGCGTTGCTAGCATTACAAGGGCAAGAATTTTGTCCATAATAAGGGTAATAACCGCACCGCCCAACAGCAGTATAGGTGCCCTTACACCCATCCTCTGCATCATCCCCACAAAGTTTTGCACGTTGTAGGTGTCGGTGGTAATGCGTGACTCCAGTGAGGGAATAGTGTAGCGGTCAGTTGCCCTTGCCGACAAAAGCAAGGTTTTGTTAAACAGCACCTTACGCATATCGGTAGAAAACATCATAGTCGTTTTTGCCGCCATACGGTTGGCAATAACGTTACCAAGACAGGCAACCAGGGCACAAAACGCCATAACAAGCCCGTACAGCACTATACCCGTAACACTCTTTGTCCCGATAACGTTTTCCAGTATGTGGGTAAGAATATAGGGTATAAAAAGCTCTGCCACGGTACCCGTTATTTTAATGACAAGCCCAACGGTAAGCCTTTTTTTAAGAGGCTTTAATAACGAAAAAATCCATCTCATAGTTTTGCTCCCGTAAAAATCCAAACAAGTATCTGAAACTGAATAACCATTATAACACAAAACCGTTAGTTTTTCAAACTTTTTTGAGCTTTAGTGTAAAAATGTTTACAAAATGCGAAAACAGTCAAAAAACACACTTATTGGCAATATAACGAATAACGTTAGGAGGAAAAGTTAAATGATATACGTATCTTCTGACTGGCACGGCTGCTCTCCGGATAAAATCAAGGAGCTGCTGGAGCAGGCAGGCTTTAATGACGGCGATTATCTTTTTGTGCTGGGCGACGTTATAGACCGTGGCGAGCATTCCGTAGAGCTGCTTAAATATCTGATGGAAGCTCCTAATATGGAGCTTATTTTAGGCAATCACGAGGCACTTATGCTGGCAAACGATTGGCTCTTTGAGGAAATAAGAGAGGATAACCTTGACAACGTAAACGCCTACAGGCTGTCCGTGTACGAGGACTGGATGCTAAACGGAGGCGGTACTACCCTTGAAGCCCTTCGCAAGGAAAGCGACGAAACAAGAAAGGCAATACTGGAGTTTTTAAGGGAATGCCCCCTTTACGATGCTGTAAGCGTTGGCGGCAGGGACTTTGTGCTGGTGCACGGAGGTTTGGGCGGATACCGCCCCGACAAGAAAATGGAGGAGTATTTACCGGCAGAGCTTCTGGAGGAAAGGCCCTTCGGCGACACCGAGTATTCTACGGAGTTTACCACTATAATCGGACACACTCCCAGTCATTACTTCGGCAAAAAGTACTATAACCAAATAGTAAAAACCCCTACTTGGATAGACGTAGATACAGGTGCCGCCGGCGGCAGAAACCCCTGTTTACTACGCCTTGACGATATGAAGGAGTTTTATATCTGGTAACAAAAAAACCGCCGTCGGCGGTTTTTTTGTTAAGAAATATCAAGTAAATTTGTAACTTTCTCCTTAAACTATATAAGTCCTGCATCGTATTTAAGTATAGCAGCAGCATCAAGGTTATTAACAGCTCCGTCGCCGTTGTAGTCACCGTTGTCTACCTCCGCAATAATTCCCGCGTCGTATTTAAGCACCACAGCCGCATCAAGGTTGCCTAAAGCAAGGTCACCGTTTGCATCACCTTTGGGCTGTACAAAATTAAAGGTTACAGGACTGTCTTTTAGCGATGAATTACCATATTCGGCTATTTTAACACCGTTCCATTTTTCCGCTGAGCCCGTGTAGTATACGTTTATCTTTGGACACTCGAAGAAAGCATAGGAGCCGATTATCTCAACACTCTCCGGAATAACTACTTGTTCAAGCTTTACGCACTTGAAGAATACCCCGTCGCCAAGGCTGGTTAAGGCAGAATTTATAATTACCTGCTCCAGATTGTAGCAGCTGTCAAACACCCGGTTGCCAATTTCGGTCACAGAAGAAGGCATAACTACTTTTTTAAGGCTGTAGCAGTCGTAGAACGCATGATGACCGATGGTGGTTACGGTAGAGGGTATAATTGCTTCACTAAAATTCAATAAACCGCTGAAGGCATATTCCGAAATAGCTTCTACCCCCTCGGGAATAACGCTTTTTCTGCATCCTGCAATTACTGTTTTGCTTGCTGTTTCTATGAGACAGTTGCCCTCGCTACGGTAAAAAGGGTTATCCTTATCAACGGTTATTTCCACAATGTGCCTTCCCGAAAATGCTCTGGAAGCGATAGATTTAACGTTTTTAGGTATGGTTAATCTAAGCAAACTGCACCCCGAAAAAGCCGCTTCGCCTATGGTTTCTACACTTTCGGGGAGGTTAATAGGCCCTAAATCCTCGCACCAAAAAAAAGCATATTCTTCTATAACCGTTAATGCATCGGGTAAAACAATCTCTTTCAACGAAGCGCATTTATAAAACGCCTCTTTGCCTATGCGTGTAACAGAATCAGGAAGTATTACTTTTGTTAAAACCATATGGGTTCTGAAAACACCATCCCCAACAGAAGTAACGCCTTCTTCGATTATCACCGTTTTAACTTTTTCCTTATCCCATTTAGGGTCAGGCTCAGGATAAGAATAGTACGTATCCATCTCGCCTTCGCCGCTTATGGTAAGGGTGCCTTCTTCGTCCAGCACCCAGTCAAGCTGACCCCATTTACCGCTTGTTGCTTCTTCTGCTGAAGCAAAGAATACGCCTACGTTAACGGTCAACAGCCAGCATAAAAGTATCGCAATAATTCTTTTCATAATACTTTCTCCTTTTCAAAATTCATATCAGTCCTGCCTCTATGCTTAATACAATTGAAAACGCATTATTCCTAAATATTTTTTAGTGATGCTGTTGCGGCTCCTCTGCCGGGGCTTCATCAAAACAATCCCTTTTTCACTTTTGCCTTCCATTTACATAACGTCTAAAAGGGTAAAACCGTCCGGAAATAATTTAAGGTGTTTACAATTTGTTTACAGCTTCAGGGGGGAATAATATTCGTTTATAAAGGCTTTAGGATTTAAGCAGTATTCTTATTATGATATAGTCGGTGGTGGTAATTACGCCGTCGCCGCTTACGTCTGCTCTGGCAGCCATATCCTCACTCAGCTCTGTCTGTACGTTGCAGTACATTTTTATCAGAATATAGTCGTTGGCAGACAAGGAACCGTCATCGTCAATGTCACCTTCGATAACGGGTATGCTAAAGGCGTATTCCACCGTTACTCTCTGCATTAAATCGTTGGTAAAGTTAGGGGTGTTGTTTACGTCAAGGGTAAAGCTACCTTTTTCATACTTCATACCGTAAATGTAAAAATAGTCCCCCATAGATAAATCGGGCTCGTAGGCTTTGTAGCTTCTGCCCTTGGCAGGACTGTAGGCGTAAACCGCCTCGGGTACGGAGTAAAACAGCACCTCGCCGTCAGAGGCAAGACAGCTCATATTTCCGCTCCAGTAGGAGCTTTCTCCTGCCATCCATTTATCGTCTATGGTAACAAGAGTGTCACCCCCGTAGGTCTTAAGCTCGCCTACAGAGCTGTCGATGTAGTATACGGTACCGTCCAAAAGCTGAAAGGAGGCAGCAGAGCTTTGCCAGAAATAGCTGTCAAAGCTTTTGTCTGCAGGGGTAGTGTCGTAATCGTTGGCGTTATGTCCGTTTGCCATCATATACTCGGTAGAAACCAAAAAATAGTTATGTCCCACCTTGCCTGCCACGTCCCATTCCGTACCGCTCCATATAGGGTCGTCGTAGGTTACGTCCACGTGGTAGTAGTTGCCGTTTACGTAAACGATGTTCCAGGCGTGGTTAAGGGCAGTGGAAACACAGATATAGGAGGGAATATCCAGCTTCTCCAGCATATAAGTGTATGCCGCCGCATAGCCCTGGCAAACCGCATCGCCTATAACCATAGCACCGTAAATACTGTGGGAGGTCAAAAATGCGGGGTCAGCGGTGTCCTCGATGAGGGTGTACTCGCAAAAATATGCAAGCCTGTCGTGAACAAGCAAAGCCTTTTGCACGTCGTCCAGAGCATTGTTGCCCTTCAAATCGCTGACCATTGCCTCGGCGCCCTGGTCAATCTCTGCCAGCATAGAGGCATAGGTATCGGCATCGTAATGATACTGGGGTGTAATGTAGCCTATGGTGCCGGAGTAAACAGGCCCGTAGCTAAAGGTATTAACGTGGAAAATCAAAGGCATCTTGCTAAAAATCAAGCTGGCAAGGGCGTTTATATTCTCGGTGTTTCTGGGGATTTTGAAGCTGCTCAGCGATATGTATGAAGCAAAGGAGCTAAGCTGTTCTTCCAGATAATCCGTCAAAGCGTCAACGTCAACACTTGAGGAAAAGGCAAGGGGAGCCAGATCGCCGCTTAACACAGCCCTTGCGCTAAGGGTCATATCCAAGGCGTCGGGTGAGATGGCTGCACCTACAGCCACAGGTGAAGCACCAAGCAGCAACACGGTGGCAAGTAATACTCCCAAAAGTCTGATGCTATGCAATTTCCGTTTCATAATAAACCCTCCCGTAAATTTCAAACCGTAAAACAAAGCACGGAAAAACTACAGCTTATACAATTATATATTATCAAATAGATTTATACAATTATATATTATCAAATAGATGGTTTTTTGTCAATGATAAACATAAAATTAATTAATCGTCCTTGTTTTTTAGCTTAAATAATTAAAATACTGCCCTTTTTGCCCTTGACTAAAAAGGAAAGTGATGTTATACTGCTATTGTGTATGAAAATAATTCGATTTGCCTTTATATGGCATTTCGGTAAAGGAGTTATACTATGCGTATCATCAAAAAGTCCCTGTCGATGTTGCTTGCACTGTGTATGCTTGTTTCTATGTGTACGTTTTTTGCGACAGAAGCAGCTGCGGTTACCCCTCTTGGGTGCCTGGTGCAAACAGAGGCTCAGTGGAAAAACTATTATTACGGTACAGGCAACCTGTACTATACAGGCTGCGGTATCTTTTCTCTTGTAAACGCCGTTGGTTACCTTACCGGTAAGCGTATGAGCGTTACTTCAACCGCCCAGTGGTTCCACGATATAGGCGGCTACAACGTTACAGGCGGCGAGGGTACGTACCGCACCGTCGTATATCCCAAGGTACAGGCAAAATACGGCAGTACATACGGCTTTACCGTGGACTGCGGCAGCGGCAATTCGGGCTATTGGTCCACCTCTGCCAGCACGGTTCTTAAAAACCACCTTGCAAAGGGTGGCGTTGCGGTAGGCCACGTACCCGGTCACTTTATTGCTTTGGTAGGCTACAATTCCAGCACCAACAAGTTCCACGTGTACGACAGTGCTCCTTCCAGTGCCCGCGGTACTCTCAGCGGCTACGGTAACGCCTGGTTAACACAAGCGCAGCTGGCAACGGGTAAAATGGACCTGGACTGGTTCTGCCTCCTTTCCGCTACCTCTACCGAGCCTGAGGTTGTGTGGACGACGGGTGAGTACACTATGCTTGGTGCAAAGCACCTGCGTGACAGCGCCTCCGCTACCTACAACACCTTGGTGACTGTTCCCGTGGGCGAGGTTATGTCTGTAACTAAGATAGTAAACAAAACCTACGGCTACACCCAGTACGGTGACTTTGTGGGCTACATCTATCTTGATGAGGACGTAAAACGCACGGGCAACCTTAATACCGACCGTCTTACCAGCTTTACCTGCTCTGACGTAAGATATATTGATAACGATTACACTGCCTCTTGGAGTGACGTGGTAGGCGCATCGGGCTACCGCTACAAGGTAATCCAGCTTGAGGGTGAGCCTAATCCCGGTGATAGTAACGAGTCTGCTAATGCAACCGTTTTGGTAGACAGCACCAAATACATTACCCAAACTCTTTCCACCACCATTCCTGCCGCAAAGATGAGCAAGGGCAAGTACCTTAAGATAGCGGTAGAAACCGTATTCCCCGACGGCAGTATGTGGAACACTATGTACGTTACCCCTGCAGGCGTTCCCTTTACCGATATCAGCATCAGTTCCTGGATGTATGACCCCGTAGTATACTGCTACGAAACGGGTCTTCTTACGGGCGTTAGCTCCACAACCTTCGACCCTAACTCCGGTGTAAATATGGCAATGCTGGCAACGGTCGTTCACCGTGCCGCAGGCTCTCCCGAGCCTTCTGCCGATACGGTTATGCCTTACGCCAACGTTACGAGCGACAAATGGTATTACAAGTCCGTTCTTTGGTGCGTAGAGCAGGGCGTTCTCCGCGTGGACGAAATTCCCGCCTTTGACTATGCGGCTCTTGCCAACCGTGAAACTGCTATTAAGTTCTTCTACCGCATGGCAGACCGCATCCGCAAAAACGATAAGGAGCTTGACGACACTACCCTTAGCGTGTTTACAGACGCAAGTGAGATAAGCGACGACTGCCGTGTTGCCGTTACCTGGGCAGTTACCAAGGGCGTTATCACAGGCAGCAGCGGCAAACTCAACCCTGCAGACAACAGTACGAGAGTACAGCTTGCGGCTATGCTTCAGAAGTTTGATATGTTCCTTGCCGACGTAGATGCTGTATACAATCCCATAACCAAGGGCGACGTAAACAACAACGGTAATATCGACACCGCTGACTATATTTCCTTGAGAGCGCACCTTGCCGAGATATCAAAAATCTCTGCCGCCTTTGAGGAGGCTGCCGACTACGACGGTGACAAAGTTATAAGCTCCAGCGACTATATTATGCTAAAGTTGGCAATGATGGGCAAATAAGCTCCGAAACATAGGTCGACGATAATATATGCCTCTCGTAGCAACGGGAGGCATAGTTTTTGTGATTAGCTGTTATGGAAAAACAAATAAAAGACAAAATATTTACATACCGTATAGCAGGCGGCAACTATGTAATAATTACGGGTATTTGCGGGACAGAGGGCTTGATAGAGTTCAACCCGGACGGAGACGGGTGCTTCAAGCACCGTATAGAGATACCGGAGCTTATAGAAAACCTGCCTGTGATGGGTGTACTTTGCAAGGGGATAGATATAGCCTTAGAGGGGGATAGCCGCTACCGTCACGACGGCAGTAGCGTAATAGACCTGCACCTGCCTCAGTATACGTATTTTGGCGGCTTTGGCAGGGTGCAAACCAAGGTAGGCTATCTGTACCCAAATTACAATCTGCACTACTATCAACGAAGCATCTGTTATCTGCATTGCAAAAACGGCACCGCTTCCTTTTACGCCAAGCCCTCGGAGGGCAACACTTGCCGTATAGTCTGTATCACCGCAGAGGATGGGAGCACAGCCTTGGAAATCCCTGCTGCTATCTGCGGCTACGTTCCCACGGCAATCGCCGAGGGCAGTACCTGTCTCCTTCCCGATAGCCTTACGGAGCTAAGGCTTGGCTCTGCTATAGAGCGTATAGGAAAGGATTGCTTTACGGGTCTGCCACGCCTTGGCAAGGTATACCTTGGCGAAAAAACCGTGCATATATCGGAGGGTGCCTTTTCCTATTACGGGGAAAGCTACAAAAACTCCCTCATAAAGGTTCCAACGCTGAGGGTGTATTATCAAGGGTTGCCCATAGTGGAGGATGGTGCGTTTCGCCGTGTAGCCAACGTCTGGGTAGAGGACGAGGGCTTTGTCGGTAACTACATCCGCTACAAAATCCAAGGCGTCAACTACAGCGTAGACCTTGCTCCTCTTGTGAAGGAGGAGCTTAACGTGGAGGGTGGCGTCCTTAAAAGATGCACGGGCTTCCCGCGCCACGTCAAGCTGCCGGAAGGCGTTGTAAGCATTGCTTCTTATGCTTTTGCAGGTAATGCCTGTATGGAAACGGCAGAGCTTCCGCAGGGGCTTAAGGAAATAGGAGAGGCAGCTTTTAAGGGATGCACCGCCCTAAGGGAGATAAGCATACCCGAGGGGGTAGAGAAGATAGGCAGGTCTGCCTTTGAGGATTGCTGTAGCTTGGAAAAAGTAATTCTGCCCAAGGGGCTGAAAACCGTGGCAGAGCGTAGCTTCAAGGGTAGCGCCATCAGGGAAATAAAGCTGCCCGACGGCTTGCGAAGTATAAGGTGCCAAGCCTTTGCAAATTGCAAAAATCTAAAGATGCCCAGGCTTCCCAAGGGTGCCGTGGCAGACGTCTACGCCTTTGATAATTATATGGAGGCTAATAAGTAAACGGTATTTACAAGAGCGCTTAAATGTGATAAAATAAGAAGAAATCAAAAACTAAGGAGAAAAAACATGGCAGAGATTTTAGAGATAATGATGATACTTAGCTTTGGTGCCTCCTGGCCCCTTAACGTTATTAAGTCCTATAAGGCAAGGACAACCAAGGGTAAAAGTCTTGGCTTTTTACTGCTTATATTCTTTGGCTACGTGGCAGGCATCGCCTCCAAGTTTGCCAATGCGGAATATATGGCGGCGTTCAGCCAGAAATGGTACGTGCTTTTCTTCTACTTCCTCAACATAATTATGGTTGGCGCAGACCTTGTGCTTTACGCAAGAAACTATAAGCTGGACAAAAAGCAGGGCAACAAATAGGATAAAGCTATGGAAAAAATTATAAATATTGATAACCTGTCCGGCTTTGCCTACTGTAACCATAAAATATGCAATAAGCCGATAAAGGGGATAGCCATATCCTTTTTCGGACTGGGCGGCTGTACTATGTTTGCAGAGGAAACCGAGGACGGTAAAAAGTATGCGGAAAAGGGCATTCTTCTCCTCGTCCCTTACCAAAATCCCTGGGCGTGGATGAACAGGCAAACGGTGGATTACACGGACGAGCTGGTAGACGTGCTTTTTGATGCCTACAACCTGCCCGAGGATACGCCGATTGTATCTACGGGCGGCAGTATGGGCGGTCTGTCTGCCCTTGTTTACACCTATTACGCCAAGCGTACACCCGTGGCGTGCGTTGCAAACTGCCCTGTGTGTGACTTACCCTACCATTATACCGAGCGTGTGGATCTGCCCCGCACCCTGTACAGTGCCTTCGGCAGCTACGAGGGTACGATGGAGCAGGCGCTACGCAGTGCCTCTCCCTTGCACCTTGTTGACATAATGCCTAAAGCTACTGCCTATTACGTTTTCCATTGCGAGGAGGACAAGGCGGTAAACAAGGCGATGCACAGCGACCGTTTTGTTAAGGAGCTGCAAAAAGAACATTTCGTAAAGTACTACGCCGTACCCGAAAGAGGGCATTGCGACCTGACGGAGGAAATGCGTTTACTTTATACAAGCCACGTTGTTAATTCAATAATAGGGGACAAAGACAATGCTTAAAAAACTGCTAAGCTATTTACTTATATTTGCGTCACTTGTGGGTATGGCGTCCTGCTCGGGCAGTCCTTGGGAGGAGGGTCAGATTGGTGACGGCACGGGGGTAATGGCAACGACTGCCCAGCGTGACAGCTTTGAGTACGAGGACGAATATACGGCACAGCACCTGGAGTTTATCGGGGGCGAGACCTACGAAAAAATATGTAAAGACGGCGGCGGACTGGCGGCAGACGTTGCCAAAAACTACGAGGATGCCAAGCTTAACTACGTAAACGGCACCTGGAAGGTAATCTCCCAGGCAAGCGCCTTTATGGATAAGGGCAAGCTGGAGCTTGAAAACGAGTACGAGGTTCTTGTAACCGAGCTTATGCAAAACACCTCTGCGGAGGAAAGCTTTACCGGCAGCTTCCAAAACAGCTATTACACCGCTATAGTCAGTATGCTAAGCGGTATCAAGTCTCAGCTTGACGATGCAAAAAAGGCGGCAAACATTTTCACGGGTGCCGATATAGAAAAAGCAGAAAAGCTTGCCGCCAAGCTGGACGAAACAATCAAAAAGCTGGAAAAGCTGGAGGGTGTTTCCGATGAGGAGGCAACAGGGCTTTTCGGCGATGCGGTTAAACAGGTAAAGACCTCCTTTGAGGAGGACTTTATAAAGGGCAACGAAAAGTTTTTGGATGGGGTAAAGGGCTTCCTCGGCAAGGCGGCAGACGTAAGCGGCTTTGTTTCTGATAAAGCCTCTGCCCTTATTGACGAGTACGTTATGTATCAGGCGATGTCTTCCTCCAGCAAGGAGTGGGAGCGTATCTGGACTGATATATCCTCAGGTGCAAAAGCATCCGCTATGTCAAGCTCGGACAAAAAGCTTAAGGAGTCCTACGAGAAGATAGCGGTTTGTATAGACAAGATACTTGTAAAAACCGCCGCCTATCAGTCAAGCAACGCCGCAGGTATATTCCTCAGCGTTGCCGATGAGGGGCTTGAGACCGTGGCAGACCTTAGTGTTTCTGCGGCTAAGGAGCTTTGGGACGGTATGATGAAAAGCTGGCCTGTAGGCAAGGCAGTGCGTGAGGGGCTTGTAAAGGGCGTAAGCCTTGCAAATATGCTTGTAAACTGTGACGATATAGCCTACTACGGTCAGATGCTTATAGGCTACGGCAGACTGGGCGAGTGTGCCTATAAAACGATGTCGTCAGCGGCAAGTGCCCTTAAAAGCCAAAAGAATTACAGCAGTGCGCTGCTGTTTGACAAGGCGTTTAATATCTATAAAAGCATACAAATGTCTGCGGCGGACTGTACTATAAACTACTGTATGGCAATAGTAAAAAATCCCGTAGGCTATATATTTAAGTACACCACCGATGACGAAATTGCCGAAACTTTTATAATACAGGTATATAAGGCGGACTGGATGCCTATCCGTTGTCACGGCGTACAAAACGTAATCAACAACGGCGGTAACGTGGTAGGCTACGGCGGCAACGTGTACTATTTTAAGCTTAGCGCAAGCACCCTTGACGAAACGGGCACCTACGGCAACTTTACCGTGGACAACAACGTAAAAAACAGCCTTATCTGCCGTAAACCCTCGGGGGAGGAAAGCGTTATCACCCAAACCAACGCTACGGGCAGAATATATATCTGTGCCGACAGACTGTATTACAGAAAGCAGGACTTTGATTGGTACAGCGTAGGCTTTGACGGCAAGGACGAAAGGGTAGCAACTACAGGCAGTATAATAGGCGCAGTTGACAGCCGGGGTATGCTTATCGTACAAACTGAGGGTAACGATATATACGCTACCGATTTCAGCGGCAACCAGATAAACCTGTTACCCAAGGACTACAAGGGTATTACCGAAAAGCATGAATGCTACTATAACTACACCTCTGACGATAAGGGCTATACCTTCTATCGCTACAATTTTGCCACCAATCAAAACGAGCTGCTGTGCAGTGCGTCTGTGCCTCAGGGAGACGGGTCCTGGCGTAGCCTTGATGAGATTTGTGTCAGCGACGAGGGGATATACTTCCTCGTAGGCTATTACGCAGGTACGGGTCAGTTTTTCCAGGAAGGTCGGATATACTTCCTGTCCTTCGAGACCAATAAGGTAAACCTTTTGGTTGACGAGGATATAAGCTATTCCGAAATGTATCTGGCAAACGAGGACGGCAAAAAATACCTGTATTATTACAACACAGGCGGAGTTTTGGGCGTAGGACTGTTTACAGGCTGTATGGAAAGCCAGGTAAGACGTCTTGACCTTACAACGGGCGAGACCGTTACGGTAAGCTTTCCCTTATGCGGAGAGGGCGTTCCCTTTATAAACGGCACAAGCCTGCAGATATTGCAGGGAGGTAAAAACTCGCCTACTACCATAATCAACGACACTATGCTTAAGGCGATGGGCTACACCGCATCTCTTGGCTTTGCCGAGGACGGCAGTGCAGTTTACCACGAGTGGGTGGAGCAAATAGACGGCACCTACTACGTAAGCCTTATGCAGGTGGTCGAGGATGAAGGAACCACTCTCGGCTGGCGACAGGGCTACCGCAGAATAACGACTAAGCTCTTCAGCATCTCCGAGGATGGGGAAGTAACACTTATAAATTCTTTTTAATCCTAAAAATAATATGCCCCGAAGAATGAAGTCTTCTTCGGGGCGTTTATAGTTGGGTTTTACTTAGAAAGCTTACCTATCTCCTTAGCGCATTCGTTACAAATCAATGCACCGCCAAAGCTGATAGAATGTTCCTTGCCGCAAAAAGTGCAGGAGCCGGAAAACTTACGCAACACAATAGCGTCTTCGTTTACGGAAAGTATAACCTCGTCCTTTATCTCCAAGCCAAGCATCTCTCTGAAAGGCTTAGGCAAAACTATACGTCCCGTTTCGTCTATCTGTCTTATAATCTGTTTTCTCATCAATATTCCTCCTTAGCTTGTTTCTTTGCCAAAATATTACCACATTTGCCAAAAAATGTCAATACCTATATTGCCATTTTTTGTAAATTAACTGTTAAATATGCCTGCAAATGTCATAAACTCTGTCAAAAACCAGGTCCGGAGCGTTTTCGGCGTTAATATCTTTCGCCTTGGTTTCGCCGCTGAGAACCAACAGGGAAAGCATACCGCTGTTTTTGCCAAGGGCAATATCGGTATAAAGCCTGTCGCCGATACAGGCGCTGTCGCGGGCACAAATACCCGTAATACGTTCAATAGCCTCTGCCGTTTCAGCGTAAGGCTTGCCCAGATATTTAGGGCTTTTGCCTGTGGCAGCACTTATCATTGCGGCAATTGCACCGCTATCGGGCAGCCATCCGCCTCCCTGCAGGGGGCAGTTAAGATCCGGGTGGGTGCTCAGATAAACAGCTCCGCCGTGGAGTGCATCGCAGGCAAGGTTAACCTTCTCGTAGGTAAGCTCAGTATCAAAGCTGGACACAACGACGTCGGCGTTTTTGTCGTAAACAAGCTTTATCCCCGCCTTAAGCATCTCTGCTTCCAGCGCCTTTGTGCCGACCAAAAACACCCGCTTGCCCTTATAATAGGTGTTAAGATAGCTTATAGTCACGTCCCCTGCGGTAACAACCTCACACTCACCAAACCCAAGCCTCAAAAGCTTTTCCTTATAGAAATCTGCTGTGCGGGAGGCGTTGTTGGTAAAAAACAACAGCCTCTTATCCTTTTCCTTAAGGTGTCTGACAAAATCCCGGGCGCCCTCTATAGGAGTATCACCTAAATATATGGTACCGTCCATATCGCAAACAAACAGCTTTGTTTCCTTAAGCCTTGCCAGTGCTGTTTCCTTCAAAGTAAATCACCTCACCGCTATTGTAGTACAAACAAGAACAATTTGCAATATAAAGTTTTTATTGCAATTATTAGTTAAATGCTGTATAATTTAAGCGAATAGCAGGGAGGAGGTTCGTCCTATGATACGCACGGAGGGTGTAAGGCTTACAAAAAAGGATAAACAGCGTATGCGCTTGGATGCAGAACGCCCTATAAGAGTAATAGAAAACCTTGATTTCAGCAGGATATACGAGGGGGTTCCCGTTGAGGTAATCGAGGGGTATACTATTACGGATAGTGACACCTCGGAGTGTTTTGCGGTGTTCAAAATTCAAAACACGGGTGAAAAGGATATAAAGGCGTTGGATGTACGCCTGCTTTTGTACGAGGGTACTGCAAATATCCCCACCAAGCGTCTGGACTTTACCTATACAGCCGCCGACCACAAATGGGGCAGGCGTAGCTTTGAGGGCGACGGGGAACCAAGCCTTTTGCAAAAGCTTGGTATTAAGGATATAGTTCTTCCTGCCAACATCCGCCACGGTGAAAGCTTTGGCGAGGGCGTTTTTATCCCTATCCCAAAAAACTATTGCCGTAAGCTGGAGTTTGAGATACGCACTATCCATTTTGCTGACAACAGCTCTATGACCGTAAACATAATAAGCGGCAAAAAGTATACCTTCTTCCGTGAGCTGGACGAGGATATGCGCTACGCCTACAGGAAGATGAACGTTTTTGCCAGAGCAGAGGAGGAGCATCCCATCAAGCTTATACCTCAGGCAACGGACAAGGTATGGCTGTGCTGCTGCGGCAGAAAAAACCTTGTAAGTGCCCCTACCTGTGCCGACTGCGGCAGGGAAAAGGATTGGCAGCTTCAGAATATAACGGAAAAGTCTTTGGAAAGAGAGCTGGACGGTATCCGTGCCTCCGGCGACCCCGAGTTTATCCACCGTCACCGTGTACAGGCAGGTAAACAGCTTGTTATTGAAAGCGACGAGGAGCGTAAGAAGAAGGCAAAGGCCTTTGAAGAAACTCTGGAAAAGCTGGCAGAGCAGGAGCGTATAAAACGCCACAACCAAAAGATGATACTGCCCAAAATACTGCTGTGGGTAGCCAGCATCTACGGACTTATTTACCTGTTCCAAAGCTTTCTTGACAGCCAGATGTAAAAAAGTTTTTAGTTTTTCATAGGAAAATCCCTTTTTCAGTTGTATAAAGGACAGATGTAGGCAATGCATCAATAAGGAGGTGCGAAAAATGAAAAGACTGTTTACTATATTAGTGGCACTTGTTATGTGCCTTGGCACGTTTTCCGTATCAGCATCGGAGGAGACGCCGTGGAACGCCGAAAACAGTATACTTGTAACCGTAAGCACGGCTACCGATAAGGAGTTTTTGGAGACAGACTTTCCTGAGGTTGACTGTAAAGAGGTAACCGTGGCAAGCAAAAAGACAGAAAACGGCGCCTTTATCTATCAGCTTATACTGGAAGTAGGCGCAAGCAAAAGTCTTAAACAGTATATTGAGGCGGTAAAAGAAAATCCTGTAGTAACAGAGGCGGAAAGAAACAGCTATTGTTATCTGCAGCCCATACTTACCCTTGACAAGCAAAGCATTACCTTATTTGTAGGGGAAACGGCTGAAGTAAACATCGAAAGCTTTGAGACCTATAACCCCAGCTTTCTTTACCACGGCGTTGTATTCAGCGTAGACCCTGCGGCTTTTGACATCGGTGCACAAAACTTTGGTATTGACGTTTATCCTTTGATAAGAGAGCCCGAATACTATGGCGATATTTGTGACGAGCTGTACGAAGGAATCGATAACGGTATCCTTGGCGAAAAGCTTGGTACAAGTCCTATAAACAAATATTTTGCCTACGTAAGCGAAAGAGGACTAAGCGGCAATGAATGCGACACGGTTATTTATGAGGTAAACGCCATCCTCGGTATCGACGGTGTCCTTACGGCAGAGCCCTGCGGTAACGCCGTTCCCGGTGCAATGATGCCCGTGGAGCAGTGGTCTGTAGCAGATACAAGCATTGCAGGCTTAATCCTTACCGGCGGGGAAGTGATAGAAACCATAACAGGCGGCAAGGTAGACCAAACCGCCCGTATAACAGGCTTGTCCAAGGGTACAACCACCCTTACCCTTTATAAAAGGGACTATGCGCAGGATGCCACTGTAAGCTGCGATATCACCGTAGTTGAAGGCGGCGACGCCAACGGCGACGGCAAAACGGACAACCTTGATGCTTCTATGGTATTGAAATACGATGCAGCCATAATCGAGCTTGATGCAGAGGCTCTTGAGAGATGCGATGTAAACAGCGACGGTGCTGTTAATAACCTTGACGCTACCGTTATCCTTAAGTACGATGCGGGTATAATCGGCAACTTACCCGATAACGGATCAAGTAACTATGCCTTGGGTAAAACCTATATCCTTGTAAAGGACGGTAGCCTGACAAACCCCAACAGTCTTTACCTTGATTATGCCACGGGGGACGATAAGTGGTCAGACCTAAGCCTTACAAAAATGACCGACGGTATCGTTGGCGATATTACCCTGCCGGAGTACAGCGGCTCTCGTTGCGGTTTTCCCGATACTACCGTAATGCTTGTAGGCACTAACAATATTTTCGAGTATATCATTGACCTTGAGGCGTATCGCAACGATATAAAGTCTTTGGTTTTCCGCCATGTTCGTAACAGTATTCCCGGCGGAGGCAACCGTGGCTTTAGGCTTCGTCTTGCTTATGTGTCCGATGACTGCGTTAATTGGAACAGACTATCCTACGATTTAACCAAAACCGAGGTCGAGGGTGCCCCCGAGATAATGAGCAACCTTGACGGAAATATTCGCAATGTGGAGCATTTTGATTATACCTATACTCTCAGTGATGCCGCAAGCGGCAGGTATATAAGACTTCTTATCACGTCTGACGGCGGTTATGTTACCCAGCTTGAGGAGATTGAAGTTTATGGTGTTCAGTAAAAATAATTAAAACAGGGGCGACGCATTTTCGGCGTCGCCCTGTTTTTTATCACCAAAAATGTAAATTTTTTATAAGCCAACGGGTTTTTTTCTTGAAAAAGCTTTTCGCATCCTGTATAATGTAGGCGTAAACAAACACCAAAAGGAGGACTTAGTAATGAAAAGACTGCTTGCGTGCTTTATAGCGCTTATAATGACGGCTTGTTCCTTTTCCGTAGCCGCTGATGACGGCGTTTCCTGGAACGGGCAGAACAGCATACTTGTAACCGTAAGCACCGCTACCGACAAGGTTTTTACTCCCGAGGATTTTCCCGAGTTGGACTGTGTGGCAGTAACGGTAGCGAGCAAATGGGTGGAGACCGACGGATTTAGCTATGAGCTGATACTTCAGCTTGACAACGCAGAGGGCAACCTTAAGGACGAGATGGATAAGGCGCTAAAAAACGCAAACGTAACTGCGGTAAGAAGAAATCTGTACGATTATCTGGACCCCGTTCTGATTCTTGACAAAAGCTCTGTCACCATCCGCGTGGGTGAGTCTGCCGATGTTAATATCGACTATTTCAACACCTACAACAGCGGTCATTTTTATTACGGAGTTATCTTTTCTATTGACGAAAGCGTGGATATCAGCGCTGCAAACACCGATACCTTTGGCTTTGATTTCCGTCCCATAAACGGCGTAACCGACGTGCATAACCTCTACGACGCTTTGTATAACGAGTATTATGAGGGTGACCTGGTTGGCGAAACGTTTGAGGAAAGCACCATCAACAGGTACTACGTTTCCGTAGAGCAATACGGTATCGGCGGTGAGGATGCTTATAAGATTATAGAGGCGGTTAACAACGTGCTGTCCAAGGACGGTGTTATTGCCGCAGAGCCCTTCAGCATAGAGTATCCCTGTGCAAGGATGCCCAGCGAGCAGTGGACTGTTGCCGACAACATTATCTCCCTCAGCCTTTCCGGCGGTAATCCCGTGGGCATACCCGAAAACCTTATAGGACAGACCGCTACCGTAACAGGGGTGTATACGGGCATAACCACTCTTGATCTTTCCTGTAACGATAACAGCCAGGGCGCCGCGGCAAGCTGTGTTGTGACCGTAATCAACAGCGGCGACGCCAACTCCGACGGTAAGCTTAACAATATGGATGCTACCGAGGTGTTAAAGTACGATGCTGGCATAAAGGATATGTCTGCCGAAACCCTTGAAAAATGCGATATGAATAACGACGGCTACGTAAACAACCTGGATGCAACGGTGATGCTGAAATACGACGCAGGTTTGCTTTAAGTGGGGGTTAAGGGCGTTATTTCCGTCCGTGCTGAGGCGTAACGGAAGGCGTCCTTCACGGTTTGGCGCCTTGCTGCGTAAGACTTCCGATGACAAACTAAAAGGAAAACAAAAGGGCGTAACGCTTTTGATTAGCGTTACGCCCTCAGACCGCTGACAAAGGCACAGAGCACGAAAAAGAATAAAATATACTCATTCTAAAGTGGAAAATTCAGGGAAATTTTCCCTGAATTTTCTGCATTATATTTGTTTTTTCGTTCAAGACGAACCTCGGCTCGCAGTACTTAGTACAGTTTTCGCCTCGGTTCGTCTTGTCTGTACTCTTTCTCAGCACTCTGCCAGCTTGATGACAAGGTTTGTCATCAAGCTGAGGGCGTAACGCTTTTGATTAGCGTTACGCCCTTATTATTTTCAACGTTAAATCTACATTTCAAACAGTGCGGTACTGAAATACCTTTCACCCGTATCGGGGAGCACCGTAACGACACGCTTGCCCTCGCCCAGCTTCTTTGCCAGCTCGATTGCCGCAGATACGTTGGTACCCGAGGAAATACCGCAAAGTATGCCCTCTTTTCTGGCAAGCTGTTGGGCGGTGTCAATAGCTTCACGGTCCTTAACGATGTGAATGTGACTGTATATATTTGTATTAAGGTTTTCGGGTACGATGCCGTCGCCTATGCCCATCTGCAAATGGGTGCCTATGCTGCCGCCTGAAAGGATAGCCGCATCCTCAGGCTCAACAGCCCAGATCTCAATATCGGGGTTAGCCGCCTTGAGTGCACCGCCTATGCCGGACAGGGTACCGCCCGTGCCCACGCCTGAGCAAAAGCCGTGGATGGGTCCCTCTACCTGCTCAAGTATCTCCTTGGCGGTGTAGTCCAGGTGTACCTGAGGGTTAGCAGGGTTAACAAACTGCTGGGGAATATAAACCTTGGGGTTTTTAGCCGCCAGCTTCATCGCCGTATCAAGACATTCTTCAATACACTCACCTATATTGCCGTTATCGTGTATCTTTATAACCTTAGCACCGTAAGCGGTGATAATTTTAGTACGCTCCTCGCTAACGCTGTCGGGCAGAATGATGATAACCTCAAGCCCCAAAACAGCGCCTGCAAGCGCCAAACCTATGCCCTGGTTACCGCTGGTAGGCTCAACGATAACAGTGTCCTCTTTAACGATACCGTCTGCCATAGCCTTTTTTATCATATTAAGGGCGGTACGGGTTTTGATAGAGCCGCCAACGTTAAGTCCCTCAAATTTAACAAGAATTTCAGCCGCACCCTTGGGCACTATTTTATTAAGGCGAATAATCGGGGTATTACCAACCGCATCAAGTATGGTGTTGTGTATCATGTATAGCCCTCCGAATAAATGGTTACATATATAGTTTATGTAAGACTTTGTAAAACGCCCCGCTTAAAGTTAGCGAGGCGTTTTATCAGTCGTTCAAATTACTCCGCTTTGATTTTCTTAAGCTTAACAAATCTGGGCAGGCTGTCTTCCTTGGTCATCTGGGTCTCACCCTGAATGAGGGGAAGAGCGTAGGCGATAAACTTATCGTTAAGACCGTCCTTGGTAGCGTTCATCCAGCTCTTGGGAACCTTCTTTTCGGTGTTAGCAACAACGGAAAGGTCAAACAGCTCGATTTCGCACTTGTAGCCGCTCTTGGACTTCTTTCTCTTAAAGCCAACCATCTTATCGGTAATGCCGGAAACTGCATATTCAACAGCGGCCTTACCGGCAGAGAAGCTCTCGTCGATGTCGGTCTGAGAAGCGCAGTGAGCAGCGCAACGCTGGAGGAGAGAAAGCTCAATGCCTCTAACCTTAGCGCCGGTAGCCTTTTCAAGCTTCTTAGCAAGGATGGTAGCAAGACCGCCAAGCTGAGCGTGACCGAAGGAGTCGCGCTTACCCGTATCGGAGATAAGACGGCCCATTCTGTTACGGATGCCTTCAGAAACAGCAATAATGCACTTGCCGTTCTTAGCGTAGATTTCCTTAACCTTTTCGATAAAGTTATTGGTATTGAAGGGAACCTCAGGGAGATAGATAAGGTCGGGACCGCAGCCCTTGTAGCTGGCAAGAGCAGCAGCAGCGGTAAGCCAACCTGCGTTTCTGCCCATGATTTCAACAACGGTAATCATACCCTTGTCGTAAACGCGAGCGTCGTGATATATCTCCATAAGAGAGGTAGCGATATACTTAGCAGCGGAAGCGTAGCCGGGGCAGTGGTCAGTACCTGCAAGGTCGTTATCGATGGTCTTGGGAATACCCATTACACGGCACTCATAGTTATGCTCAAGCATAAACTTGGATATCTTGTTACAGGTATCCATACTGTCGTTACCGCCGTTGTAGAAGAAATAACGAACGTCGTACTTCTTGAATATCTCAAGAATACGGTGATAGTCAGTTTCATCCTCAGAAGCGTCCTTAAGCTTGTAGCGGCAGCTGCCGAGAGCAGAGGAAGGAGTATACTTCATATGCTCAAGCTCAGCAGGGTCTTCCTTACCCATATCAATAAGGTTGTCGTTAAGCACGCCCATAATACCGTTAAGTGCGCCGTAAACCTTAGTGATGTTCTCGTTTGCCAAAGCGGTCTTTATACAACCGTAAGCAGAAGCGTTGATAACCGATGTGGGACCACCGGATTGCCCGATAATGCAGGCACCTTTTAATGCGCTCATTGTAGTGTCATCCTTTCAAAACAAATGATTTCACATAACTATAGCATACTTTTCAGCGTAAATCAATTATTTTTTCACAGTTTTAGTCAATATTTTCAATATTTTTCCTTGACAAGTTCCTTAAATGCTGTTAAACTTAAGTGTAAAATAATTTTTTCAAAGGAGATTTGGTTGTTATGGCTTTAGTAACTTCTACCGAAATGTTCAAAAAAGCATACGAAGGCGGCTACGCTATAGGCGCTTTCAATGTAAATAATATGGAGATCGTTCAGGGTATCACTGAGGCGTGCAAGGAAGAAAAGGCTCCCGTTATTCTTCAGGTTTCCAAGGGCGCTCGCGCTTACGCTAACCACACCTACCTCGTAAAGCTTGTTGAGGCTGCTATTATCGAATGCCCCGAGATTCCCGTTGTTCTTCACCTTGACCACGGTCCCGATTTTGAGACCTGTAAGTCCTGTATCGACGGTGGCTTTACCTCCGTTATGATCGACGGTTCTTCCCACTCCTTCAAGGAAAACATTGAGCTTACCAAGAAGGTTGTTGAATATGCACACGCTCACGGCGTAGTAGTTGAGGGTGAGCTTGGTACTCTCGCAGGTATCGAGGATGACGTACAGGTTTCCGCTGAGGATTCTTCTTACACCCGTCCCGAAGAGGTTGAAGAGTTTGTTGAAAAGACCGGCGTTGACTCTCTTGCTATCGCTATCGGCACCAGCCACGGCGCATACAAGTTCAAGCCCGGCACAAAGCCTCAGCTCCGCTTCGACATTCTTGAGGACATCTCCAGAAGACTTCCCGGCTTCCCCATCGTTCTTCACGGTTCTTCCTCCGTTCCTCAGGACTACGTTACCATGATTAACGAAAACGGCGGTAAGATGCCCGGCGCTATCGGCGTTCCCGAAGATCAGCTCCGTCAGGCTGCTTCTCTTGCAGTTTGTAAGATCAATATCGACTCCGAGCTCCGTCTTGCTATGACGGGTACTGTTCGTAAGTTCTTCAACGAGCATCCCGATAAGTTTGACCCCAGAGAATATCTTAAGCCTGCAAGAGCTAACATTAAGGAGCTTGTTCGTCATAAGCTCGTTAACGTTCTCGGCTGCAACGGCAAAGCGTAAATACAGTTTTTCAAATCAGTCCTGTTTTTCCTTTTTTGGAGAAACAGGACTTTTTTATTTCTGTCGCTATCAGCAAATAAAATCCCAAAATAAGTAAAAATTATAAGTCATATGCGATAAAAGTAAATAAATATACATGCGTATTTTTGTATGCCTTGTCATTTTTAACGTGTGCTTAACGATTTGTGTTGACAATTGTCATGTTTTTTGATATATTAATAGAGCATAACTGTATAATAGAGGAGTATTTTTTTATGAGCGACAGAACTTATCCGATTACAGACAGTGTAGAGAAGCTGACGGAGCTTATTGCAAGCGTTCGTGCAGCACAGGCAAAGTTTGCCACCTACACTCAGGAGCAGGTAGATAAAATCTTTCTTGCGGCTGCAGTAGCGGCTGACAAGGCGCGCATCCCCTTGGCAAAGCTTGCCGCAGAGGAAACGGGTATGGGCGTTGTCGAGGATAAGGTTATCAAAAACCACTACGCTGCCGAATATATATATAATGCATATAAGGATACCAAGACCTGCGGCGTTATTTATAACGACCCTTCCTACGGTATCACCAAGATAGCAGAGCCTTTGGGTGTTCTTGCGGCGGTTATTCCTACCACCAACCCCACCTCTACCGCTATCTTCAAAACTCTTATTTCTCTTAAAACCCGTAACGGTATTATCATCAGCCCCCATCCCAGAGCAAAGATGTCCACGATAGCCGCAGCAAAGGTTGTGCTTGAGGCTGCAGTTGCCGCAGGTGCTCCCGAGGGTATTATCGGTTGGATCGATATTCCTACCCTTGAGATGACCACTATGGTTATGAAGGAGTCTGATACCATCCTTGCAACAGGCGGTCCCGGTATGGTTAAGTCCGCATATTCCAGCGGCAAGCCTGCCATCGGCGTTGGTGCGGGTAACACCCCTGCGATCATCCACAGCAGTGCGGACGTTGTTGTTGCGGTTAACTCCATCATCCATTCCAAAACCTTTGATAACGGTATGATATGCGCTTCCGAGCAGTCTACTATAGTATTTGACGATATATACGATGCAGTTAAGGCAGAGTTCGAGGCAAGAGGCGCATACTTCCTCAAGGGTGATGAGGTTGATATGGTAAGAAAGGCTATGATAATCAACGGTGCGCTTAATGCAAAAATCGTTGGTCAAAGTGCTTGCCGTATCGCAGAGATAGCAGGCTTTACAGCCCCTGCAGGCACCAAGGTGCTTATCGGTGAGGTTGAGAGCGTTGACATCTCCGAGGCATTTGCCCACGAAAAGCTTTCTCCCGTTCTTGCTATGTACAGGGCAACTGACGTAGAGGATGCCTTTGCCAAGGCTGAGCGTCTTATTGCAGACGGCGGCTTCGGTCACACCTCTTCTATCTATATAGATACCATCAAGTGCAAGGATATCCTTGATGCCTTTGCTCTCCGTATGAAAACCTGCCGTATAGTTGTAAACACCCCCTCTTCCCACGGCGGCATCGGTGATCTTTACAACTTTGCAATGCGTCCCTCCCTTACCCTCGGTTGCGGTAGCTGGGGCGGCAACAGCGTTTCCGAAAACGTAGGTATTGAACATCTGCTTAACATCAAGAACGTGGCAGAGAGGAGAGAAAATATGCTTTGGTTCCGTGCACCTGAAAAGGTTTATATAAAGAAAGGTTGTCTGCCTGTAGCTCTCTCTGAGCTTGGTCAGATAAGCAAAACTAAAAAAGCGTTTATCGTTACCGATAGCTTCCTTTACAAAAACGGCTATACAAAGCCTGTTGAGGCAAAGCTTGACGAGCTTGGCATAACCCACGCAACCTTCTTTGAGGTTGAGCCTGATCCTACCCTTGCCTGCGCAAAGGCAGGTGCAAAGCAGATGGCGGCATTCCAGCCCGACGTTATTATCGCGCTGGGCGGCGGCTCTGCAATGGACGCCGGTAAGATCATGTGGGTTCTCTACGAGCATCCGGAGGCAGACTTCCTTGATATGGCAATGCGTTTTATGGATATCCGTAAGCGTGTTTACACCTTCCCCAAGATGGGTGAAAAGGCATACTTTATAGCTATTCCTACCTCTGCAGGTACAGGCTCCGAGGTTACTCCCTTTGCGGTTATAACCGACGAAAGCAGCGGCGTTAAGTATCCTCTTGCAGACTATGAGCTTATGCCCGATATGGCAATAGTTGATGCAGACTTTATGATGAACGCCCCCAAGGGTCTTACCTCTGCTTCCGGTATCGATGCTGTTACCCACGCTCTTGAGGCTTACGCTTCCATAATGGCAACCGACTTTACCGACGGTCTTGCTCTACGTTCTCTCAAAATGGTATTCGAGTACCTTCCCAGGGCTTACGATAACGGCCCCAACGACCCTGTTGCAAGAGAGAAGATGGCAAATGCGGCTACTATGGCAGGTATGTCCTTTGCTAACGCCTTCCTTGGTATCTGCCACTCTATGGCGCACAAGCTGGGTGCTTTCCATCACCTGCCTCACGGTGTTGCCAACGCTCTCCTCATTAACGAGGTTATCCGTTTCAACGCAGTAGAAGTACCTCCTAAGATGGGTACCTTCTCTCAGTACACCCATCCTCATACCCTTGCAAGATATGCAGAGGTTGCTGACTATCTGGGTATAAAGGGCAACGACGATACCGAAAAGCTGGAGGGTCTTATTGCCGCTATCGACGAGCTTAAGGCTAAGATAGGCATAAAGGCTACCATCAAGGACTACGGTATTGACGAGGCGGACTTCCTTGCACGCCTTGACGATATGGTAGAGCAGGCCTTTGACGACCAGTGTACGGGTGCCAATCCCCGTTATCCTCTTATGAGCGAGCTTAAGCAGATGTATCTTAACGCATACTACGGAACCAGGGAGGACGTATAATGAAAATAAATAAGGATCAGGTTCTTGCCGAAAGACCTACAAAGTCTATATTCCGTGACGGTACGACCGTTGTTAAGCTTTTTGACAAAAGCTTTTCCAAGGCAAACGTACTCAACGAGGCGTTGAACCAGGCACGCGTTGAGGAAACGGGTCTTAACATCCCCAAGATACTTGAGGTTATGACTATCGACGGCTGCTGGGCGTTCCGTGCAGAGTATATCCCCGGCAGAACGCTCCAACAGCTTATGGACGAAAACCCCGACAAGCTGGATGAGTATTTTGAGATGTTCGTTGACCTTCAGATAGAGATGCACGGTTGCACCTGCCCTTTGCTTAATAAGTTAAGAGATAAAATGCATGACAAGGTAGAGCTTACCGGTCTTGACGCTACCACCCGTTATGAGCTTCATACAAGACTTTATTCTCTTCCCAAGCGTACCTCAGTTCTCCACGGTGACTTCGACCCCTCCAACATCATCATAAGTGACGAGGGCAAGCCTTATATTCTTGACTGGTCCCACGCAGTACAGGGCGACCCTGCCGCTGACGTTGCCCGTACCTACCTTATGTTCTGGCTTGCAAAGAGAGAAGATCTGGGCGAAAAGTATCTCAGACTTTACTGCAAAAAGACCGATACCGCAATGCAGCACGTCCAGAAATGGATGCCCATTATTGCGGCTTCCCAGTCCATCAAGCGTAAGGACGAGGAGAAAGAGCTTCTTCATAGATGGATTAATGTAGTCGAATACGAATAACCCATCAAGGGATGTAAAAATAGTCCCGAACGCAAGAAAACAATGAATTGAGTTAATAAGTAGTTAAGAGTGACACAGCAGTGCCACTCTTAACTTTTTATATTTTGTTTTTCTTGCTATGGACGAAAACCGCCCTTGCAGTACTAAGTACAGCTGGCGGACGGTTTTCGCCCATTCGGAACAATTTTTCCTATCCCTTGAACTTGGTGCTAATCGAGGTACAAAAACGGTGTGTTCGTGCTTGGGCGTAAGGCAGGGCGGCGGTTTCGGAGTCCCCGTCACGAACGAAGAGGGTGGTGGGGTAACTTCTGCCGCCATGTTTGCGGTTAAATACGGCGTTGCCGTCTGTGCTGTGGCGTGGCGGTTAATTTGTAGGGAACGGCGTCCTCGACGGTCCTGAACGCTGCGGCTATCGTAGGCGTTGCCGTCTGTGCTATGGCGTAAGGGTTAGGAGATGGGGTTTTCCGTTCCATAACAAAATTCCAGGGGGAGCGGTATTCCTTACCGTGTTCGGGATAATATATTTGTATTGACAAAATCACAGATTTGTGAGATAATATAATCTGAATAATAATTAGCTTTCTATATGGTTTTGCGAAAGGATAAAGCAGATGCTTAAAAACGATAAACTACAGCATACGTTAAAATATATGGCTATCATCCTATGCCTGGCTGTAATGATGATGGGTATGGGGTCCTGCGGCACCTTGGATGGAATGCTTGGTTTTCTGGACGGTGACAACAACGCCAGCCGTGATATAAGCCACGACAGTAATATCAGCGATGAGGGTGACGTCAGTGTAGAGCTGCCCGACACAGCGGCTGAGCTTTTTACAAGCACCCCCTACGGTGAGGGACTGATGATAACGGGCTACACAGGTACCGATCCCTTGGTTAAAATTCCCGCCCAAATCGAAGGCAAGGCGGTGCTGGCGATCGGTGAAAAATCCATTAATGATATCGGTGACGAAAATGGCGAGGGGCTGTTTGTTACCACGGTAATAGTACCCTCTTCAGTAAACCAGATAGCCTTTTCTGCCTTTTCCGGCTGTAAAAGGCTGGAGAATTTGACGGTGCCCTTTGTTGGCGGCAGGGCGGACAACCATAGCTATCTTGGATACGTTTTCGGCTCCTACAGTGCGGGCGGTAACAAGAACGCCGTACCTGAGAGCCTTAAGGAGGTAACGGCGGGGGGAAACAGCCTTGCAGATGACGCCTTCAGAGGCTGCGAAAACATAAAAAGCATCACCCTTAAGGATATCGGCTCTATAGGTGCATCTGCCTTTAAGGAATGTACAGGCTTAAGCACGCTTATCATACCCGATTCGGTTACTTCTATAGGCGCTTCGGCTTTTGAGGGGTGCCGGTCTTTGGTCAATATCAGCTTGCCTTTCCTTGGCAACGGTAGCGACAGGCTGTTTTTCGGTGCGGTTTTCGGTGCGGAGGATTACAGTCAAAACCAAAGCTATGTTCCCGACACTCTCCGTAACGTAAGCATCAGCCACACGGGGGACGTTCCCGAGGGTGCGTTCTACGAGTGCAACAATATAAGAAGCATTGTTATAAAGGGCGACGTAAGCTCCGTGGGAGAAAAGGCGTTTTACCGTTGCAGAAAGCTTAAAAACCTGGAAATGAGCCCTGTAAGCAGTGTAGCACCTTACGCCTTTGGATACTGTGCGGCTTTGGGTGAGGTAAGGCTGACCGAGGACGTAGCAAGCATTCCAGAGGGGGCGTTTTACGCTTGCTCTGCCCTGCGTAGCGTGCTTTTTGGCGAGGCGGTTAACGCTATGCCCTCCACCGTGACCGAGCTGGGTAAGGGTGCCTTTGCCTATTGTGAAAGCCTTACGGCTATGGAGCTGTCTCCAAGCCTTACTCATATTGAGGAGCAGACCTTTTACGGCTGTGCCTACCTTCTTTCCCTAAGCCTTTCCGATAATATAACCACCGTTGGTGACGATGCCTTTAAGGGCTGTAATAACCTTAAAACGCTTAGTCTCGGCAAGGGGATTACCGACGTGGGCGACGGTGCCTTCTCCTACTGCAGCGCCCTTAAGACCCTTGTAATTCCCAAAAACGTTACCACTCTTGGCGACTACGCCTTTGCCTATTGCAAGTACCTCACCGAGGTATCCGTTGACAACGGCAATATGGAGCTGGGCGAGGCTGTGTTTAACGGTTGTGAGGATATAGTTATTACCGTTGACCCCGACAGCAACACCTATCAGGCTCTTATCAACTCGGGTCTTGGTAACAGTAATCTTAAAGCTCCCGACTAACAGAAAGTGCAAGTATGAAAAAACTGATATTAATTATAACGGCTCTTGCGGTGTTGGCATTCAGTGCCTGCGGTGCTGATACGGAAAACTCTGTGAGCAAGGACTTGGTTTCGGCAGACAGCCATTCTTCTGCCGTGGTAGAGGAAAGCAGTACCGCTCCAAGCTTCTCTGCGGATAACAGCGAGGAAACCACGTCTACCGATAGCACCGAGGACAGCAGTGCTGACAGCTCTGAGGATACGGATCCCACTCTGTACAGCGGCAACTTCGGTTATAAGCTGGTAAACACGGTGGCAATGCTTTGCGACTACAAGGGCAGTGAGACCGAGCTGGAGCTTCCCTCCGAGCTGGACGGCTATACCCTTACAGCCGTAACGGACGGAGCCTTTGCAAACGATACCAAGCTGAAAAAGCTAAGCTTGTCCGATACGGTAGTTAACGTAAGCGACGGTGCCTTTAATAACTGCACTTCCCTGGAGTACGTGTATATTGGCAGCAGCGTTGCGGCGTTGAGCATTACCGCCTTCGAGGGCTGCAGCACCTTGAAGGAGATAGAGGTGTCGGGCGCAAACAAAAACTATTCCTCCCTGGACGGCATACTGTATAATGGGGACAAAACGGAGCTTGTTCGCTGTCCTGCCGCTATCGAGGAAGAAGAAATTACGGTACCCGACACCGTTGCATCGGTAGGGGAGTACGCCTTTGAAAACTGCAAGGGCGTAAAAAAGGTTATCCTGCCCGATGCCTGTGGGCTAAAGGAAGGCTCCTTCTTCTACTGTATGGATCTGGAGGAGACGGTGTTTGGCAGTGATTTGACCGAAATTCCTGCAAAATGCTTTTTCGGCTGCGTTATGCTGAAGGAGATTAAGGTACCAAGCGGTGTAACAGCCATAGGCGACTACGCCTTTTTCGGTTGCATCAGCGCAAAAGCCGCCACCCTGCCCGAAAGCGTTACCCAAATGGGTGAAAACGTGTTCAAGTCCTGCTCTGCCCTTAAAAAGATAAGCGTAGAGGGAGAGTATCTTAAGGAATGGTATAACGAAAAGGGCAAAGATTTTATAAATTCTTGATTAATGGGATAGTTTGTGTTACAATAAACTGTTAAGAACGAAGAAAAGAGGGATAATATGTTGAAGGTAGAGATAATAGCGCACACCCCCCAACCCGAAAAGATAATTGCAGCGGCGGCAAAGCTTTGCTATTCCCAATCAGGCGTTGACGGAATATTGGAAGGTCTGACTGAGGAGAAAACGGAAAGCTTTATCAATATGCTTGTGTCCCTCGGTCACGAAAGTCCCTTTGAGCACGTAAGCTTTACTTTCGGTATAGAGGGTGTATCCCGTGCGGTTCTTGCCCAGATAACAAGGCACCGTATTGCCTCCTTCAGCGTACAAAGCCAACGCTACGTAAATAAGGAGAGCTTTACCTATATAATGCCTCCCGAGATAGAGGCGCTTCCCGAGGCAAAGGAGGTCTTTCTGCAGGCGATGGAGGAGGACAGAAAGCACTATATGCGTCTTGCCGCTTTGCTTAAGGAAAAGCATACCAAAACCTTGATAGATGGCGGTATGGAGGAAGCCGCCGCCGCAAAGGCTGCGGAGAAAATGGCGTTTGAGGATGCCCGCAGTGTGTTGCCCAACGCTTGCGACACGAAGATAGTTATGACTATGAACGTACGCTCCCTGTACAACTTCTTTAATCTGCGTTGCTGCACCCGTGCCCAGTGGGAGATAAGAGCCCTGGCAGAGGAAATGCTGCGTAAGGTAAAGCAGATAGCGCCCACCCTGTTCAAAAAGGCAGGCCCACCTTGCGTATCGGGTCCCTGTCCCGAGGGGAAAATGAGCTGTGGCAAGGCTCTTGAAATGCGAGAAAAATATCAAAATATGTAAATTTGTGGGGTGCAGTCTATGTCAAAAGGCATATTGATAGCAGTAGACGGTCTGGATGGCTCCGGTAAGGAGACCCAAAGCAAGCTCCTTTGTGCTTATCTGGACAAAATGGGTATAAATAATAAGCTCGTATCCTTTCCTACATACAAGGAGGATAGCAGTGCCTTGATAAAAATGTATCTGCGTGGAGATTTCGGCACCGACCCCGAGGCGGTAAACCCCTTTGCCGCATCCTCCTTCTACGCTATGGACAGATACTGCGCCTATATGCTGGACTGGAAAAAGGACTACGACGAGGGCGCGGTTATAATCGCAAACCGTTATACTACCGCCAATCTGGTGCATCAGATGTCCAAGCTTCCAAAGGAGCAGTGGGACAGCTTTGGCAAATGGCTTCTTGACTATGAGTTTTCTTTGTTGGGGCTTCCTGCTCCCGACGGAGTAATATATCTGTGTCTGCCTCCCAAAGCCTCCTCCTCTCTTGTGCAAAAGCGTTGCGAGGATACGGGTGCGGTAAAGGACATCCACGAAAACAATGCAAAGCACCTGGAGGACAGCTACAGGGCGGCGTTGTACGCATCGGACAAATACGGCTGGAACAGAGTAGACTGCGTAAAGGATGAGGTTCTACGCAGTATCGACGATATACACGGACAGGTCTGCCATATAGTAAACGGCATTCTGGCAGACGGTGGTATTTTCAAAGGAGAATAGATGGATGAAAGCGTTAATTTTACTTGCAAACGGCTTTGAGGAATGTGAGGCGCTTACTCCCGCCGACGTGCTGAGAAGGGCAGGGGTAGACGTAAGCCTTGTTTCTATAGGTAACGAGCTTAAGGTGACGGGTGCCCATAATATAAGCGTGATGGCAGACGTGCTGCTGAGTGATATTGATACGTCTGCTCCCGATGTGCTTATTCTTCCGGGTGGACTTAAGGGTACCGAGGCTCTTGGTGAGTCCTATCAGGTAAAAGCCCTTATAGAAAACAGTGTTTCTGCAGGCAGCTACGTTGCGGCAATCTGTGCGGCACCCTCCATTCTGGGCAAGATGGGTTATCTTGACGGCAGGGATATAGCCTGCTATCCCGGCTTTGAAAAAAATATGGAGCAGGCAAACCGTACGGGTGAAAAGGTAGAGGTAGACGATATATTCATTACCGCAGAGGGTATGGGTGTATCGCTGGAGTTTGCCCTTAAGATTACGGAGCTTTTGTTTGGCACGGCAGTGGCAGGCGATATAGCAGAGCAGATAAGAAAGGCGTAGCCAAAAGGCGAAGGTATGCTAAAGTTTTTGAAATCGGCTCCCTTCAGCGTCCCCTTACTGACGGCGGCAGTGTATATTTTGCTGTCGCTGTGCGGTCATTACATAACGGCGGACAGCGTGGGTGAGGACAGTGTTTTTCTGGTAATAATCATAATACAGCTTGTAATTTTTGCCGCACCCTGTTTTTTGTATTACGGCATAAAGGGCGGCAAGCTTAACTACCCTATGCTGTCGTGGAAAATGAACGGCAACACCGTGATTTACTTCTTTGCTTCCTTCGGTGTTATGCTGTGCGGCAGCCTGCTGTTACAGCTTTTACTGTACAGCGGCGGTAACGGACTTGCCTTTGACAAAGGATATATGGATACTTTGTTTATGGGAGAGGACAGCGGCGTAGGTCTGTTTTTGGCATACTGCCTTGTGCCCGCCCTTTGCGAGGAGCTGTTTTTCCGCGGTATAGTAATAGGTGAGTATAAAAAGTACGGCAGCTTTAATGCGGTAGCTATAAGCACCTTGTATTTTACCCTTGTACATTTCTCAGCAGAGGGATTTGTAATATATATGTTTGCGGGTATGATACTTGGTATAAGTGCCGTGGTCTGCAGGTCGGTGTACCCTTCAATGGCACTCCACCTTGCCTTTAATATGTACGGCTTATACGGCAATTCGGCATTCGTAAGCAAAACCGTGTTTAACACCAGTGCATTGTTCGTAGGCTTTGTGTTACTTGTGGTTATGCTTTTGTGTCTGGCGCTTATGTTTTCCAGAATGGAAAATATGTTTTCGGCGTATGCTAAAAACGAGGAGGGTGCCCCCGTACCCGAAAAAAGCACAAACAATCTGTACATCTATATAACGCCTGCACTTATATTACCGATAGCAGTATTTATTATTATAAACGCCTTGCTGTAGACTACAGCAAACGGAGGTTTTTTTAACAGTGGATGAAAATAAAAGCGTAAAAGAAAATTCCGACCAGCTTCTGGAAATGCTGAGCAAGTATCAGCAGGAAACCGACGAAGCTCGTAGCACCGTCACAGAAAACGGCGTGCAGTCGGATGCTCCCGCAGAAACGGCGGAGGCAGACGTCGCCAACGTGGCAGATGAGGCGGAAAAGGCAGAAACCGACTCTGACCATTACAGCGACGAGCTTGTTCCTGACGATGTTATACGCCCCACCCCCGAGGGAGGGCATTTGACCGACGATGCGGGCAACAGTGTGGAGCTGGGTGACAGCGGTGATAGGACGCACGATATACATTTTACGGGCTCAGAGGCGGCAAAAGCCAAGGCACGCAAGGCGTACAAGCGTGCAAAACGCCGCAACCGCAAGAAAAAGGGCAGAGGCAGTGTTACAATCGGCGTAATAAAGGCGTTGCTTTACACCTTTGTGGTAGGCACCCTGGCGTTTTTCACGGTGTTCGGCTTCCTTGACTTCTGGCCGGGTATTATCCCTATGGCAAACGACGTGTTTGCCTTTACCAAAAGCGGCGGCGACGTGGTTGTGGAGCTGGACGGCGGTATGACCACCGAGGAGGTGGCAGAACGTCTTAAGGAAAAGGGCATCATCGAGGAAGAAAAAGTATTTAAGTTTTATGTAAAATATAAGTTTGATGAAAGTGTAGAGCTGGATAAAGAAAACCTTGTAGGCTCTCTGTTCCATCTGGGGAGCGAGTTTGTTAAAACTATGTTCTTCGGCGGGGACATAGACCCTCAGTATGAGCTGGACTATCTCTCCGGCAGTCACACGCTGTCAGCGGATATGAACTATGACCAGATAATACAGACCCTTACCAGCACCGTGTATACCAGAGAAGAAATTACCGTTACCGTCCCCGAGGGCTATACGGCAGACCAGATAATAAACCTTCTTGTCAGCAACGGAATAGGCACGAGGGAAGGCTACGTCTACGCTATAAACGAGTACCCCTATAAGCACGAGTTTGTACAGCTTCTTAATGAGCAGGGCTGGAAAGAGGGTCGTTACTACAGGCTGGAGGGTTATCTGTATCCCGATACCTACCTGTTTTACAAGGATGCGGACGAGGTAGAGGTTATTAACAAGATGCTTAACGGCTTCTCCTCCCGTGTGTGGACCGAGTATTACGGCACCTACAAGCCCGCTTGTGAAAAGCTAGGCTTTACCTTTGACCAGATGATAGGCTTTGCCTCCATCGTACAGGCGGAGGGTAAAAGCTTTACGGATTTTGAAAACGTTTCCCAGGTATTCCATAACCGTTTTGCTTCCGACTCCTTTGATAAGCTGGAGTCCTGTGCTACCATCCAGTACGCTATGGATTGCGACAATATCAAAAACGGTTTGCCTGTGAACAGAAAGCCCGTTTTAAGCGACGAGGATACCAGGTATCCCACTCCTTACAACACCTATCAATACGAAGGACTTCCTCCCGGGGCTATCTGCAATCCGGGTCTTGACGCTATCGAGGCGGCGCTGTACCCCGATATGTCCGACGAAATAAAGGAAAAGTTCCAGATAACCACCGCCTACTATTTCAACTCTGATATGGCAGGCAATATGTACTATGCTCAAACCCCTTATCAGCATAGCGTAAATAAACAAAAGGCAGATGCCGTAAACAAGCAGATAGAAGACGGCACCTACACAGGTAACTGATTATGAAACGCTGTGAGATACTTTCCCCCGCAGGGGATTTGGAAAAGCTTCAGTTTGCCGTGTCCTACGGGGCAGACGCAGTTTATATGGCTATGAAAAGCTACGGTATGCGTGCCTCGGCAGGCAACTTTGATATGGCAGAGCTGGAACAGGGGCTGGACTTTGCCCACGCAAGGGGCGCAAGGGTGTACTGCACTCTTAACACTATGCCAAGGGACAGGGAATTTGCAGGACTGTCCCGTATGCTTGAGGGCTTTGGCAGTGTACGTCCCGACGCCTTTATAGTAACAGACCCCGGTGTTATAAGCCTGGTTAAGGAAAAGCTTCCTAATGCAGAGCTGCATCTTTCCACCCAATGCTCTACGGTAAACAGCCGTTCCTGCCGTTTTTGGTACGATAATTTCGGCATAAAGCGTGTGGTGCTGGCAAGGGAGCTGACACTGGAGGAGATAAGGGAGATAAGGCGGAATATACCCGAGGATATGGAAATAGAGTGCTTTGTCCACGGGGCAATGTGCGTGTCCTATTCGGGCAGGTGCTTGCTTTCCAACTATGCCACGGGTAGAGACGCCAACCGTGGAATGTGTGCCCAGCCTTGCCGTTGGCAGTACAATATGTCCGACGTAAGGGACGGACTGCCCCTTTACAGTGCAGAGCAGACCGAGGAGGGTACCTATGCCTTTTCCTCCAAGGATTTGTGTATGGTAGAGCATATACCCGAGCTGGTTGAGGCAGGCATAAACAGCTTTAAGATAGAGGGCAGGATGAAAAGCGCCTACTACACGGCGGCGGTTACAAACGCCTACCGTATGGCATACGATAGCTATGTCAAGGACCCCGCAGGCTTTGTTACCGACCCAAGCTGGAAAAAGGAGACGGAGAGCGTAAGCCACAGAGAGTACGATACGGGCTTCTATTTCACCCCTCCCCATCAGGCGGCACAGGTTTGCAAGGAAAACGTGTACTTAAACGATAGGGCGTATCTTGCCACTGTCAGCGAGTACGACGAGGAAACGGGTCTTGCCAGGTGCATCCAGCGTAACAAGTTCTGCGTAGGCGACAGGGTACAGCTTCTCAGTCCCTCCACCTGCGGCAGGGACGTGCTTATAGAAAAGCTGTACGATGAAAATATGCAAGAGATAGAAAGTGTCCCCCACGCCAAGCAGGTGTTTTACGTACCCCTTAAGGGTGCAAAAAAGTGGGACATAATAAGATGCGGTGATACAAATGTTAAATAAACTCAATCACAGAATATGCGTTATCTGCGGCCACTACGGTGCAGGTAAAACAAACGTGGCGGTAAACCTGGCAAAGGAAGGGGCAAAACAAGGCAAAAAGGTCTGCATAGCAGATTTTGACGTGGTAAACCCCTACTTCCGCACTGCCGATAATAAGGCAGAGCTGGAGGGTCTGGGCATCCGCTGCATAATTCCTCAGTACGCCAATACCAACGTGGATATCCCCTCCATACCGGCAGAGTTTCAGTCTGTATTCGTAAGTGACGAGCTTTGCATAATAGACGTGGGTGGAGATGACGGAGCCATAGCGCTCTCCACCTATAAGGAACGCTTTAAGGACTGCGGCTACGATATGCTTTACGTCTACAACAAAAGCCGTCCTCTTATCTCTGAGATAGAGGAGGCGGTGGAGTCCGTAGGGTATATACAGGCAATGTCGGGTATGGAGATAAGCTGGCTGGTAAACAACACCAACCTGGGTGAGGAAACCACGGAAAAAACGGTTAAGGACGGGTACAACGCCTGTCTGGAGCTGTCAAAGCGTACAGGCATCCCCTTAATGGGCAGTACGGTCTTCAAGGGCGTGGCTTGCCGTGACGTGGGCGATGTACTGTATATGGAAAACGCTACCAAGCAATTATTTTAATAAAAAATTTTTTTAATAAAGAAAGGAAGCTTAAAATGAACAGGGTAAGCTTTAACACAGACCTTTGTAAGGGCTGTGGACTTTGCGTAGGTGCCTGTCCCAGACACATTATCGCACTTGACACCTCTGCTCTCAATGCAAAGGGTTATCATCCCGCACAGGTAACCGATATGGCACAGTGCATCGCTTGTGCTATGTGTGCTACTATGTGTCCCGATGTAGTAATTACAGTAGAGAAAGGAAGTGAGAAATAATGGCTGAAAAAATGCTTATGAAGGGTAACGAGGTTATAGGCGAGGCTGCTATCCGTGCAGGCTGCCGTTATTTCTTCGGTTATCCCATCACCCCTCAGACCGAGCTGTCTGAGTATCTTGCTAAGAAAATGCCCAAGGTTGGCGGTCTTTGCCTTCAGGCAGAAAGTGAAGTTTCTGCTATCAATATGGTTCTTGGCTGTACCGCTTCCGGCGAGCGTGCCTTTACCTCTTCCTCTTCCCCCGGGGTAAGCCTTAAGAGCGAGGGCGTTTCCTACATAATCGGCTCCGACCTTCCCTGCGTTATCGTTAACGTACAGCGCGGCGGTCCCGGTCTTGGCGGCATCCAGCCTGCCCAGTCCGATTATCTTCAGGCAACCAAGGCTTTAGGTCACGGCGACCAGCACTTTGTTGTGCTTGCTCCTGCTTACGTACAGGAAATAGCTACCCTTATGGGTGAGGCTTTTGATATAGCAGACATCTACCGTACCCCCGTTATGCTTCTTGCAGACGGTGCTTTGGGTCAGATGATGGAGCCCGTTGACTTTGAGGCAAAGCGTGAGCGTGCTCTTCCCGAAAAGACCTGGGCGGCCTGCGGTCACGGCAACAAGCGTAAGCACAACATCGTAAACTCCTTGTATATCGACCCCGAAACTCTTGAGAACACCGTTCTTGCCCGTTACGAAAGATATAAGGCAATAGAGGAAAACGAGGTTCAGTACGACGAGTATATGACCGAGGATGCGGAGATTTGCGTAGTAGCCTACGGCATCACTGCAAGAATAGTAAAGACTGCAGTTAAAGCGGCAAGAGCTATGGGTATCAAGGTTGGCTTGTTCCGTCCCATCACCCTTTGGCCCTACCCCAAGAAGCAGCTTGCAGAACTTGCCGACAAGGTTGACAAGTTCCTCGTTGTTGAGATGAATATGGGATAGATGGTAGACGACGTTAAGGTTGCTACGGACTGCAAGCGTCCCGTAGAGTTCTTTGGCAGAACAGGCGGCGTTATCCCTACTCCCGACGAAATCCTTGCAAAGATAGTAGAAATGAACGGAGGTGCCAAGTAATATGGTAGTATTTGAAAAGCCTAAGGCGCTTACAGACGTACCCTTCCACTATTGTCCCGGCTGTACCCACGGTATAGTACACAGACTTGTGGCAGAGGTTATTGACGAAATGGGTATCGAGGGCGAAACCGTAGGTGTCGCATCGGTAGGCTGTTCCGTTTTCTCCTACAACTATTTCGGCTGTGATATGGTACAGGCTCCCCACGGCCGTGCTCCTGCCGTTGCAACGGGTATTAAGCGCAGCCATCCCGATAACTTTGTATTCACCTACCAGGGCGACGGCGACCTTGCCGCAATCGGCACGGCGGAAACCGTTCACGTTGGTGCAAGAGGCGAAAATATAACGATAATCTTCATCAATAACGCAATCTACGGTATGACAGGCGGTCAGATGGCTCCTACAACTCTGCTTGGTCAGGTAACAACCACCTCTCCCTACGGCAGAAAGAAGGAGATACAGGGCAACCCCATCCGTGTTGCAGAGATGATATCCACTCTTGACGGTGCCGCTTACGTTGAGCGTGTAGCCGTTGACTGTGTAAAGAACGTTCGCAACGCTAAAAAGGCAATAAGAAAAGCCTTCGAGGCACAGAAAAACAAAAAAGGTCTTAGCCTTATAGAGGTTCTGTCCACCTGTCCCACCAACTGGGGTATGTCTCCCGAGAAGTCTCTTGAGTGGCTTCGCGAGAATATGATGGCACACTATCCTCTTGGCGTATATAAGGATATAACAGAGGAGGCTGGCGATAATGAGTAATATTTTGCTTGCAGGCTTCGGCGGTCAGGGTATACTTTTTGCAGGTAAACAGATAGTTTTGGCAGGTATGAACAGCGGCAAATACGTTAGCTGGCTGCCTTCCTACGGTCCCGAAATGCGTGGTGGTACCTGTAACTGCAGCGTTATTGTTGAGGACGAGCCTATCGGCAGCCCTCTCGTAACCAAGCCCGACATCCTTCTGGCGTTCAACACCCCCTCCTTTGATAAGTTTGAGAGCAAGGTAGTTAAGGGCGGTATGATTTTCGTAGACAGCTCTCTCGTTGCCAAAAAGTCTGAAAGAGACGATATACAGGCTTTCTATATCCCCGCAACCGAGCTTGCTAACGAAAACGGTCTTACCGGTATGGCTAACGTAATTATGCTTGGCTATATCATTAAAAAGAGCGGTCTGTTTGCAGAGGACTACTTCAAGCAGTCCCTCTCCTCGGGTATCCCTGCCCACAAGGCACACCTTGCCGAGGTAAACAACAAGGCGTTGGATATAGGCTTTAATTATGAAGGCTAAAAGGCCTTTTGTCACCGCTGTTATTGTGGGTGCCGGTAGCGGCACCCGCATGGGCGGTGTTAATAAAGCGCTTATAAAAATAGGCGACAAAACAGCCTTCCGTATGGTGCTTGATGCCTTTGGTGAGGCAGAGTGTATAGACGAGATAGTCGTTGTATGCCGTGATACCGAGGAAATGGCGGCGGCAAGCGAGGGCTTTGACAAAAAGCCCGTAAGCTATGCTCTTGGGGGTAAAAGCCGTACCCAGTCCGTGTTTAACGGCGTAGCGGCGGCAAGCCGCAAGGCAGAGTTTTACTGTATACACGACTGTGCCAGACCCCTTGTTACCGCCGACATAATAAACGAGGTAACGGCGGCGGCAATAAAAACAGGGGCGGCAACAGCCTGCACCCCCGTTACGGATACCGTAAAGTACGTGGATAAGGAAAAGGGCACCGTATACACCCCCAACCGCAGTAACCTGTTGGCGCTTCAAACCCCTCAGGTATTTGAGGCAAGGCTGTACACGGCAGCGGCGGCAATGGCTAAAAAGGACGGCTTTGCGGCAACGGACGACACCGCTATAGCAGAGCACGCAGGCTTTAAGGTGGAGTACGTTATCACCGACAAAAGCAACCTTAAGCTGACAAGCGCCGAGGACGTTTTGATTGCCCGTTATATAGAACAAAAGCGAAGGAAGACAGAGTAATGAGAATAGGACACGGCTACGATGTGCACAGGTTAACAGAGGACAGGGCGTTGATACTGGGCGGTGTGAATATCCCGTGGGAAAAGGGTCTTATGGGGCACTCCGATGCGGACGTGCTCGTCCACGCCGTGTGCGACGCTTTGCTGGGTGCGGCGGCGTTGGGTGACATTGGCTATCACTTTCCCGACAGGGACCCTAAGTATAAGGGCATTTCCAGCATCAAGCTGTTATCTCACGTCTCCCTTTTGCTTAAAGAAAAAGGCTATGGTGTTGTTAATATAGACAGCACCCTTATTGCCCAGGCTCCTAAGCTTGCTCCCTATATCCTTGATATGAGAAGCAATATTGCGGCGGCAATCGGAATAGATACCGACGCTGTCAGCGTAAAGGCTACCACTGAGGAGCATCTGGGCTTCACAGGGCAGGGGCAGGGGATTGCCGCCCACGCCGTATGTATAATAGAAAAACTGTAAAGGAAAATTAAATGGTACTACAAAGCCGCCCCATCTCCGAGGGTATAAATCTTACGGTGTTACCCACCGATAAATTCAAATCCAATCTTATGATAGTAGAACTGCGTTGCCCTCTTAAGGCAGAAACAGCTACCCACTACTCCTTGCTGACCAACGTGCTAAGCCGTTGTTGCAGGGAGTATCCAAGTCTGCGTAGCTTTAACGTTGCCCTGGAGGAGCTGTATGCGGCAGATGTAGACTCCTACGTTTCCAAAACGGGTGAGGTACAGCGTGTTCGCTTCAAGCTGTCCTGTATAGAAAACAACTACACCTACGATAAAAGCGATGTGCTGGCAGGTGCAATGCGTCTCCTGGGTGCAATGATATTTGACCCACTGCTGGAGGATGGAGCGTTTCCCGACTATGTGGTGGAGTCTGAAAAGAAAAACCTTAAAGAAGAAATCCAATCCTTAAAGGACGATAAGGGCCGCTATGCCATAACCCGCTGTGTACGCAATATGTGTGCAGAGGAGGCGTATTCCGTCTCTGCGGCAGGGGATGAAAAGGTTCTTGAGGGTATAACGGGCAGTGAGCTTAAGGCTCATTACGATACCCTTATAAAAACCGCTCCCGTTGATATATATTTTGTGGGCAATACGGATGCCGAAACAGTGGAGGAGTATTGCAAAAGGTACCTCCCCTTCGGACCCCGTCCCTTTGCTATCTACCGGACGGAGGTTAAAGAGGGAAGCGGTGAGATAAAATACGTCACCGAGTCTGCCGATGCGGTGCAAAGCAGACTTTGTATGGGCTACCGCACGGGGATTAGCCTCTGTGACGATGAGTACGCCGCCTTGCTTCTTGCTTGCGACGTTCTTGGCTCCCCTTCAGGTAAGCTCTTTGTCAACGTGAGGGAAAAAATGGGTCTTTGCTACTATTGCAGTCCCCATCTGGACGGGGTAAAGGGTCTGCTTCTGATAAGTGCAGGCATATACGCCAAGGACAGGGAAAGGGCAGAAAAGGCAATAGAAGCGCAGATCGAACAGCTTAAGCTTGGAAACATCAGCGATAGCGAGCTTACGGCAGCCAAGGTTGCCGCCGCTACCGCTTATAAAGAGATATATGACAGTGCAGGTGCAATGATAAACTGGTTTGCCACTCGAAAGGGCATAGGTCTTGACGTTACACCTGAGATAATGGCGGAAAAAATTGCCGCCACCACCGCCGGGGATATTGCGGCGGTTGCCCGCCGTCTCAGGGCAGATACGTTTTTTATGCTAAAGGGAGAGGGCGGTGACGAGGAATGAGCTACAGCGTTAAGCGTAACGACGGTATAGGTGAGCAGTATACAAAATTCAGCGTACAGGGGCTGGACGTATACGTTATCCCCAAAAAGCTAAGCACCACCTACGCAATTTTGGGCGTGGACTTTGGCTCGGCAGACACAGCCTTTGAGTGTGACGGCAAGCCTTGGTCGGTCCCTGCGGGCATTGCTCATTTTTTGGAGCATAAGATGTTTGAAAACGAGGACGGAACCGACGCCTTTGAGCAGTTTTCCGTTCTTGGTGCCAACGCCAACGCATATACAGCCGCATCAAAAACCTGCTATATGTTTTCCTGTACGGACAACTTTGAGCAGTCTCTTAAACTGCTTTTGCAGGTAGTGACACGCCCCCATTTTACAGAGGACTCTGTTAAAAAGGAGCGTTCAATAATCAACCAAGAGATAAGAATGTATATGGACGACCCTTATTGGAAAATGTACTTCGGTCTACTTGATGCTATGTATCACAATGCAAGCATTCGCACCGACCCTGCAGGCACCGAGGAGTCTATTGCCGGTATAAGTCCAAAAATGCTTTACGACTGCCACCGTATGTTTTACAAGGGCGATAATATGGCGCTTTGCGTTTGCGGTGACGTGGACGTGGATACCGTTAAGGAAATCGCAGAAAGCACTCTAGAGGCTTTGCCCTTGGGCGTTGCAAAACGCCTCCGGGAGGAGGAGCCTGAGGAGGTAAGGCTGGGCAGGGCAGAGGCGTATATGGATATAGCAGTACCCCTGTTTTCCATCGGTATAAAATGCCCTACGGTACCTATGGGTAAGGAGCGTTTACTGGCTGCTGCGGAAAACGAGATACTGCTTCAGATGGTCTTTGGAAAAAGCGGCGGCTTTTATAACGGATGTTATGAAAGCGGCTTGCTGGGTGACCGTTTTTCAGCAGGCTACAGCTGTGAAAGAGGCACGTCCTTTATTATGATAAGCGGCTCGTCTCCCCAGCCTGACAGGGTACAGACCCTTGCAATGGAGGAGATAGAGCGTCAAAGAAAAAGCTTTTGCAGTGAGGCGGAGTTTGAGCGTGCAAAAAAGGTGTGCTACTCCACAGCCTTGGACGTGTACAACAGCACGGACGAAATTGCAAACGCCTTCCTTGGCTTTGTGTTCGACGGTTGCGATTTGCTGGATTATACCGAGGCTCTGCGTAATGCCGACTACCAAAGTGTAAGGGCACGTTTTATGCAGGACTATCGCACAGACCGCACAGCCTTTTCAGTAGTATATCCAAAGGAGGATTAAAATGTCTGACGGTGTAATGATATCCTTTCCGGGACTTGGGATAGGTGAATTTAAGATTGACTCCATAGCCTTTTCGCCCTTTGGCATCGACATACGATGGTATGCTATAATAATATGCACGGGGATAATACTGGCATTCCTTTACTTTTTCAACCGTGCCAAGCGTACGGAAAAGCTTCTTGAGGACGACGTTCTTAACGTTACCCTTCTTGCCGTTCCCTTGGCGATAGTGGGCGCAAGGTTTTTGTACGTTATAACCAACCTTGAGGACTACGACAGCTTTTTTGAGATGATAAATATGCGTGAGGGCGGCATTGCCATCTACGGCGCAATAATATTCGGCGCACTGGCGCTTCTTGGTTATACAAGAATCAAAAAGCTGCCCACCCTTAAGTTCTTTGATGCAATCTGTCCTGCAGTGCTTATCGGTCAGATAATCGGCAGATGGGGCAATTTTATGAACGGTGAGGCCTTTGGTCTTGGTTATGGTGCTGAAAACCTGCCTTGGCGTATGACCGTGCAACGCTTTGTTTACGGTAAGGGCGGGGTGATAGATACCACAGGCTACGGCTATTACGTAGCCCATCCTACCTTCCTTTACGAGTCTATATGGAACCTTTTGGGCTTTGTTATTATCAACCTTGTGTACAAAAAGAAGAGGTTTGACGGACAGATATTCCTTTTGTACGTGGCGTGGTATGGCTTCGGCAGAGGCCTTATAGAGATACTTCGCAGTGACAGCCTTATGGTTTTCGGACAGAAGCTTATGGTTTATCTCGGCCTTATCACTTGTGCAGTTGCGATTGCATTTTACGTTATTATGCTTCGCCGCAGTAAGACAAAGCCTGACGAGGTAGCGGAGTTTGTAAAGGCAAAAAAGCAAGAGGCGGATGCAGAAACGGAGGAACAGTAATGGTATTACTTGACGGAAAGGCTCTGGCAGCCAAGATAAGAGAAAACGTTGCAAGGGAGACTGCGGCCTTTGCCGCAGAGGGCAAAAGGCAGCCCTGTCTTGCAGTGATATTGGTAGGCGAGGACCCTGCCTCTCAGATATATGTGCGTAACAAGCATAACGACTGCGTTACCACGGGTATAAAGAGCCTTATGCACACTCTCCCTGCCGATACCACAGAGGAGGAGCTTATAGGGCTTATAGACAGCCTTAACGGGGACGACAGCGTTGACGGCATACTGGTTCAGTTGCCTCTACCAAAGCATCTTAACGAAACCGTTGTTACCGAGCGTATCCGTGCTGATAAGGACGTAGACGCCTTCAGCGCTTACAACGTAGGCAATATCACCTTGGGCAGAGAAGCCTTCCGGCCCTGTACCCCTTCAGGCGTAATGCGTCTTTTGGAGGAATATAACGTTGACATCAAGGGTAAGGAATGTGTGGTAGTTGGCAGAAGCAATATCGTAGGTAAGCCCATGGCACTGCTTTTGCTGGCTGCAGGCGGTACGGTTACTGTTTGCCACACCAAAACCGCAGACCTTGCCTTCCATACCCGACGTGCGGATATAATCGTTGCCGCCGCAGGCAGGGCAAAGCTTATAACGGGGGATATGGTAAAGGATGGAGCGGTAGTAGTTGACGTAGGTATGAACCGTGCTGACGGAGCTTTGTGCGGCGACGTGGACTTTGAAGCCTGTGCGGCAAAGGCGTCCTACATAACACCTGTTCCCGGCGGTGTAGGTCCTATGACAAGAGCAATGCTGCTTGAGAATACGTTAACAGCCTACAGATTACACACTAAATAACAGTAGCTATACTAAGCTGTCTCAAAGAAAAACTGGGACAGCTTTTATTCTTTTATAAGCTGTAAACCATTGACAAAAGGGACGGTATGTTGTATTATATAATAGATTAATTATGTTTGGCATTTTTATGTAAAAGCGTATACAATGTCACTTTTATACGTTACCCTGCGGGGCAGGGTGGAAGGCGGTGTACTTTATATGAGCGGCACAAAGCTATCGTACCACGAGGGTACAGGCTACTCTAAATATTACTACTATAAATTGGTTTTTGGCTTGGGGCTTTTCCTGGCGGCAATGATATTCCTGCCCTTCGTTCTCAAGGACCAGGGCTACTTTATCTATTACGGCGACTATAACGTTCAGCAGATCCCCTTTCACCGTCACGGTGTAGATATGGTGCGTAACGGTAACTTCGGTTGGGACTGGTGTACGGACCTTGGCTCCAATTTTTCGGGCGACTACTCTTTTTATATGACCACAAGCCCCTTCTTCTGGATAATGTGTCTGTTCCCTGCGGCGTGGGCACCCTATCTTATGGCTCCTATGTATACCCTTAAGTTTGCGGTGGCGGCAGTTTGTGCCTACGCTTACCTTAAACGTTTTGTAAGAAAGCCTATGCTTGCCGTAAGCGGTGCCTTGATGTACGCTTTCAGCGGCTTCCAGATATACAACGTATTCTTCAACCATTTTCACGACTCCGTTGCCTTTTTTCCTCTCCTGCTGCTTGGTATAGAGGAGCTTATACAAAACAACCGCCGCGGCCTTTTTGCCTTTTCCGTGTTCATCTGCGGTAGTGTAAACTACTTCTTCTTTATTGGTGAGGTAGTGTTCTGCGTGTTCTACTTCCTGTTCAGATGTGCGTCTCTCGGCTTCAGGATAACGGTGCGTAAGTTCTTTACCCTTGCCTTTGAGGCAATGACGGGTGTCCTTATGTCCTTAGTATTCCTGTTCCCCTCCATACTTTCCATTATGGGCAACAACCGTCTTGACAGGGAGTTTACCTCTATCAAGGGTGCGTTCTTGTGGAACACCAAGGGCGAGCTGTTTACAAAACGCTACGGACATATATTCCAAAGCTTTTTCTTCCCCCCCGATATCCCCTCAAGGCCTGAGTTTTTCGGCGGCAAGGACTTGAACGACGCTTTGCAGACCCACACTACCCGCTGGGCGTCCAATGCGGCGTGGGTGCCTCTTTTCGGTATGACGGGTGCCCTCACTTATATCTGGAACAGGCGTAAAAGCTGGCTTTCACGCTTTATCGTGTTCCTGTTCATCTGCTCCATCGTGCCTGTGCTTAATTCTCTGTTCTTTGCGGGTAACACCTCTTACTATGCAAGATGGCTGTTTATGATGGTTATGATGCTGGTGCTTGCCACCATTATCTGTCTTGACCGCAGTCATATCCGTTGGACGGTAGGTATAGTTTCCAGTGCCGTATTCTCCTTTATGATACTGGTACCCAGCTTTATCAGCTGGAAGGAAGTGGAGGACGTCTGGTCTACCACCCGCTCCTCCTATCCCGAAAGGATAGCTATATCCACCCTTATAGTGCTTGTATGTCTGGCTCTGACCTATATTCTTGTTACCTATGTACGCGGTAAAAAGATATTTGAAAAGGCTGTGCTTTATTCCCTTTGCGTTGTGATACTGGTATACGGCATCACCCATATATACACCGGTAAACAGCACTGCTCCGACAGCTCTGTACGCTATCTTATCAATAACTGTATAGAGACCAGCGTTACCATGAAGGAGTCTAACAGTGAGCCTGACAGCAAGGAGATCGGCGGCAGACCTATAGACAACGTGTACGAGCAGTTTTATAGAATGGACCAGTACAACAAGAAGGACAGCAGCCGTTCCCACCTGGATAACTACGGCATTTTCTGGAATATGCCTTCCATCCAGTGCTTTAACTCCACTGTTCCCGCTTCTATTCTTGAGTTTTATCCCAAGGTTAACGTAACGAGGAACGTGGCGTCCCGTCCCAACAACGGTCTGTACGGACTTCGTGCCTTCCTGTCTGTAAAATACTGCTTTGTAGAGCAGGATGATATAAGCAAGTACTCTATGGAAGGCTTTACTGAAGAGCCTGTTTCCCAGCAGAATATCAAGCCTGACGGCAAGTACCGCTTTAATATCTACGAAAACGAGTATTATCTACCTATGGGCTTCACCTACAAGGGCTTTATTACCGAGTCGGAGTTTGAAAAGGTAGCCAAGGCGCAAAGACACATTTACCTGTGCAGCTATCTTGTCGTTCCCAACGACGAGGCTGATTATTACAGGACCATCCTGCCCGAGGTTAAAAAGGCTGACCTTGGCGAGGCGGATTTCAACACCTACAGCAACTCCGTTAAGGAAAGACTTAAGGGCGATATATGCGAGAGCTTCGAGTGGGACTCCTACGGCTTCAGGGCGGTAATAGACGCCTCTGAAAAGAATATGGTGTTCTTCTCCGTGCCCTACGACAGGGGAGAGCTTGCAGGTATCTCCACCGGCGGCTGGAGCGCAAAGGTAAACGGCGTCGATGCAGAAATCCGCAAGGTGTTCTACGGCTTTATGGCTGTAGAGGTACCCGAGGGTGAGGATGTTGTAATAGAGTTTGAGTATAACACCCCCGGCAGAACTATCGGTATAATAGCAAGCCTTATCGGCTTTGCGCTGTTTGCCTGCTACCTCCTTTATTACAAGAAGGTTAAGAAGGAAGCCGCTACCTACAGCTTCTTTGACGGCAACTATATAGACGACCTTGGTTATCCCGGTGATACCGTAGACAAGGGCAACCTTGCTTTGCTGAAGGAGTTTTTCACTAAGAAAAAGGACGATGCCGTAAACGTCGAAGAGGAGGAACAGTCCTCCAACGACCAAGCGGATAATTAATACGCTTTTACAAAACGGACCGTATTAGATGCGCAAGCGTTTGATACGGTTCTTTTTTGCACACAAAACACCTTGCAAGCTGTTAATAAATACAAGCCTTTCCTACCTGTTAATAAATATATATAATAAACAGGTAGAAAAAAGCATTGTTCACAAAAAAGTAAAGAAACGGTAAAGATTTATTAATTGCAATATTTCGCTTTTTATATATACTATAATGGGCATTGATGGGGCATATGTAGTATACCGTCCAAGAGCAAAACCACAATTGCCTATAATTACCGCTTCCGTTCGGTGTTTATACCGAATTGCAATATAAAATAATATTGAAATTTGAGAGAGGTATTTTTATGGAATTATTCTTAATTCTTGTCCTTTTTGCGGCAGTCCTCGCTATCTCTTATGCAGCCTTTAGCTTTGCTAAGGTTAAGAAGATGGACGAAGGCACTGACAGAATGAAGGAGATTGCAGGCGCAATCAGAACAGGTGCAAACGCATTCCTTAACTACGAGATGAAGATAATCGTTATCGTAGCAGTAGCAGTTGCATTCCTTCTTGCACTTCTCATATCCTGGCAGGCAGGCGTTGCATTCATTCTCGGCGCTACTATGAGTGAGTCTGCAGGATTTATCGGTATGAAGATAGCTACATATGCAAACGTTCGCGTTGCCAACAAGGCTCGCAACACCAAAAACCTTGGCGAGACTCTTAAGGTTGCTTTCCGTGGCGGCTCCGTAATGGGTCTTTGCGTAGGCGGCTTTGCTCTTCTCGGTATCGTTATAGTTTACTTTGTTTTCGGTATCCTTGGCGACCAGCTTGGTCTCATCATCGGCAACTCTGCTGATTTTGAGCTTCAGAACAGCTTGCTCAGCATGTTTGTTCCCGGCTACAATATGCCTACCACCTTTACTATGACTCTTTCCGGCTACGCTCTCGGCTGCTCTGTAATCGCTATATTCAACCGTATCGGCGGCGGTATCTACACCAAGGCTGCTGATATGGGTGCTGACCTGGTTGGTAAGACCGAGGCTCACATTCCCGAGGACGACCCCCGTAACCCCGCTACCATCGCAGACAACGTTGGTGACAACGTTGGTGACGTTGCAGGTTTGGGCTCCGACCTTCTTGAAAGCTACGTTAGCTCCATCCTCGCATCCGTTATCCTCGCTATCGAGCTCTTTACCAAAAAGGCGTTCAACAATGCAGGTATTGAAGCTGCTTTCGGTACAAACGTTATAGAAAAGCTTGCATATTTCCCCATAGCCCTTGCAGGTGTTGGTCTTATCGCTTGCGTGCTCGGCGTTGCTTCCTTGCTTATCAAGAAGAAGCTTTCCGACAACCCTCATAAAGAGCTTAACCTTGCTACCTGGATTTCTGCAGGTATCGCAATAGTTGGCGCATTCGGCCTCAGCTACTTCTTCTTCGGTGACATTGTTGCTAATGCAGAGGATGCTGTTAACGCCTTTAAGCAGATCGAGTTCTCTCTTGGTTGGATTTCTCCCGCCATCGCAGCAGTATGCGGTATCGCATCCGGCATTATAGTTGGTATCATCGCAGAAAGATATACCAGCGCAGATTATAAGCACACCAAGCGTGTTTCCGCAGCTTCCGTTGAAGGTCCTGCTCTTAACATCACTCAGGGTCTCGCACTGGGTATGCGTTCTTGCGTTGCTCCCTGTATAGTTCTCGGCGTTGCAATTTACGCTTCTTACATGGTTTGCGGTATGTACGGCGTTGCTCTTGCAGCTCTCGGTATGCTCTCCTTCGTTGCTACCACCGTTTCCGTTGACACCTACGGTCCTATCTCCGACAATGCCGGCGGTATCGCTGAAATGAGCGGTCTTGACAAGGACGTTAGAAAGATTACCGACCATCTCGACTCTGTTGGTAACACCACCGCAGCTATCGGTAAGGGCTTTGCTATAGGCTCCGCTGCTCTTGCAGCTCTCTCTATGATGTCCTCTTACCTCTTCGCATCTAATCCCGAACCTTATGAAAGCTTCCTTGCAAACGTTGTAGACAAGATATCTCTTAACATAATCGATCCTCTTACCCTTGCAGGTGCTATCGCCGGTGCGGCGCTTCCTTTCCTCTTCTCCGGTATGCTTATCGACGCAGTTGCTAAGGCTGCAAGAAAGATGGTTGAAGAGGTTCGCCGTCAGTTCAGAGAAATCAAGGGTCTCCTTCAGGGTGAGGTTCTTCCCGACTACAAGACTTGTATCGAAATCTCCTCCAAGGGTGCTCTTAAGGAAATGCGTGTTCCCGCAGTTCTTGCTATCGCAGTTCCCGTAGTTTGCGGCTTTATCTTCGGCGCAAGCTTTGTTGCAGGTCTTCTTATCGGCTCCACCCTTTCCGCTATAATGCTGGCTATCTTCACCGGCAACGCAGGCGGCGCTTGGGATAACGCTAAGAAGTATATTGAAACCGGTGCTATTGAAGGCCACGGCAAGGGCTCTCCCGCACACGACGCCGCAGTAGTTGGCGACACCGTTGGTGACCCTCTTAAGGACACCGTTGGTCCTTGTCTTGATATATTCATCAAGATAATGTCTACCATCGCTCTCGTAACCGTTGTTGTATTCCGTGACAACAACCTTCTCAGCTGGATAAGCGGTCTGTTTTAACGATTAAAATAAAGGGGCGTGTTATTACGACACGCTCCTTTTATCTTGACATTAATCCCTTTTAGTTGTATACTTAATTGAAAACAAAAAAGAGGTGTTTGTTATGCTTGAAACAGGTACAAAAATAGAAAACAGCGTTACGGTAACAGAGTCCAATACGGCGGCGGCGGTAGGCAGCGGCAGTCTGCCCGTGTTTGCCACCCCGGCTCTGGCGGCTTTGGCGGAGGAAAGCTCCTGCTTGCTTCTTGAGGGCAAGCTGGAGGAGGGAAGTACAACCGTTGGCAGTATGCTTGCCATCAAGCATCTGGCTCCCACCCCCGTGGGTATGGCCGTTAAGTGCATCTGCACCTTGACCGAGGTGGACGGACGCCGTCTTGTCTTTTCTATGGAGCTGTTTGATGATGCAGGCAAGATAGGCGAGGTACAGCACGAAAGGTTTATAGTCCGCATCAAGTCCTTTATGGAAAGGGCATACGCAAAGCTGGGGTAAAGAAGTATGGACGATAAGGTAATAACCAAGGAAATGGATGTAGTAGACAACAGCGCCACCAAAAGCTTTGACAAGGTTAGTAACGACTCTGCATCCCTCTACGAGTTTGCAGGTGGGGAAGAGTGCCTTTGTGAATTTGTACGCGCTCCTTCTTACTACTGTACTCAGAAAATGTGCCGCATCAAATGGCTAAGCCTTAAAAATACCAGATTTGTAGTATATGCAACGTTTGCTGTTATATTGGGAGTTTTTGCAGTTTATTATTCTGTCACAGGTCCTTATTATGTAGCGGCAATGACAGGCGTTGTATGTTTGTTTATGCTATATATTCTGTTTTTCGGTCAAAGCTATTTTGTAAACGGTATGGAATTTGACGAGCGTGCTGAGAAAAATGCTACACTTTCCGTAAAGCTTTGTAAAAACAATATGTATATATACGACTCTAAAGCCTTGACCGTTGCAGATTACTCTCAGATAACGGAATATAGAATAACAAAAAAATACGTATATCTTCGCTTGAAAAATGCAAAACCTTATACAGAGGGTTTGATTGTTTTAATACCTGAAAGCAAAGATAACGACTTTTATTTACAGGCTAAAGAATTGATTGAACGTAATAAATAAAAAATGCTGTTTGCAAAGCAAGATTGCAAACAGCATTTTTGTGTTCCTTACTTCTTTTTGAGAATCATCTTATCTCCGCTATCGTCGGCAACGATAGTAAGAAGGTCGCCTTCGATGGTGTAGGTGTATGTACGTCTTACAGGTGGATCGTCTACGAAAACGTCAACGTAAAGCTTGCTTTCGTCGTAGGTATATCTAATTTCGTTTACCAAGTCAAGGACGATCCTGATTCCGGTGCCGTCACCTCTGAATTCATAGGTTGTGGCAAAGCCGTCGTCTCTGGTCTCCATCCATTCGCCCGTAAAAGGGTCGTTAGGGTCGATCTTGGGCTTGTCCTCACCTCCGCAAGAGGCAAAGCTCAAAAGGGTAACGATTGCCATAACAAGCATCAAAATTCTTTTACAGGTCATATCCGTCCTCCAAAACATTTGTTATTAATATTATAAAGATAATGTTTCAACTTGTCAAGACCTTGTCTATTGACAAATTGAACATAAAGTTGTAAGATATAATAGTATTAATGTAACTTGGTGTATTGTGCGATAATAACGCCAACGGAGGTCAGTGTATGAATAATATAATACTTACAGCAGGTTCCGCCACGATGGACGTATTGCTTAACGTACCCTTTGCTCCTCATGAGGGACGTACTGTTCTTTCAAAGGACAGGTATATGTTCACACCGGGAGGCAGCGGTGCATATACTGCTGTTGCGGCAAAGCGTGCAGGTGCAGACTCTATACTTGCTGCCCGTGTTGGTGCAGATGAAACGGGCACAAGGTTTATTGAGCATATTAAGGAAGCAGGCGTTGACCCCACCTGCATAAACAGCGATAGCAAAGGGCAGACGGGGCTGGAGGTGTATCTCCTTGAGGAGTACGGCCTTGGGGGCAGAATAAGCTATGCAGGTGCTAATACCGAGCTTTGTCCTGAGGATATAGAGCTGGCTTTCAGCCGTTATCCCGACCTGTTTACCGCTAATATGACCGTTAATATAAAAACTCTCCAGTGTGCGGCAGACTATTCAAGGGAGCAGGGCATTCCCTTTGTGTTGGATGCTACGGGCGCCACCAGGCTTTCCGGCATAAACAAGCTTAAGGGTGTAGATATTCTTATAGCGGACGAGGACGTTACCGAGCAGCTTACGGGTATCCGTCCCTCCGACCCCGACAACTGTCTCCGTGCCTGTATTGCTTTGTGCGATATGTTGCCCCTTAGCTTTGTCGTGCTTAAGCTGGGCTACAGAGGAGCCTATCTTTATGATGGCACTTATTGCGAGCTGCTTATGTCACCTGACTGTAACGTGGTGGATGTAACCGCCCAGCATGAGTGCTTTGTGGGTGCCTTCTGTGCCTATTTTATAGAGCATAAAGACGTTTACGATGCAACGAGGTACGCCTTGGCGGCATCGGCTCTCTGCGTGTCCCGGGTGGGCGGCTTCAGCTCTATCCCCTGCGATGAGGAAATTCGTAAATTATTATAAATTTGGAGGCTGTAATGGCTGCAAAAAAGGTTTTTGCCGTAGTATTCGGCGGTGCTTCTTCCGAGCACGAGGTTTCTTCGGTTTCAGCGGCTTGGGTTGTTGATAATATAGACAAAAGCCGCTATGACGTTATAAAAATAGGCATAACCAAAAAAGGTGTATGGTTTTTATACAATGGCGATACGGACGGTATGCGTAACAATACGTGGAGCGAGGACGGTGCAAACCTTGTTCCCTGCGTTATCTCTCCCTGTACGGTACAGCACGGCATATTTGTTTTTGACAAAGCCGCAGGCACCTTCAAGAGCCTTTACATAGACGTAGTTTTTCCTGTGCTCCACGGCAAAAACGGCGAGGACGGCACTATACAGGGCTTGTTTTCCATAGCAGGCATCCCTTTCGTTGGGGCAGACACCTATTCATCTTCCGTGTGTATGAACAAGCACGCCGCAAAAACGCTGGTTAAAAGTGCAGATATTGCAAGACTTGCCGACTGGATAGCCATAAACAGGCACAGTGCGTATCTTCCCAAGGTTAAGGCGTGGGCGGCTAAAAAGGGCTACCCTCTCTTTGTTAAGCCTGCCTGTGCAGGCTCCTCCGTGGGCGTATCCAAGGTCCGTAGTGAGGCACAGCTTCTGTCTGCTATCACCTTAGCTTTTGAGCACGACGATACGGTGCTTATCGAGGAGGCAATAGTGGGCAAGGAGATAGAGGTGGCGGTGCTTAGCTGTCCCGACGGCATTACCGTATCCCGTTGCGGTGAGATAGAGTCGGGGGCAGACTTCTATGACTACGAGGCAAAATATAAAAGCAACAGCTCTACCCACTATATTCCCGCCCGTATTCCCGACGGGGTTGCAAACAAGGTGCGTATAGCGGCACAAAGCATATTTACCGAGCTTGGCTGTAAAGGGCTTTCCAGGGTGGACTTTTTTGTCTGTGAAGACGGCACCATAATCTTCAACGAGATAAATACCATCCCGGGTATGACCGGAATCAGCCTGTATCCAATGCTTATGGCAGATGCAGGCATCGACGGCAGTACCCTTATGGATAAGCTGTTTGACAGTGCCCTTGGAGGTAAGCAATGAAGAAAACCGTAGGAATATTTGACTCGGGTCTCGGAGGTCTTACGGCGGCGTATGAATTTGAGCGTTTGTTTGGCGGCAAAAAATATATCTATTTCGGTGACACCGCCCGTGTACCCTACGGCTCTAAATCCGCAAGCACGATCCGCCGTTACGCAGTACAGGATACAGGCTTTCTTCTGTCCAAGGGGGCGTCTCTTATCATTGCCGCCTGCGGCACGGTCAGCACCAACGCTATCGAGACCTTAAGACAGCGTTTTTCTATCCCCGTAATCGGGGTAGTAGAGCCGGCGGCGGAAAAAGCGGCAAAAATTGCCTCTGCAGGCAAGGGCAAGGTGCTTGTTCTGGGTACCGAGGCGACGGTAAAAAGCGGTGCCTACGAGCGTGCAATTGCAAGCGTAGACGGCAAGCTGCAGGTACGCTCCGTAGCCTGTCCAATGTTTGTTCCCCTGGTAGAAAACGGCTACACCAAGGGTGAAGCGGCAGAGCTTTTCGTAAAGGAATACCTGTCACCCTATTTGTCCTATGAGGCGGATGCGGTTATCCTCGGCTGTACCCACTATCCTCATTTGTCGGAGACTATAGCTGCCTTTCTGAAGGGCAGTCAGCTTGTCAATTCGGGCAGGGAAGCGGCAGAGGCAGTATCAAGGCTTATTTCCGTAGAGGAGGCGTCAGAGGGCGAGGCAGAGTTTTACGTCAGCGACGCACCGGAAAGCTTTGCAAAGCTGGCAAGCGTATTTTTGAAAAGAGACGCCAAAGAGGGCGTAGAATGTATTGATATAGAAAGCTACTGATTATGAAAATTCCTGTTGAGATAATGGTAAGCAACAAAAGGCTTGATTATAGAGAGCTGTCAGGGGTAAGCGATATTCCTGCCCCCAAGGAGAGCGTTGACAGCTATATAGGATATTTAAGGCTCACGTCAAGGGGCTTCGTGCTGGAATACGTCGAGGAAAACGACGGCTTTGACACCTTGGAGACCAGCGTGATATATAAAAACGGCACCGTGCTTCTCAGCCGCAGGGGAGAGATAGATACCAACCTTGTGTTTATACAGGGCGTCTCCTGCGACTGTGTGTACTACAGCGGCTACAGGCAGTTCAGCCTTCGTGTCAACACAAGCAAGCTGGGTACGGATATTACTGCCTTGGGCGGTAAGCTCAGCATAGACTACACGGTGGATATAATGGGCAACACGGCAGAAAAAAACACCCTTTGCCTGTCCGTGTGCCCCATAGAAAGCATAAGTTAAAAAGGGCGGATATTATATGACTGTAAAAAGAACGATAAAGCTGCTTTCCTCTGTGGACAACTATTTTATAATGCCCAAAATGAGTGCAGAGCAGTTAAGACAGCTAAGCCTTTCAGAGCTTAGGGTGCTGTTATACACAGCCTCAGGCGGTACGGCTTCTATAAACGCTATGGCAGAGTCACTGGAGATAAGTGCAGACGAGGCGGACGGAGCACTGACTAAGCTGGAGACCTTGGGTATCGTAGAGGTCAAGGAGGAAAAGGCAAAGAAAACAAAGTCCACCCCAAGCTCTCAATACGACAGTGAGGAGATTGCAGACGCAGTGGAAAAGGACAGCAGCTTCCGTGCCGTTGTAAGCTTTTCCTCGGACAAGTTGGGCAAACAGCTTAACCGTAACGACCTTAACACCCTTTATGCCCTGTATGATTATTACGGAATGTCTGCCGATTTGGTATGCGGTATAGTGGAGTATTGCGTTTCCTTGGATAAGCGTAACCTGTCTTACGTATTCAACACGGCTCTTGCAATGCAGGCAGACGGTATAAGCGACTACGAAGCTCTGGAGGGTTACATAAAGGCAAAGCGTACGGCAGACGGCAAGGCAAGCCGTTTCCGCAAGCTGTGCGGTATCGGCAACAGAGAGCTTACCGCAAAGGAACGCAGTTATACCGACCGTTGGTTCGGTGAGATGCGTCTTAGCTTTGACCTGGTAAAGCTGGCATACGAAATCACGGTAAACAACACGGGGGAGATAGCCTTGCCCTATATGTCCAAGATACTGGAAAAATGGCACGCCAAGGGTATAAGGACTGCCGAGGATGCGGAGAAGCACGAGGCAAGCAAGCCAAAGAAGGCTGAAAGCCACAGCGGAGACAAGGAGCTGGAGGAGCTTATGCTGGCGGCGGCAAACAAAGGCTTTTTGAAGCCTGAGGAGGACGGCGATGATTGATAATACAGGGCTTAGCATACAGGCAGAGATAAACGAAAAACGCAAAAAAGCCATAGCAGAGGCTGACCGCCGTCAAAGGGAGACCGAGGCGGCAATACCTGCCCTGGCTGATATAAACCGCCGTATAAACGGCATAGGTCCCAGACTTCTGGCACTGGGAATAGAGGGTGCCAAGGACTTTGAGGAACGCTCTGCGGCTCTCTACCGTGAGCACGAGGCTTTAATAGCGGAAAAGGGTGCATTGCTTAAGGCAAAGGGCTATGCAGAGGACTATGATATGCCCGTGTTTGAGTGTAAGGAGTGTAACGATACAGGCTTCGTGGGTAAAACGCTTTGCTCCTGCTTCAAAAAAATAAGGGCAAAAAGGGCGTACTACGCCTCAGGTCTTGGCAAGGCATTGGCGGGTCAGACCTTCGAGAGTATAGATATGCGTTACTACGGCGGCACCACTCCCGGCGGACTGCCTGTAAAGACTATAATGACCAACAATATCGAGTACTGTAAGGCGTATGCCAACAGCTTTAAGGCAGGGGCAGAAAACCTGCTTATCATAGGCGGAGCAGGGCTTGGCAAAACCCACGTCAGCTCTGCAATAGGTCACGTAGTAATAAACAAAGGCTATAACGTGGTATACGAAAGTGCACAGAATATAGTGGGTGCCTTTGAGGACGAGCATTTTGGCAGAAGCCACGAGGACAAAACCGGCCGTTTTCTGGACTGCGACCTTCTTATAATGGATGACCTGGGCACCGAGTTTGGCACCGCCTTTACCCTGTCGGCGCTGTTCAGCCTTATCAACCACCGTATAATAAACGGACTGTCCACGGTGATAACCACCAACCTTAACTTTACCGAGATAGAGGCAAACTATAAGGAGAGGATATGCTCCCGTCTCAGGGGCGAGTACACCACTCTTGTGTTCTGCGGTAACGATATAAGGCGTATCAAAAAGGAGAATAAATGAAAGCGGTAAATATATACACCGACGGTGCTTGCCGTGGCAACCCCGGTAAGGGCGGCTACGGCGTAGTGCTTGAATACAAGGGCAAGGAGAAGGAGCTGTCTGCAGGCTACCGTTGCACTACCAACAACCGTATGGAGCTGTTGGCGGCGATAAGGGGTCTGGAGGAGCTTAAGGAGCCCTGTCAGGTTACCCTCTACAGCGACTCCAAGTATCTGGTGGATGCCATAAGCCAGGGCTGGGCGGTAAAGTGGCGTGCCAAGGGCTGGAAGCGGGCAGACGGTAAAAAAGCTCTTAACCCCGACCTGTGGGCAAGACTGCTGGCACTGCTTGAAAAGCACCAAACCACCCTCGTATGGGTAAAGGGACATAACGGTCACCCCTATAACGAGCGTTGCGACGTGCTGGCAACCACTGCGGCTGATGGCGACGGCTTGCTTGAGGACGAGGAATACATCAGTCAGGAGGGCGGTAATTTATGAAACAGCTGGTGGGGGACACCCCAATGGAGCAGGGTCAAAGGGTAGAGATTATCTTTTCCAACGGCGACAGGGAAAAGGGAACCTATCAGTATTCCTTTGGCTACAACCATAGCTTTGATTTGGATAAAGGCAGTACCGTGGTGCTTAGCAACCACTTTATGCGTCTTAAGGGCATAAGAGTAAAGATAATTGATTAATTAAAAAGGAGAATACACGGCTATGAAAAGAAGTTTGGTTTTCGTTCTCACAGCGCTGCTTTTGGCGGTAAGTATGATGCTTCCTGCCAATGCCTTGCCCATTATAAGCGGCGAGACTGACGGTAGCACAACCACCATTGCCAAGGGCGTAAGCTTTACCAAGGCGGCTGTTGAGGGCAGTCCCTACGGCAAGCAGAAGTTTAATATTATAGAGTTTGACCTGGCAGAGCGTAGCCTGGACCTTGCTATTCTTAAAAACGAGTACATTGTTAAAAAGTCCACGGTAGGCGGCTTTGTAAACGCCTACAACACCGCCCACGCCGAGGAGGGCAAGGAGGTTATTGCCGCTGTAAACGGCGACCTTTGGATGACAGAAATCCACAGTAACGCCAATATGAGTAAAAGCGTTCTTACGGTACCTCGCGGTATGCTTATGTCTGACGGGATAATCTACTGTTCCTCCCAGACCGTTAACGAGTCTGCCCATACCACCAACGGTGAGGGACCCGTTACCTTCTGGGCCTTTGGCATCACGGAGGATTACGTTCCTATGCTTGGACAGCCTATCGTTAATCTGGACGTAAAAAATACCACCCAAGGTCTTAGCACCGACACTCAGGCGTATAACCGTCTTCCCGCTCCCAACACCCTGGTTATTTACGACGGCAACTGCAATTACACCAACTTTGCCCTTGACGATGCCTACGAGGTTGTACTTACCGATATAGAGGGTCAGTTCACCTGCGGCGGCACCGTAAGCGGCACTGTTTCTGCAATATACCCCTCCAATGATGAAGCCAGCCCTGCACTGGATAATACCAGTATCGTTCTCACTGCCCGCGGGGACAAGGTGGCAACGATAAGCGGCTACCAGGTAGGCGACAAGGTTACGATAGACGTAAGCATCAGCGATGCATCGGGCAGACCTAACGATTGGTCTAAGGCTGTCCTTTCCATCGGCGGTCATATGCCCCTGGTTCTGGACGGCGTTTCTACTAACCCCTCCGGCGTTGGCAACTACCCCTCCACGATTATAGGCTACAAAAACGACGGTAAGATAGTGTTCATACAAAACGACGGCAGACAGTCTAACTGGAGCCTTGGTCTTAATTACAATTATATGGACGACCTCGTAATGCAGCTTGGTGTAAACACCTGTATCCACCTTGACGGCGGCGGCTCCTCCACTATGATAGTAGGGGACGAGCTGGTAAATAAGCCCAGTGACGGAACCGCCCGTGCCTGCATCAACGGCATTGCCCTTGTTTCCTGTAACGAGGAGAGGGCGGCTCAGGGTGAGTTTAAGCCTAAGCTCCCCTATAGGTTTAACGCCCGTTATCTCTCCTTTGCAGAGGAAGGTGCGGCAAACGTAATCTCCTCAGGCTACGGCAACACCACCACGGTCACAGCCGTAGAGGGTGCGGTTCGTCTTAGTGCTTCCACCGACACCATCGACCCATACCAGTACTATGCAGTGTCCTCTGCTTTCAATACCCTCAGTGCCGGTCAGTACAAATACATAGTTATGAAGTATAAAACCGGCGAAAACGTAACCACTCCTTCAACCGAGCTGTTCCTCTGTGCAGGTAACATAGGCAGTCCCACCGGGGGCTACTCTGTACGCTTCCAGCACGAAACGGCAGGCCAGTGGAACACACAGATAATTGACCTTAACGGCGTTTCCTACTGGACGGGCACCATCCACGGCATCCGTCTGGACTACTTTGGCGGTAACGCCAAGGCTGGGGAATATATGGATATCGCATATATAGCCTTTGCAAAAACAGAGGCAGACGCTCTTGCTTACGCTAACGGCACGGCAGAGCTGCCTACTATCCCGCCCGAAAGTGCCTCTATCACCGTAAAAAGCGGCAGCGGACTAAAAAAGGTAAACGGCAAGCTGTACGGCGTTCCCTGTAACGCTACCGTTTACGACGTGGTAAAGGGCATCAACGGCTCTAAGGTAGAGTTCTTTAACAAAGACGGAGCTTCTGTCAGAAATGAAAAGGTTTCCACAGGCTACACAGTAAACGCTTACAACAGTGCCCTTCAGGTAGCCGAGACCCTTACTCTGGTAGTGTCGGGCGACGTAAACGGCGACGGTAAGATCAACAACCTTGATGCTACGTCTATTTTGAAATACGATGCAGGCATTATCGACCTTGAGGAAACCAAGCTTCTGGAAGCGGATGTAAACGCCAGCGAATCGGTTGATAACCTGGATGCCACAGCAGTCCTCAAATATGACGCAGGTATTATAGATAGCTTCTAAACTTACCGAGTTTATATAAAACAAAAAACCATCGTCATCCGATGGCCAGCTTGATGACAAACCTTGTCATCAAGCTGGCAGAGTGCTGAGAAAGAGTGCAGGCAAGACGAACCGAGGCGATAACTGTACTAAGTACTGTGAGCCGAGGTTCGTTTTGAACGAAAAAACAAATAAAATGTAGAAAATT